>NZ_CP022961.1:1332500-1665625 GCF_002285795.1 Plantactinospora sp. KBS50
CGGTTGTGCTGCCCAGGCGACGCGTCCCGGCGGAACGCCGGTCAACGGGGATACCATGTGCTTGCTGTTCACCAGCGTCGTACCGGGACGTGGCGGGCTGCGCCGGGGAGCGATTACGGCGACCTTACTGGCCGTCGTGGTGTCGGTCCTCGTCGGTTGTGCGCACATCTTCCCCGGCTGGAACGTGGCGGGTGCCAGCCGCCATCCCGGGGCTGTCTGGCAGGGGCCGGCGAAGGCCAGTTGGCCGGCACTGCGCGAGCTGGCACCGGCGAACGTGCGGATCGGTTCGGCAGTGGACAGCGGACTACTCGCGGCGGACGGTGACTACCGAACGGCGGTGGCGACGGACTTCAACGCTGTGACCCCGGAAAACGTCATGAAGTGGGCGAATCTCGAACCGGAACCGCGCATGTACAACTGGGGACCGAGCGACAAGGTGATCGAGTTTGCCCAGGCCAATGGGCAGGCGGTGTACGGGCATACGCTTGTCTGGCACAGCAGTGTGCCGTCCTGGGTATCGGACTCGTTGCCCAAGGACCAGCTCCGGGCGCTGCTCAAGCGGCACGTGATGACGGTTGTCTCCCGGTATCGCGGAAAGGTCTGGGCCTGGGACGTGGCCAACGAGGTGATCGCTGAAGACGGTTCCCTGCGCCAGACGTTGTGGCTGCGCAAGCTCGGTGCGGGGTACATCGCAGATGTCTTCAGATGGGCCCACGAGGCGGATCCCGACGTCCGCCTGTTCATCAACGACTACGGTGCCGAAGGCCGGTCAAAGAAGGCGGACGGCCTCCTGCGACTGGTCCGCCAGTTGCGCGTGCAGGGCGTTCCCGTACACGGCGTCGGCTTCCAGAGCCACCTCAGGTGGGACGCAGTGCCGCTGGACGTCACCGACAATCTTCGGCGGTTCTCCCAGCTTGGCGTCTCGGTGGCCATCACAGAACTCGACGTGCGCATCAAGCTTCCGGCTACCCCGGCGAAGCTGCGCCAGCAGGCCATGGTGTACCAGTACATGTTGGGTGCCTGCCTTGCCGTTTCGACCTGTGAATCCTTCACCGTGTGGGGGTTCACCGACGCCAGCAGTTGGATCGGTGGCCACTATCCCGGATACGGGGCAGCCTGCCTGTTCGATGCGGACCTTGCGCCGAAGCCGGCGCAGGGAGCCTTGGCGGAGGAACTGCGCGGCGACCGGCCGACGCCGTGAGCTGAGGCGCGCCGCAGGGCACGTCGTGTCGTCGCCCACTGCGGTGCTCAGCGACGGGTCCGCGGCCGGCCCTACTTCGTGGCCCCCTCGAGCACCGTCGGTACGTCGTCGCGCCTGACCGCGTCGTAGAACGTCCTGGCTCGCTCGGTGTCCGCGAAGACCACGCTCTCGGTGCCCACCCGGCCGGTGCCCTTCGTCGGGCTCGTGATGAACGTGAGGTTGCCGCTGCGCAGCCCTCGCAGATCGGATGCCGTGCTCAACAGGGACATCTCCTGGTCCACCGAGACCGACTTCGAGGTGGCTGTCACGAAGTCGTTGAGCCGGGTCGGGCTGGCGAGGATGCCGCCCGACGCCGCCTTGTCCAGGATGGCCTTGATGACCTGCTGCTGGTGCCGGATGCGCGCGAAGTCGCCGTCCGGAAACTGCTTGCGCTGCCGGGAGTAGTCCAGCGCCGCCTCGCCGTCCATCCGCTGCATGCCCTGCTTGAAGGTGCGGTACGGCGGATGGATCGACGTGAAGGTCTTCTCCGAGTTGACGTCGATCCCGCCCAGCGCGTCGATGATGTCCTTGAACCCGCCGAAGTCGACAAGCGCCACGTGGTCGATCCGTACCCCGGTGAACTTCTCCACGGTCTGTACCATCAGCGGGACGCCACCCCAGGCGTACGCCGCGTTGATCTTCGCCTCCCGGCCCCCGTGCCGGCCGTCCTTGGACTTCGGGATGGGCACCCAGGTGTCCCGGGGGATCGAGATGAGCTGGGCGCTCTTGTGACCCGCCGGCAGGTGCGCCACGATGATGGTGTCGGTTCGGGAGCCCGCCGTCTCCTCCGGATCGCGGGAGTCGCTGCCCAGGATCAGGATGTTCTCGGCCTCCCTGGCCACCACCTGCGGCCGACTCTGCTCGGGAACATCCGTGAACGCCTCGACCCGGTCGACGTTCTTCTCCACCGATCGCAGGTACAGCGCGCCGGCCGTGGCTCCGCCGGCGCCGATCAGCACCAGCACGAGCAGGCTGATCAGCACGATTTTCCGGGCGCGCCGCCGTCGCGGCGGCCGGTCGTCCGGATTCGCCGGCTGGGCACTCCCGGCCTGCGGATCGGGCGCCACACCGGCCCGATCCGCCGCCGTGACATTTTCTCGGATCGGCATGGCGGCATGCTATGGCCGGCCACAGGCCCGGGGTATCCGCGCAACGGATGAGGGCACGACGTTGCTCACATCCGTCCGTCCGAGCCCCGCCGGGGACGCGCCGGGGTGCCGGTACTGGTAGAAATCGTGCCATGGATGCGGTGCTGGAGGCCATCCACACATACCCGGTGAAGGGGTGCCACCGGCTCGACCACGACATCGCGCCGGTGCAGCCCTGGGGGCTGGCCGGCGACCGGCGCTGGATGGCGGTGGACGCCGACGGCGTCGGGACGACCCAGCGCACCCTGCCGGAGTTGGTCTCGCTGCACGCCGAACCGCAGCCCGGCGGCCTGCTGCTGCGTGCCCCGGGCCGGCCGGTGCTGGTGCTGCGCGAACCGGTCGGCGCCGCACCGGTGCCGGTGCGGGTCTTCCCCACCCGCCGGCCGGTGCCGGCCCACCCGGCCGGCCCGGCGGCGGACCTGTGGCTGTCCGAGGCCCTCGGCCGGGGCGTACGGCTGGTCTGGCTGGGCCGGCCCGGCCGGCACCTCGCCCCGACCGACCGTCCGGTGGACCCGGGCGATCGGGTCAGCTTCGCCGACGAGTACCCGCTGCTGCTGGCCAACCGGGCGTCGCTGGCCGCGCTCAACGAGTGGCTGCGGGCGGACGGCAGCGCCGAGGGTCCGCTGCCGATGACCCGGTTCCGGCCCAATCTGGTGATCTCCGGCGCCGATCCCTTCGCCGAGGAGGACTGGGTCGGCCGGCGAATCCGGATCGGCGCGGTGGTGTTCCTGGCCGCGGGGGACTGCAGCCGCTGCGTGGTGACCACCGTGGACCAGGAGACGGGCGTGCGCGGTCGGGAGCCGTTGCGGACGCTGGCCCGGCACCACCGGCGGGGTCAACGCCTGCCGTTCGGCGTACACCTCATCCCGGAGCCGACCATCGGCGACGCGGGCGGTTCCGGCGAGGTCGGAGCCGGCGAGGCCGGAGCCGGCGAGGCCGGGGCCGGCGGCGAGGTGATCGGCGGCGAGGTGATCGGCTCGGTCGCGGTGGGCGACCGGGTGCGGCCGCTGCCGGCCGAGGTCGATCGGCCGATCGGCTCGGGAGTTCACGGTTTAGGAGTTGATTAGCCGCGTTGCGGGCCGTCGTCGGGGTCGGGCAGCATGGTGCGCCGTGAGCGTTTCCGCGACCGGGCCGCCGGCACCGACCACCCGGCCGCACGGCCATCGCGCCCCGCGTCGCCGGCCCGGCCGGTGGTGGCTGGCCGGCGGCGCCGCGGGCCTCGCCGCGGTGCTCGGGCTCGCGCTGGCGGTCCGGGTCGGCGGGACGTCGGCCTGCGCCGCCGTGCCGGTCGCGCTGGCCGCCCCGCCCACGGGCGGCGCCGTGCACAACGGACAGGCGACGTTCTACGACTCGAACGGCGCCGGGGGCAACTGCTCCTACCCGTCCGCGCCGGCCGACCACCGGTACGTCGCGCTCGGCCCGAGCGAGTACGGCGCGGGCGCGGCCTGCGGCGGCTATCTCGACGTGACCGGTCCGAAGAGCACGGTGCGGGTGCTGGTGATGGACCAGTGCCCGGAGTGCGCATCGGGCCACCTCGACCTGTCCCGGGAGGCGTTCGCGCGGATCGCCGACCCGGTCCAGGGCCTTGTGCCGGTCAGCTACCGGGCCGTGGTGGACCCGCCGCTGCCCGGGCCGTTGACCTTCCGGATGAAGGAGGGGTCGTCGCAGTGGTGGTTCGCCGTCCAGGTCGGCGACCACGGCAACCCGCTGCGCTCGGTCGAGGTCCGCACGGGCGGCTCCGGGTCGTGGCGTGCCACGGTGCGGCAGGACTACAACTACTGGATCGTCGACTCGGGCGCCGGACCCGGCCCGTTCGGTATCCGGGTGACCGATGTGTACGGGCATCGGGTGGTGGCCGAGGGCATCCGGATGGCGCCCGCGCAGGTGCAGCGCAGCACGGTCCGCATGTACGGCGCGGCGGCCCGGCCGGCGGCCACCGGCGGCTCGGGGTCGGGGCGTACCGGCTCGCCGAGCCCTTCGCCGTCCGGCTCGCCGGCACCGTCCGGGACCGGACCGGGGACCGGGCTCGGCGCCGGCGCCTCGGTCGGGCCGACCGGGGCCGGGCCGGCGGTGGCCGATGCCGCCGGCACCACCCGGCCGGTCCGCGCCGGTTGCGGCTGAGCCCCGGCCGCAGGATCAGCGGCCGGGACGGGAGCGGGCGGTGCCGGTGTGTTCCGGGGTCGCCCGGGGCCGCGGCGCCGGATCCGCCCGCCGGTCCGCGCCGCGGCGCCGGCCGAGCGTCCAGGCCGGTTCGGCGAGGAGCACCAGCAACGCCGCCGCGCTCAGGGTGCCGCCGACGAGGAACGTGCCGCGGGCCTCGAACGCCCTCAGCGCGACGCCGCCGCACGCGGTACCGAGGGCCACCCCCACGTTGTACGCCACCGAGTTGGCGGCCAGCGCCAGTTCGGTGCGCCCGGGTGCCACCAGGAGCGCCCGGCTCTGCGCGGCCAGGAACACGGGGGTGGCCGCGAAGCCCAGCACGGTCAGCAGGATCACCGCGGCGTGCTGGTTCGACACGGCCACCGCGAGCAGCAGCAGGGCGAGGGCCTGGAGCAGGACGCAGGCCGTCAGGACGGTGTCCGGCAGCCGGTCCAGCAGCGCGCCCACCACGACGACGCCGCACAGGCCGGCCAGCCCGAACAGCGCCAGCAGCAGACCCACCGCGCCGTCGGCGAAGCGGGCGGCGGTGGGCAGCACCTCGACCAGGTACGCGAATCCGGTGAACAGTCCGGTCACCGCGAGCGTCATGGCCACCAGCGTGCCGACGAACCGGGACCGGTCCGGCGCCAGCCCGTACGCCCCGGCGTCGCGCGCCGGCGGTGAGGTCGGCAGCAGCAGTGCGATGACGACGAGCGCCGCCAGCGCGCAGAGCCCGAGCAGGCGGAACGGGACGTACCAGCCGTGCTGCCGGCCCAGCCAGTTGCCGGCCGGCACCCCGAGCACCATCGCCAGGGTGCCGCCGAGCGCGAGCAGGCCGACCACCCGGCCCCGGGCCTCGGGCGGGAACATGCCGGTGGCCACCGGCGCCATGATGCTCCAGAACAGCGCCTGGGCCACCGCGGTCACGACCCGGGCCGGGACCAGGACCGGGTACGCCGGCACGAGGGTCGGCACCAGGCTCGCCACGAGCAGCGTGCCGAGCACGGCGATCAGCAGGTGGCGGCGCGGCACCCAGCGGGTCCAGTGCGCCAGCGGCACCGACACGAGGGCGACCGTCAGGCCGTACCCGCTGATCAGGTGTCCGATGGCGGTGAGCGGCACGGTCAGGTCGGCGGACATGATCCGCAGCAGGCCGATCGGCAGACTCTCGGCGGTGTTGAAGCTGAACGCGGCGAGCATCAGCGCGCCGACGAGCAGCGCCCGCCGCAGGCCGCCGACCCCGACCATTCCGCGCCACCTCCGCCGGGTACCGCCATTCGGCGATAAACCGCAGAAGTGGACATATCACCCAAGGGGTGCGCGGGACAACGCGACCGGCCGGTGCCGGACCGGCAGTCGCGGGCGGAGGGCTGTGCCGCGGCGTGCCAATCTGTGCACGCCGCCGGCCGGGATGGGCAGGAGTGCGGAAGAGGGGACTTGAACCCCTACGCCCGAAGGCACGGGAACCTAAATCCCGCGTGTCTACCGATTCCACCACTCCCGCTGGCGCATGCAGTCTAGAACAGCTCCTCACCACCAGTCGAAGTAGCGGCCGGCGTGGAAGATGCCCACCCCGATCGCGGCGACGATGCCCACCGCGAGCACCACCGGGGCGACCACCACGCTGCCGGCCGCGATCCCGATCGCCCCGGCCGCGATGGCCAGCCCGGCACCGATGCCGACCGCGCCGGCCACCACCCCCGGTGTGTCGCCGACCTCGGCGGCGCGTTGCATGCTCACGTAGGAGACCGCGGCCAGCCCCAGGCCGCCGATCACCAGGCCGGCGGTCATCGCGCTCACCCCGACCACCGTGGCGCCGGGCACCGCGATGGCGTACAGCTCCAGGCCGCCACCGACCGTGCCGAGTACGTCGCCGACGCCCATCTCCCAGTCGCCGCGCTCGTAGTCGCCCCACAGTGCGTACGCCGAGAGCGCGAATCCGCCCACGCTCAGTCCCTTGCCGACCATGCCGACCCGGCCGGGCAGCCCGCGTACGTGTTCCGGAGCCTGCGCCCCGGCCGGGATCTTCCGCCCGCCGCCGGGCGTGGTGGCGGTGCGGACCGCGTTGCCCACGGCGGCCGGTGCGTCGGTCTCGGTGATGATGACCGCCTGCGGTCGCTTCCCGCTCATCGTTTCGGTCGGGTTGGCCTTGATCGCCGCATCGGCGTCCCGGGTCGCCGACCGGGCGATGTTCCCGGCCTTGCCGTGCACGTCGGTCGTCTTGACCTGCTTGACGGTGCTGCCGGTCTCGACGTCCCAATTCTTGGTGTTGCTGCGCCACGGCACGCCGTACATCCACTCCAGGATCTTGCCGCGGTACGTGCCGCGCGGCCCCGCGAACCGGTACTTCCAGATGAACCGCTCGGCGGCCGGCGCCGTGTGCGCCGCCGCGCCGCCGGTGGCCCCCGGCGCGGCCGGTGCCTTCCCGTCGGAATCGCCGGAGCCGCCGGAGGCCGCGCCGGAGCCACCCGCGTCGCCGGTCGGCGGTGCGGCCGGCGGTGGCGGGGTGGGCGGCGGCTCCGGTGGCGGGGTCGGATCCGGCGGTGGCGGCTGCGCCGGTGGCGGCGCGGGTGGCGGCGGCGGGGGCTTCGGTTTCGGTTTCGGCGGTGCCGGCGGCGGCAGCACGGCGTGCAGCACCCAGGTGCCGCCCGGATGTTCGGACCAGCCGCCCATCTCGATGTTGAGCGTGACGTTGGGCTGGTAGTAGATGACCGAGTTGGTGTTGTTGATCCGCGGATCCAGGGTCGCGTCGTGGCCGGCCATGTACCGCCGGAAGTCCTCGACCGTCGGGTGCTCGGCGCCGGTGAAGTGCGGCTCCTGGATGGAGATGGTGTGCGTCTCCGGCAGCTGGACCGTGGCCGGCCGCAGCCCGGCCGGGTCGGCCAGCCCCACCGGGTTGTTCCGGCAGTACCGGTACAGGTTGCCGCCGTCGGCGAAGCCGCCCGGGTCGCTGCTGGCCCACCGGCCCAACCACGGCAGGTAGTAGCGGGCACCGGCGTAGTAGAAGCCGGTCTCCTCGTCCATCTCGTGCCCGGCGAACCGGTACCGCTTGAGGCTCAGGTCGGTGCCCGGCCGGCCGTACCGGTACCCGGTGGTGCCGTACGGGTGGTACTCCTCGTAGGAGATGACCGCCCCGGCCGCGTCGGTCTGCATGGTCGCCGAGCCGAGGTGGTTGGTGAGCTGGTAGCGGATCAGCGGCACGTCCAGCGGGTTGGCCGGGTCGAGACCCGCCGGGTCGGCGGTCTTGACGTCCACCTGGGCCACCGGCCCGGCGTCGTCGGCGATCGTGGTGCTCCACCGTTCGAGCTGGAGGGCGCCGGTGGTCCGGTTGCGTCGGCGGAACACGGTGACCGCACCCAGGAAGATCCATTCGAGTTGGATGCTGCCCGGCCGGTCCACCACCTTGCGCAGCCGCTGGCCGCCGGCGGCGTACACCATCCGGGCCTCGCCGCCGCCGCCGAGGTCGACCCGGCGGAGCTGGTCCTGGGCGTTCCACTCCAGCGCCGCCAGGTGCGGCATCGCGACGATGTTGCCGAGCGCGTCGTGCGGGTACGCCGCCGAGTACGGCCCGGTGTCGGGGTCGCCGGGCAGGCTGGTGCCGGCCAGCCGGTTCGTGGCGTCCAGCGGGTCGTCCTGGTACGCGTACCGGTAGTGCCGGGTCCAGCCGGCGCCCACCCCGGCCTGGGTGCGGAACCGGTGCCGCAGCACGGTGATGTTCCCCAGCGGGTCGTACTCGTACTCCTGCGTGTAGCCGCGCACCGCGCCCGGGTCGGTGGGGCTGGCGGCCGGCGGCACGTCGGTGTGGTCGCGGACGGCGTCGTTGGGCGCCCCGGCCAGTTCCCGCCCGGTGGCCCGGACGAGCTGGTACAGCGGGTCGTAGGCGTAGTCGCTGGCGGCCGGCACCGCCGCGTTGCCGAAGAACGCCGGCGCACCCGGCTGCGCCACCCGGGTCACGTTGCCCACCGCGTCGTAGGTGTAGCGCAGGTCCCGCACGCCCGCGGTGACCAGCCGCTCCAGCCGGAACGTGCGCGGATCGTAGAAGTACTCGGTGACCAGCCCGTTGCCGTGCCGGGCGAAGCGCCGCCGGCCCAGCGCGTCGTAGTCCTGCTCGGCCAGGAACTCCACCTCGGCCCCCTGGCCGCGCAGCCGGGCCGTGAGCCGGCCCAGCAGCCCACCCTCCAGGTACGTCGGGCGCAGCTGCGTGCCGTCGGGCAGGGTGACCAGGGTCGGCCGGTTCAGCGCGTCGTAGCTGGAGGCCGTGGTGAAGACCTCGTCGGCCAGCAGCGGCGCGGCGGCGGCCAGCAGCGCCGGGTAGTCCGCGGCGGCGGCCACCGGCGACCAGTCCGGGCCGTCCAGGTCGAGCGCCAGCACCCGTTGCGCGCGCAGCGGATTGCCCTTGAAGTCCACCTCCGGCACCTGGACCCGGCCGGCCTGGTCGAACACCAGGTGCGGCACGCCGTGCAGGCCCAGCGCGGCGGCGTCCGGATGGCGGTCGCCGAACACGACGTACTGCAGGCAGCGTTCCGGGCCGCCGGACTCGCTCACGTACTGCCCGGTGCAGCGGTGCAGCACGTCGTAGTCGATCCGGAACGCCCGGCCGTGCTCGTCCCAGATCCGCCGCACCCCGCCGAGGGCGTCCTGGAACACCCACCGGGTGCCCTTCTCGGCGCTCCACGAGCGCAGCCCGGCACCGTGCGGCCCGGTGAAGGAACTGGCGATGTGCCGGCCCAGCGCGTCGTACCCGTCGGCGAACCGGCCGGTCAGGTCGCCGCCGGTGTGGGTGCCGAAGCGCTGGCCGCCGCCGGCGTCCACGACCGAGTAGACGGCCCGGCCCAGGCTGTCGAAGTGCACCACCGCCGGGGTGTCGGCGTGCGCGGCGGCCAGCCACGCGGCCCGCACGTCCGGGTCGGTCGGCTGCGGGTCGGCCAGCGGATCGGGGCTGCCGCGCTCGACGTACCACTGGCTGTCGCGCACCGTGTCGTTGGCGTCGAACATCCGGTGCGCCCACGCGGTCGTCTCGACCCGGCCGAGCGTGCCGTCCGGATAGCGGGTCCGCACCGCCCGGCCCAGCGGGTCGTAGTAGCGCACGGCGGTCACGCCGATCTCGCGCAGCGCCGCGGCGTCCTCGTACCCGCCGGTGGTGCTGAAGTACGGCTGGTACCGCTTCACCGGGTTGCCCCGGTTGTTCAGCACCGTGCGGCCGGTGCCCAGCCAGCGCGGGTCGGCGTCCACCTCGACCGCGGCGCCGTCCGCGTCCACGGTCAACGCCCGGCCCGGGTGCACCCGGGACTTGGTCAACGCCAGCCCGCCGGTGCCGGAGCTGTACTCGTAGCTTTCCAGCCAGCGCGGATTGCCCGCGCCGTGCCGCTCCCGGTGCCGGACCCGGCTGTACGCGGGCGTCCCGTCCCGGGTCCAGGCGAACGGGTCGTACTCGAAGGTCAGGGTCGGGTCGTCGAGGGTGTCTGCGTCCCCGGCGCCGGCCCGGCCGAGCAGCGCCGAGGCCACCACCCGGCCCAGTTCGTCGTAGCGCACCGCGCGGCGCTGCCCGTTCGGGTCGGTGACCCGGGTGGCGCCCAGCACCCGGTAGTCGTTGACGGCGGTGCTGACCGACCAGCCGGCCTGCTCGACCGCGACCCGCTCGGTGAGCAGGTGGTACCGGTCGAAGGTGACGGTGGTCTCCAGGCCCAGCGCGTCCCGGGCGCCGGTGGACAGGTAGAAGTGCGCGGCCGGGTCGGCCGGATAGCGCAGCTCGCCCGAGGGGATCCACCAGTCCGGGCCGCCGTCGAGTCGCACGTACCCGGCCGCGGCCAGCTCGCCGCCGGTCACCGCGGTCCCGTAGCCGGCGGCCAGCGTGTCGGGGGTGAACGCGAGCTGGTACGTCTGGTGCGCCAGCCCGAGGGTGTCCCACTGCCCGGCCGGCAGCGGCGCCAGCGCGTCGGAGCGGAACCGCACCTGGGCGTGGGACAGCAGCCGGCGCTGCCGGCTGACCCCGTCGGCCGGCACCTCGTAGCCGATCGGCGCGGCCGTGTCGAAGCCGCCGGTCAGTTCCGCGCGGGTGAACAGCGCGCCGGCCGGGGCGAGCCCGGTGAGTTCGTGGGTCAGCGACTCGTGGGCGGCGCGGATCCGGTACGCCGGGACCGGCAGCGTCACGTCCACGTCGGCGGTGTACCGCTGCTCGCCGTACGTGACGTGGGTGCGGCGCTGCTCGTCGGCGACCTCGGCCGGCAGGTCCGGGTCGGTGCCGGCGCGGCCGTACACGACGGCGGCGGCGGCCAGCACGGTGCCGTGCGGGCCGAGCACCAGGTTCAGCCGGTGGCCGATCCGCGGGTCGGCCGGGCGCCGGTCGTAGGAGAGCGTGACCGCCTCCCGCTCGACGGCCAGGAACACCCCCGGGTCCAGCCGGTCCACGTGGTACGTCTGCTCCACCACCCCGTACGGGTGGTCCTGCTCGGGGCTGCCGTCGTAGGAGTACACCTCCTGGCGCAGCGGCAGGCCGCGCAGCGCCCGGTGCGCCGCGCGGAACTCGGCCGCGCCGATCCCGGTGGGCAGCTCCGGGTCGGGCAGGTGCCGCCCGCCGTACCACTGCGCGGCCAGGTCCACCGGGGCGCCGGTGTGGTACCAGGTCTTCGTGGTGACCGGCGGCTGGAACAGTTCGGGGTCGGTGTCCTGGGTGCCGCCGATGGCCTGCACGCCGAGCACGTGGTCGACGAACGACTCGCCGTCGGTCTGCTCGACCATCCCGAAGCCGGTGAACTCCCGCTCGACGCCGTCGAAGTGCCCGTGGTGGTAGCGGTAGCTGCTGACCAGCCGGGTGCCGGCCACCCGGTCGGTCTGCTCGACCCGCTCGACGACCTGCACCGGGAACGGCAGCCGGGTGGCCCAGGGCCGGCCGGCGAGCCGGTCGGCCAGGTGGAACGCGGTGGACGGGGCGTACCGCACGGTGGTCTCGCCGCCCAGGTTGTTCACCACCCGGGTGAGCAGGTGCGGCTTGCCGTCGGCGGCCAGGTCGAGGTAGCGCAGCGGCGCGGCGGCGTCGCCGGGCAGCGGCGAGGACCAGACCAGGCAGGCGGTGCCGGTGCCCAGCAGGTCGGTGACGGTCACCGTGGCGCCGGCGGCCAGGTGCGGCAGGTCGGGCAGGGTCACCGGCGCCGACCAGCCGTTGCCGGACCGGTTGTACCAGAGCCGGACGGCGTCCGGACCCAGGTAGCACAGGTCCGCCGGGCCGGTGCCGTCCACATCGGCCAGCAGCACGCGGGCCGGGTCGAAGGCGTCCGGTTCGGCGAACCACGGCGCGTCGTCCATCTCGACCTTGGCGGCGAACCGGCCGTAGCCCCGGTTGGGCCAGTAGCAGACCTCGCCGTCGCGGACCCGGACCAGGTCGGTGAGCCCGTCGCCGGACATGTCGGCGAGGAAGACGCTCTGCCGGTCGTCGGAGCGCACCAGCCGCGGCCCGCGGTCCTCGTCCGCCGGCCACAGCAGCGGCCGGGCCGCGCCGTAGCCCTCCTCGGCCAGCGACTCGTGCCAGCTCAGCACGGTGTCGCCGGCCATCAGCAGGTCGGCCCGGCCGTCCCCGGTGAGATCCAGCAGCAGCAGGTCGGGGCTCGCCCAGTCGATCACCGGCAGTTCGCGGAACGGCTGGAAGTCGCTCCAGCCGCCGTCGTCGGTGCGCCGGACGAAGCCGGCCGGTTCCGCGCCGAGCTGGATCAGCTCCACCCGGCCGTCGCCGGTCAGGTCGGCCAACTGCTGGTCCCCGCCGGCCAGGTTGGTCAGCGACGGCACGCTGGGCAGCGTCCGGACCGGGCCGAGCCGGCCGGCACCCAGGTTGTTGCGGTAGTACAGCGCGCCGGGGGTCCCGCTCAGCAGCCCGGCGATGCCCTCGCCGTCCAGGTCCACCCAGCGCTCGTCCGGCCCGCCCATCCCGGCCGGCGGGTCGGCCGGGCCGTCCCGGTGCAGGTCCCGGGCGCTCGGCGCGATGGTCGCGGGGCTGTACTCGAAGGTCACCGGGGGCAGCGCCGCGCTGGTGGTGCCGCCGTCCGGTGCGGGCGCCCAGCCCCGCTGGGCCACCCCGACCAGGGTGCTCAGGGTGGGGCCGGCCGCGTACTCCAGCTCGACGGCCCGCACCAGCCGGTCGGCGCCCACCGCCGGCTCGTCCGGGAAGTGGTGGAACATGAGGATCCGCCGGCACAGCCGGTAGGTGCGCACCTCGAACCCGGACCGGTGGCTGGAGAACGGGTCGGGCCGGCAGGCCCAGTCCCCGGCGTCGCCGGGCCGCGGGTCGTCCGGGTCGTGCTCGCCGTAGTCGAGCACCACCTCGAACAGCCAGCCGGCCCCGGCCATCTGGGCGGGGCTCAGGTCGACCGGCCGCCGCCCGGCGCCGTCCAGCAGCGGTACGGCGTTGCCGTACCGCACCGACTTGAGGTAGCGGTTGGCGTCCCGCTCGCTCCGGTGCCGTTCGTGTGGCCGGTCCAGGTCCACCCCGCCCGCGTCCTCGGCCTTGTACGTGTAGACGATCGCGTTGCCCCGGTCGTCCCGGGTCTCGCAGAGCAGCCAGCTGTGCACCCGGCCGTCCCGGGCGATCCGCGAGGATCCGTCCCGGCCGTACACGGCCAGCAGGTTCGACCCGGACAGGGTGCGCCAGTGCACGTCGCCGTCGGAGTCCCGGGTCCACCGCTCGATCCGGGCGAACGCACCCTCGGTACGCGGCCGGTACCGCTGCACGGTGTGCCCGGCCACCGGGGTGCCGCCGGGCACCGGCACCAGGTCGTCCTCGCCGGACAGCAGGAACGTGTCGGTGTCGTCGTAGCGGGGCAGGCCGCGGTCGGTGCGCCGGCTGATCGCCGGCAGCGATAGCTGCCAGCCCAGCCCGAACGGGCCGTTGCCGCCGCCGGAGTCGTAGCTGAGCGTCAGGTCCGGGTGGAACCCGGACCGGCCGCCGCTGAGCGGGATCGGCACCGACATGCCGCCGGTGCCGGTGACCGGGTGCGCGGCGAAGCTCTCGCCGATGGCCCGGATCGCCCCGCCGCCGGTGGGCAGGCTCAGCGCCGGCCCGCCGAGGCCGGGTCCGGCGGCCGCGCCCCCGCCCGCGCGTGCCCCGGCGCCGTCCGGGCCGCCGTGTCCCGCCCCGGCGCCGGGCGCGCCACCGTGCCGTCCCCCGGCGCCGGACGCGATCCCGGTCGGGTCGCCGGAGCCGCGCCACGGCCGGCCGACCCCCCGCCCGCCGTCGCCGATCGGGTAGCTGGTGCCCACGCCGTCCTCCTCAGCCGTCGAGCCGGTAGCGCAGCAGCAGCACCAGGTCGGTCAGCCCGTCCGGGTCGGCGGCCAGCGTGAGCGGGGTGCCGAGCACCAGCGGGTCGCCCGAGCCGACGCACTGGTGCAGGTCGGCGTCCCGGTTCAGCGCCACCGGGGTGCCGTCCACCGTGATCTGGTACGTCGCCGGGTCGCCGTCCAGCCGCGCGTACCAGGTGGCCTGCTCCACCACCGGCTGCTGGTCGCGGGCCAGGTACGGCAGGTGCTCGGCGTCGACGGTGAGCTGGGTGCTCTGCTGCTGGTGCAGCTGCCACCACTGGTCGGGGAAGGCGTGCCGCAGGCTGTACGCCTGGAACAGGCCGCTCTGGCCGGCCACCGTGACCAGCTCGTTGAGCAGTTCCCGCAGCGACTCCTCGACCAGGCCGCGCAGCGTCGAGCCGCCGTCGCGGGCGGTGTAGCGCAGGTGCAGCACGACGTCGCTGATGGTGTCGTAGTCGAACTGCCGGACCGTGGCGGGCAGTTCCAGCCGCCAGGTGCCGATCGCGCCCTTGCCCTCGAACGGCAGGTAACGCTCGTCGGCGAAGTTCAGCTCGAACATCCCGCCGTCGGCCAGCCCGGTGCTGGTGGCGATCGACTCGATGCCGCCGATGTTGTACGCGAACCGGTCGTCGCCGGGCACCTCGGCGTACCGGTCCCGGGCCGTGGTGGCGCCCTGCCGGGCCGCGGTGCTGGTCCGGTACCGGTTGGCGACCAGCGAGAGCTTCGCGGTGACTGGCGTGTACGGCCCGGCCACGCACGGGATGGACAGGCCGACCGTGCGCAGCCGCCGGAAGTAGTGCCCCGGGTGGTCCAGGTCGAACAGCGCCTCGGGCACGGTGACCAGGCAACTGCCGGTGGCCCGCAGCTCGGCCAGCGCCGCCGGGTCGAGCTGGGCCAGCGACACGTGCCGGGTCAGCTCGCGTTCCCGGGCGTTGCGGTCCAGGTACGCGGCCTCCATCCGCTTGATGTCGTGCCGCAGCGTCTCGGCCACGGTCAGCCCCTTGCGCAGGCTGTCCCAGTAGCCGGGTTGCAGGAACGTGGCGTCGGTGCCCAACTCGTGCCCGAAGCACCGTTCGGCCTTCTTTGCGGTGTCGAACGCGAGCTGGTACGCCCCGAAGTAGACGGAGCTGGTCCGGTCCACCATCCACTGGTACAGCTCGGTGTTCGTGTACTTGCCGCGCAGGTACTCCTCGGTGGCGTGGGCGTTCTGCGTCTCCCGGTCGTGCGCCGCCAGTTCCTGCCGGAGCATGTCCAGGTGCAGCTTGCCGGTGGTGATCTGCTGGTCGAGCTGGGTCAGTTCGAGGCCGGCCAGCGCGGCCTGGTGGTCCCAGTCGTCCATCCGGCGGCGGTAGCCGCCCTGGGTGGCGGCCATCCCGGCGGCCTTGTCCAGGGCGCGGGCGATGGCCTCCAGGGTCATCACCGCGGAGTCGGCCGCCGCGCCGGCCTTGTCGCCGCCGATGGTGAGGGTGACCGTGGGGGAGCCGCCGAAGCCGGCCCCGCCGGCGGTGAAGTCGGGGATCAGCTTGAGCCCGCCGGAGAGGATGTAGCCGACCGCGATCGCCGCCTCGCCGACCAGCGAGACGCCGGACAGCGCGGTGGCGGTGATCTCCCAGGCGTTCATGTAGTCCCGGCCGGAGTAGTAGCTCTGCCGTTCCTCGATCACCTTGCGGCTCAGTTCCAGCGCCGCGATGTTCCCCTCGGCCTCGGCGATGGCGGCGAGCTTGACCTGGCGTACGGCGTCCAGCAGCGAGATCTCGTGCCCGGCGCGCAGCCGGGCCAGCGCCTCGGCGTCCCGCTTCTCCAGCGCCGCGAGCAGCCGGTCGCCCAGCTCACCGGCGTACCCGACGAGTTCGGTGGCCCGCTGGGCCAGCACCCGGAACCGGTAGTTGGGCAGCGGCGCGCCGAGCCCGGCCAGGAACGCCGACACCGACATGCCGGCCGCGGCGGCCCGGACCAGCGCCCCCGGGTCGATGGGCGGGGCGAAGAGCGCGAGCAGGCTCTGCACCCCGTCGATGTTCTGGCAGTTGCGGATCTTGAACAGCCGGTCGCCCACCAGGTCCCACAGCCGCAGCATCTCCTCGTTGGGCGGGATGCAGAAGTACAGCGCGGAGTAGCTGAGCGGGCTGGGCAGCTCGGCGCCGCCGTGCGGCAGCAGGTTCAGGTCGGGGATCAGGTTCTCCAGGTCCAGCAGCGCGTTGCCGAACAGGTCGACCTTGGCCTGGAGCTGGTTGACGGTCTCCGGGGCGGGGGCGACCAGCGGCGGCACCACGCTCGGCTTGGGCCCGAGCAGCTTGTCGGCCAGGATGTAGAGCCCGGTCGCCTGGGTGACGGACTCCCGGGTGAACTGCCGGAACAGCTGGTCGCCCCAGTCGACGAGGTTCCTGATGTAGTTGACCACCACGGCGAGCTGGTAGGCCACCGGCCGGCTGCGGGCCACCACGTGCGGGTTGAACGGCTTGGTCCGCCACTGCTGCACCGCGAACTTCAGGTCGGTGATGCTGGCCCCGGACGGGTCCGCGGCGATCGCCGTGAGGATGTCGCCGATCCGCTGCTGGACCAGTTCGGGCACGGTGGTCTGGAAGAACGGCTTGGTCACCCAGTACTTCTGCGGTGCGCTCGCGCCGTCGGCGGTGCCCACCGGGTTGAAGATGTGGTGGAACCAGTTCCGCGCCTCCTCGAACCGCTGGTCCCGGTTGAGCCGCAGCGCGATGTCGAACGGCAGGTGGTAGAACAGCTCCCAGTTGTAGCCGGCGTACGCGCCGTCGGCGGCGAAGTCGAGGTCCTCCACCGGGTACGGCCCGACCACCACCGGATCGGGCTGGTAGGTGGCGGCGAAGTCGAAGCCGGTGTTGGTCAGCTGGGTGGTCCGGCTCAGCAGCGCCGGCACGCCCGCCCGGTACGCGGTGGCCCGCAGGAAGCACAGCAGCGGGTGGTAGAAGTTCGCGAACCGCACCCCGTAGGACAGCGTCCGGTAGACGTCGAACTCGGCGGTCAGCCGGTGGTACTCCGGGTCCTCGGTGAGCGCCTGCACCGCCGCGGCCAGGTCGTGCGCGGGGTCCTCGACGTACACCTGAAGGTACTTGACCAGCAGCGCGAGCACGTCCCGGACGAACTGGTCCACGTCGCTGTAGGTCTTCCCGGTCCGCGTGTCCGGATCCCGCGCCTCCCGGTCGTGGAAGCCGGGGATGATGACGTACCCGCGGTCGTAGTCGCCGTAGAAGTACGGCATCAGGGTGCCCAGCGGCAGCGTGGGGCGGCGCTGGTGGGTGGCCCGGGACGCCTCGCCGCCGCCGGCCCAGAGCCCGAGCAGCAGCACGATCCAGTCCAGCAGCGACATCTGCATCGGGTACGTCACCCGGAACCGGCCCGGGGTCTGCGCCACAAGCGTCTGGTAGGCGCCGTGCAGCGCCGTGCCGATGGCCAGGTCGTTCAGTTCCCGGGGACCCGTTCGGTGAACCGTTCGGCCAGCAGTTCGGTCTCCCGGAACACCGGCGACAGCAGCACGCCGCCGGAGCCGCCGCCGGGCACCGGCTCGGGGTAGCCGCGGCATCCGGTCAGCGCGAACGACCCGACGAACGCGCCCCCGGTGACCAGGCTGATCGCCTGGCCGGCGCCGCCGGCCGCGTAGGCGAAGCAGTTGAACTCCTCGACCGCGGGCAGGTCCTCCCAGTAGCCGCTGGCCGGGTGGTACAGCGCCTCCTTGGAGATCTTCTTGGGCTGCCAGCGGCCCTGCGCCCGTTCGCCGATGGCCAGCTGGATCCGCCACCGCCGGCGCGGCCGGTCGGTCTCGGTGCCGCCCGGCGGGATGCCGTCCGGGTCCGGCACCGTCGCGGTGGCGGCGGTGTCCACCTCCTCGGTGAACACCGGCCAGGCCAGGGTGAGCCGGCTGTTGCGGTCGAAGGCGAGCAGGTGGTCGCCGGCGATGTCCAGCGGCACCCGGGTCCACGGCGTCCAGGACCGTTCCTGCTCGAACTGCCGGTGGTAGTAGACCGCCGGGTCGCCGCCGCGGGTGCGCGCGAAGACGTGCATGACGTGCCGGTCGTGCTGGTAGTAGCAGGCCATCACGTCCAGGTGCGCCAGGTCGTCCAGCTTCTCCAGGTACGCGATGGTGGCGTTCTCCACCGCCAGGTCGGTCAGCTCGTCCTGCTGCAACTGGTCGTCCAGCTCGATGAACAGCTCCGACCGGTCGTCGCGCAGCTCCGGCAGGATCCAGTTCTCCGGATACAGGAAGATCTTCCGGTTGGCCTCCCACACCCGGTAGTTGGCCATCCAGTTCCACTGTTCCCAGGCCGGGTCCTCGGTGACCGCCGCGACGCTGTCCGGCTCCAGACCCAGCAGGCAGCGCTGCACGAACAGCTGCACGGTGGCGTGCGCCTGCACGATCCGGGACGTCACCATGCAGGCGCCCATCTCGACGTCGATGAGGAAGTGGTCGTACAGGTCGGTGCTGTCCCGCAGCGCCGGGTTGTCGGCCAGTAGGTACGCCACCAGCGCGTCCCGCTTGGCGCCGCGCAGCCGGTCCTGCACCCCCTGGAGCACCCCGAACCACTCGGCCTCGGCGTAGCGCGCCTTGAGCGCCTGCCGCATGGTGGCCGCCTCGGCGGCCGTGGTGACCGGCTGCGCCAGCGGCACGGCCGCGGCCACCGGCAGGCCGAGCCGGCGCAGCAGGGTGAGCGCGCCGGCCAGCCGGCCGACCGTGGCCGGCGCCCGGTACGCGCTCAGGTCGACCGCCGAGAGCCCCAGGTGGGTGTCCAGGTCGGCGAGCACGGCCTCGTCCCAGCCGCCGAGCCGGGCCAGGTGGCCGTGCACCTGCCCGGCCGTGCTGCCGCCGGCCAGGACCAGGTCGAACAGGCCGTACGCGGTCCACGGCGCGGCGGCGTCCAGCGGGTTGGCCACCGGCGGGTACGCGCGGGCCAGCTCGACCCCGCCGGCCAGCGCGATCCAGCTCTCCAGCGACGCGGGCGGCTCGCCGGTCTGGTACGGCAGCGCGTCGGGGGCGAGCCAGCCCAGCGGCCCGGCGTTGGCCAGCAGCCAGTCGAGGTCGGTGTCGGTCAGCCGCAGCTGTTCGACCAGCCGGGCCAGCACGTGCAGCAGGCGCAGCGCCCGGTACTGCTCGTCGAAGGCGGCCGGGGTCACCGCGGGCGGCGCCGGCGGGTCGTTGACCTGGTCCACCAGCGCGTCGTCGGTGAGCACCGCCAGCAGCGGCCGGGTCGGCGGCGCGCCGGGCAGCGCCGCGCCGGCCAGCACCGTGGCGGCGGCCTGCGCCGAGAGGCCGAACGTGTCGGCGACCGCGCCGACCGCCAGGTCCCGCTTGCCGGCCGCGTACGCCTGCTCCCAGAGCGCGCCGGTGATCGCCAGCAGCAGCGCGGTCTGCTGCGCCGGGGTGGGGTCGGCCACCACCGCGGCCTTGATCGCGGTGGTGTCCAGCAGCGCCGCGAGCCGGTCGTCGACGAGCTGGCGGGCCTCGACGAGCGTCCCGGTCCAGCCGCCGTCCACCATGGCGGCGAACGCCGCCAGGTCGGCCTCGGTGACCCCGGGTACGGCGGCCAGCAGCGCCCGCATCCCGGGCAGGTTCTCCTGCGCCGGTGCGGCCGGATCCACCGCCGGCCGGGTGGCCGCGTAGCCGGCCTGGTAGCCGGCCTGCAACCCGGTGAGCACGGCGGTGAGCGCCGCCTCGGGCAGGTCCCGGGCGGCCAGGTCGTCGGCCTCGTGCCGCAGCAGGTAGCGCAGGTCCGCCGGCCGGATCCCGGAGCCGACCCGGGCCGCGTCGAACCGGTCCACGAAGGACAGCGCGGCGGCCGGGCCGGCCAGCGGGTCGGTCCCGGTCAACCCCGTCATGATCAGGTACTCGGCCGCGGTGAGCCCGAGCGCGCGGGCCAGCACGGTAGCGGCGTACACCGCGTGCAGGTTGGCGAAGCTGACGATCGCCGGACCCGGCAGGGCGGCCACCAGCAGCGCGGTGTCCGGCGCCGTGGCGCCCAGGCAGGTGGCCAGGTACGCCTCGTGCGCCGACAGCGGCTCGCCGGAGCCCGGGGTGCCCTGCTCGGCCAGCTCGCTGGCCAGCACGGCTTCCGGGGCGAACGCCGGGTCAGGCGGCCCGTTGCCGGCGTTGCCGAACAGCTCGCGGTGGCGCGCCTCGTCCAGCGGGGCGAACAGGTCGACCACCCGGCCCAGCGGCAGTCCCAGCCGGGTGGCCAGCCGGTGCAGCCCGGTCAGCGCGATCAGCAGGTCGTCGTCCAGGGTGCCGCCGCCCAGCGCGTCGGCCCGGATCGCCCGGTCCAGCAGCGCCGGTGTCCAGGCCGCGCAGCCGGGGGCGCGCAGCAGCCGCAGGAACCGGTGCAGCCGGTCCAGCCGCGGGTCGGTGAGCTGCTCGATCCGTTTCCGGCTCAGGTCGCAGCCGGTGTCCAGGTGCTTGACGAACATCGCGTCCCCGGGGTTCACCCAGGGCAGCGCGAGCAGTTCGGTAAGCGCCCGGTAGTCCAGCCCGGACCGGTGCAGGAAGTTGTCCACCCGGGCGATCCCGCCCAGCGGGCCGAGCGGGGCCGTGTTCCAGATTCCCGCCTGTCCGGCGGCGTCGGGGGTCACCACGAGCTGCCGCTGCGCGGCGCTGAGCCCCAGTTCCTCGGCGGCGATCGCCGCCGGGGACGGTCCGGCCGGCACGCGCAGTGCCCGCATCAGCTCCGCCCGCGGGATCCCGAACTGGCCGAAGTACGCCCGGGTCTCCTCGTGCGCCAGGTCGAACGGGAGCGCGAACGCGTACCGGCTGGCGGCCAGCGTGGCGTACGCGGCGGCGTTCACGTACTGCGGCGCGGCGGCCAGTTCGGCGGCGGTGCCGGTGCTCTGGCGCAGCCGGCGGACCCGCCAGCCGGTGCCGTCCGGGCTCAGCTTGGCCACCACCCCGGCGTCGCGGACCACCCGGGCGCCGGTCAGGTCCGGCTCGTACACCAGGGACCGGTCGGTGAACGCCCAGCCCTGGCCCTGCAACAGGGCCAGCAGCGCGGCCGAGGGCGCCTCCACCGGGTGCGCGCCGGCGCTGACCGGGCCGGGGAACGCCGCCCCCACCTCGGGCGCCACGGCCTCCTCCAGCAGCTCGCACACCAGATCCAGGTACGGCACCGGCAGGTCGGTGTTCTCGCAGTTCAGATCCAGGTCGCCGAGGTCCGGCCGGCGGGCGTACAGCACGTCCCGGGCCACCTTGGTGGCCGGACCCGGGGTGTCCGCGTCGGTGACCAGCCGGTTGCCCAGGAACTGCAGCACGTCCACCAGGTACGCCGCGGCGCTGTGCACGCTGCGGCACGGCTCGCAGTAGCACGAGTCGGCGAGCCGGAACAGGCTGGCCAGGTTCGGAAAGTCCGCGGTCACCGGCGCCAGGGCGCTGAGGGCGCCGCCGCCACCGCCGCCACCGCCGGCACCACTGCTGCTGCTGCTGCTGCTGCCGCTGCCGCTGCCGCTGCCGCTGCTGCCGCTGCCGCTGCCGCCCAGCGCCCGGACCGGCAGCGACCGGGCCGCGGCCTGCAACTCCCCGGCCAGCAGCCCGCTGGCCAGGTGCACGTCGACGGCCGCGCGGTAGACCGACCGGGCCTGTTCGGCGGTGAACGTGCCGGTGCCGGTGGCGGTGGCCACGAACCGCGGCTCGCCGAGGGCGTGGATCCGGGCCGCGGACGGCACGCCCGCGGCCAGCAGCGCGGTGGTCTGCCGGTACGTCGGGGCCAGCTTGAAGATCCGCTGGGTCGCCTTGATCGTCGGCCCGCCGGCCCGCACGTGCGGCGGCTGGTCCCGCAGCAGCCGCTGCACGTTGCCGGTGGCCAGGTCGAAGTCGGGGTGGGCGGTGAGCAGGTCCAGCACGGCGTCGCGGTGCGCGCCGAACGCCGCTCGGGCGCCGGTGTCGCCGGCCGGTGCCGCGCCGGGAATGTCGCCGCGGGCCGCTCCGGTGCCGCGGGCCGCTCCGGTGCCGCGGGCCGCTCCGGTGTCGCCGGCCGCGCGTTCGAGCTGGGCGGTGAACGCCGTGGTGGGGTAGCGCCGCTCCAGCCGGCGGGCCAGCGCCCCGGCGTGCAGGTCGACCAGTTCCGCCCGCAGCGGCTGGCCGGCCACCCGCAGGTCCGCCGTGGTCTCGCCGAGCACCCGCCGCCAGTCCGCGGGGGCCAGCCGGGCCAGCCGGCGCACGTCCGCCGGCCGCTCGATCCCCTCGTGCGCGCGGATCCGGTCGATGATCGTGTCGTGGTAGCCGAGCACGTCGGCCAGCACGCCCGAGGCGCCGGCCGCCTCGGCCGCGGCCCGGTCCGGGAACACGCCGGCCTCGGCCAACCGGCCGATCAGCCCCGGCAGGTCGCCCGAGGCGTCGACCGAGAGGATGTCCCGGACCCGGTCGTGGGCACCGTCGACGAGGAACCGCTCGACCCGCTCGTACAGCACCTTCGGCCGTTCCTCGGCGACGTACGCCTCGGCCTCGGGGCGGACCCGGGCCAGCTTCTCCAGGATCCGGTCCAGCTCGCCGAGCAGGTCCTCGGGGACGTACCGGTGCGCCACCGCGGCCGTGACGGCGTCCCGGACGGTCTCCGGCGCGAGCAGGGCGATGTCGTAGTACAGCGGTCGCAGCTCGGTGTTCAGGTCGACGTCGAACCGCGCCAGCGCCGCCCCGGTCGGGCTCGCGGTCAGCAACGTCCGCTCGGCGAACAGCGCGTACCCGAACACGGCCGACAGCCGGTACGCGGCGGCCAGCTTCTGCGCCACGCCGAAGTGCGCCAGCGCGGTGGCCGGCAGCCCGGTCTCGCCGGCCAGGAAGGTGACATCCTGGATCTCGTCGTCCTGCCGCAGGTCCGCCGGCGGCACCTCGCCGAGCAGCGGCACCACCGCGGCGAGGATCCGCTCGTACTCGCTGCGCTCCCGCTCGCCGCCGCCGGAGAGCTCCACGTTCAGCACGGCCAGCTCGGGGGCGTTGAACAGCACCGCGCTCAGCGGCGGGTCGAACAGCGTCCGGTTCCCGGCGAGGACCCGGACGAACAGGTCCGCCGATCGCTTCTCGAACCGGGCGAACCGGTCCCGCGAGTAGTCGACCCGGTAGGTCCCGTCGTCCCCGGTGATCGCCTCGCCGAGCTGCTCGGCGCTGCGCAGGTCGCGGTCGAAGGCGTCGACCCGCAACTGCGGCGCCGGCTGCCCGTCCGCCCAACAGACCCGGCCCACCACCGTGAACCGGGTGGCCGGCTCGGCCAGCACGACCTGCACGGCGTCCCGGGTCGCGCCGTCGACCGTCCCGGTCACCGGCAGGCCGTACGCGCGCTGGAGTTCGGCGACGCCGCGGCGGGTGGTCGGGCCGTACCGGGCGTCGACCAACTCGTCGGTGGCCACCTCGCCGACGATCCGCAGCAGCGCCACGTGCAGCCGCCGGATGTCCTCGTTCGGGCGGTTGTGGGATTGCTGCACCGGGCCGGTCATGCCTGCCTCCGTTTCTCCGGCGGCAGTGGACCGAACCGGTCCGGCCGCGACGTACGGGCATCGTGGCGGACCCTGGGCACGGTCGGCAGCGGTGTGTCGAGTATCTGGCTCCAGGCGTGGCTGAACAGCGGCAACGCCTGCCGGGACGGTCGGCGGATCCGTCCGCAACCGTCCACAATGAGCCGGTCGGCGGTATCAGGCGACCCGGAAACGCACTCCCGGGCAGCGCGCCTCCGGGTCCCCGGCGCGGGTCAGTCCAGGCCGAGATCCCGGCGCAGCTTCGCGACGTGCCCGGTGGCCTTGACGTTGTACATCGCCCGCTCGATCCGGCCCGCCGGGTCGATCACGAAGGTCGAGCGGATCACCCCGGTCACCGTCCGGCCGTAGGACTGCTTCTGCCCGTACGCCCCGTACGCCGTCAGCACGGCCTTGTCCTCGTCGCTGACCAGCGGGAAGGTCAGCGCGTCCCGGTCGCGGAACTTCGCCAGCTTGGCCGGTTTGTCCGGTGAGATGCCGACCACCTCGTAGCCGGCCGCCTGGAGCGAGGCGAGCGAGTCGCGGAAGTCGCACGCCTGCTTGGTGCAGCCGGGCGTCATGGCCGCGGGGTAGGCGTACAGCACGACCCGGCGACCGCGCAGGTCGGCCAGGGCGAGCCGCCCGCCGTCGTCGGTGGGCAGGGTGAAATCCGGCGCGGGGTCGCCGGGGGAGAGGCGGATCGGCTCGGTCATGCCGCAGACCCTATCGCCGGCGGCCGGTCGCCGGCCGGCGGCACCGCGGACCTGACCGCCGGCGTCACGGGCCTGGTCGGGGTGGAGTGGCGGCCGCGGACGGGCTTGTTGCAAAATACTGGCAACAGCATCGGAGTGGTGCGACGGCGACCGCCGACGGACGGCCCCCGGTGCGGTAGGGGAGGACGTGTGACAACCGTCGCGATGCACATCTCGAACGGGATCATCAACGGTCCCGTGGCCGCGGTCTTCGCGGCGTTCGCGCTGGCCGTGCTCACCCTGTGCGTGCTGCGCGGCCGCCGGGACCTGGACGACCGGCTGGCCCCGATGGCCGGGCTGGTGGCGGCCTTCATCTTCGCGGTGCAGATGCTCAACTTCCCGATCTTCACCGGCGCGGTGAGCGGTCACCTGCTCGGCGGCGCGCTCGCGGCGATGCTGGTGGGACCCTGGGTGGGCGCGCTCTGCGTGGCGGTCGTGCTGATCGTGCAGGCGCTGGTGTTCGGCGACGGCGGGGTCGCGATGCTCGGCCTCAACATCACCAACATGGCGATCGTCGGCACCGCGGCGGCGTACCTGCTGATCGCCCTGCTGCTGCGTACCCTGCCGCGGACCCCCACCGGCCTCGCGGTCACCGCCTTCGTGGCCTCGGTGGCCAGCGTCGTGGTCGCCTCCCAGGGCTTCGTCCTGGAGTACTGGCTGGGCGGGACCACCGACCTGGGCAGCGGGCTGGGCGGGCTGGCCGCCACCATGGGCGGCGCCCACCTGCTGATCGGGATCGGCGAGGGCCTGATCACCGCGACCACCGTGGTCACCGTGGCCCGGGTGCGACCCGACCTGGTGTACGCGCTGCGCGGCCTGCGCCGGGCCGACCCGAGCATGCCCGCCGGCGCCGAGCCGGTCCCGAGCAACGGAGGTACCCGATGAGCAAGCGGCTGTGGGCGTTCCTCGGCGGCGGACTGCTGGTCGCGCTGCTGCTGGCCGGCGTGGTGAGCAACTTCGCCTCCCCGCACCCGGACGGGCTGGACGCGTCGCTGCGCAAGGGCTGCACGGTCGACGCCGACGACAACATCACCGGCGGCAGCTGCCCGGCCCAGCAGGCCAAGGACAACGAGCTGGCCGGCCCGCTGGCCGACTACGGCATCCGGGGCATCGACAACCCGTACCTGTCCACCGGGCTGTCCGGGGTGATCGGCGTGCTGATCACCTTCGCCATCGGCGGCGGCGTGTTCTGGCTGGTCCGCCGCCGCGGCGGCGCCGGCCGGGACACCGGCACCGGCACCGGGTCGGGCGCCGGGTCCGACCCCGGGTCCGGGTCCGGTCGGGCGGCGGACGCGATGGCGCCGGCCGCGCCGGCCGCACCGGCCGAGGGCTAGGCGGCGGTGGGCGCCGGGCACGGGCACGCGCTGTACCTGGACCACGCCTCGCCGGTGCACCGGCTGCCGCCGGAGGTCAAGATCGTGGCCATGGTGGCGTTCACCCTCGCGGTGGTCGCCACCCCCCGGCCCGCCTTCTGGGCCTTCGGCGGCTACGCGGTCCTGGTCGCCGTGGTCGCCGCGCTGGCCCGGGTGCCGGCCCGCTGGCTGCTCACCCGCTCGCTCATCGAGCTGCCGTTCGTGCTGTTCGCGGTGGCGCTGCCGTTCCTGGGCCGGGGGAGCGGGTCGACTGGCTGGGCCTGTCGCTGTCGGTGGACGGCCTGTACGGCGGTTGGAACATCGTGGCCAAGGGCACCCTCGGGGTGCTGGCCTCGCTGCTGCTGGCCGGCACCACCACCATGCGGGACCTGATCCTCGGCCTGGACCGGCTGCGCTGCCCGCAGATCCTCACCCAGATCGCCACGTTCATGCTGCGCTACCTGGACGTGCTGGTCGGCGAGGCCCGGCGGATGCGGGTGGCCCGGATCTCCCGGGGCGACGACCCGCGCTTCCTGTGGCAGCTGCGGGGGTTCGCCGCCGGGGTCGGCGCGCTGTTCCTGCGGGCCTTCGAGCGGGGCGAGCGGGTGTACCTGGCGATGGTCTCCCGCGGCTACACCGGCCGGATGCCGCCGGTCTGGCGTACGGCGGGGGCCGCCAGCGCCGCCGAATGGGCGATCGGGGCCGCTGTACCGGTGCTGGCCGCCGGCATCGCGGCGGCCGCGCTGGTGCTGTCGTGACCGGCCGGTGTTGTCGTGACCGGCCCGGTGCTGTCGTGCCCGGCGGAGTGCCATGATCGATGACGTGCAGACTCCCGCCTCGCTGGACGTCCGGGGCGTCCGGTACGCCTACCCGGACGGCCACGTCGCGCTGCACGGCGTGGACCTGACGGTGCCCCGGGGCGACCGGGTCGCCCTGCTCGGCCCGAACGGGGCCGGCAAGACCACGCTGGTGCTGCACCTGAACGGCATCCTCACCCCGGCCGCCGGGACGGTGACGGTGGGCGGGCTCGCGGTCGACCGCGGCCGGGACACCCTCGCCGAGGTCCGCCGCCGGGTCGGCATCGTCTTTCAGGACCCGGACGACCAGCTCTTCCTGCCGACCGTCGCCGAGGACGTCGCGTTCGGCCCGGCCAACCTCGGGCTGCGCGGGCCGGAACTGGCCGCCCGGGTCGACGAGGCCCTGGCCGCGGTCGGCATGCGGGAACACCGCGACCGGGCGCCGCACCATCTGTCGTTCGGGCAGCGGCGCCGGGTCGCCGTGGCCACCGTGCTGGCCATGCGGCCGGAGATCCTCGTACTGGACGAGCCCTCGTCCAACCTCGACCCGGCGGCCCGGCGGGAGCTGGCCGAGATCCTGCGGGGGCTGCCGGTGACGCTGCTGATGGTCACCCACGACCTGCCGTACGCGCTGGAGCTCTGCGACCGCTCGGTGGTGCTGGACGCCGGCCGGATCGTGGCGGACGGTACGACGGCGGACGTGCTGGCGGACGCGGACCTGCTGCGCCGGCACCGGCTGGAACTGCCGTACGGCTTCGACCCGCGACTGGCCGCCGCCCAGCTCGGCACCCGCCGCTGACGCACCGGGCGGTGTTCGCCGCGCCGGGCGGCGCTCCCCGTACCGCCGAAGCACCGGGTGGTGGCGGTGGGGGCCGTGGTTGAACCCGGCCCCCACCACACTCCTACTTCTACTTCGCGGCCTCGTCCACCGCGGCCGTGATGTTCTCCGGGGTCGGCGTGTCGACCTTCTTGCCGTTCACCAGCACGGTCGGGGTTCCGGTCACGCCGGACTTGGTGGCGGCGTCGGTGACCTTCTGCGTCCAGCCCTTGTACTTCTGGCTGCGGACGCAGTCGGCGAAGTCACCGTCGGAGATGCCGGCCTGGGTGCCGATGTCGACGAGCTGGTCGTTGGTCAACCCGTCGCCACCCTCGGGCGGCTGCTGGGCGAACAGCGCCTTGGCGAAGTCCCGGTACTTCCCGGTGGGCACCGAGCAGCCGGCCGCCGCCGCGGACCGGGTGGAGTAGTTGGTGGAGGAGTACCGGTCCAGGATGGCGATCGGGTGGTACAGCACCTTCACCTTGTTGTCGGCCACCAACTGGTCGACGGTGGCGCCGGACTGCTCCTCGAACTGCTTGCAGACCGGGCACTGGAAGTCCTCGTAGATGTCCAGGGTCACCGGCCCGGAGCCGATCGCGACGGCCGTACCGTCGGCGACCGTGTCGGGCGGCGCCGTGGTGTCGACGGGCCGCTGGCTGGACCACACGCCCCAGCCGATCAGCCCGGCGATCAGCAGCACCGCCACCGCGGTCACCGAGGTCCACAGGGTGCGCCGGCGGCGCTGCTCCCGGGCGAGCTGTTCGCGGACCATCCGCGCCGAGCTCTTCTGGCCCTTACGACTGCTCATCGGTCTCCTCTTCGGTCGGGTCCTGTGCGATGAAGCCGTCCACCGACACCCGCGTGCGCGGCCAGGTCAGCAGGAAACCGGCGAGTATCAGGAAGCCGAGATCCCGCAGGATCTCCGTGCCGTACGCCGGGCTCTCGCCGGCGCCGAGCTGCCCGCCGCTGCCGAAGCAGCCGCAGTCGATGGACAGGCCGCGTGCCCAGGCCGAGGTGATTCCGGCGATGAAGACGACGAGCAGGCCGGCGGCCACCCCGGCGGCCAGTCGGGTGGCCAGGCCGAGGACCAGCAGTACGCCGAGGGCGAGTTCGATGAACGGCAGCGCGGCGCCGAGAACGGTCGCCGCCTCGTAGGGAAGTATGCGGTAGGCGTTGACGGCGCGGCCGGAGCCGGCCAGGTCGCCGACCTTGGTGCCGCCCGCGACCAGCCACACGGTGGCGAGGCCGAGCCGGACCAGGGTGCCCAGCCAGGGGCGCACGATGGGCCACCGGGCGGTTGCGGTGGAGGTCGTCACGTCGGTTAGTCGTTTCGGTAGGTGGACGGGTTCCCGGACATGATCAGTCTGCCCGCGGTGCGCCGGTGGCGTCCACCATGCGGTGCGGGGCGGGGGCCACGGGCGTCGGCGCGGGTCGGGGCGGGGATCACGACAATCGAGGGTACGCGCGCCGGCCGCCCACGGCTGCGCCCTTCGGCACCTGCTGTCCGGTTCGAGGTCACCGGCGCGTCCGAAGTCACCGACGGGGTCGACTCACCGACGGGGTCGACTCACCGACCGGGCCGGCTCGCCGACGGGCCCGCGTCAGCCGGCGCGTTCGAGTCACCGGCACGGAACTTTTCCGGACCGGATCGCGACTACCGACCATGCGGGGTGTCGGATCATCGAAGATTGAGAATTTTCCTCGATGGATCCGGATGATTTGCGGTGTTAAGCGGCATTCCCCCGGCGCTCCGTCGTACCCGCGGCGCACGGCCGGGCGGGCCGATCGGCGAACATGTCCGCTATGACCCCTGCGAAGCACCCCCGGGCCGCGCGGGCCGCCGCGGCCATCGGCCTGCTGCTGGTGGCGCTCGCCGCGCTGTTCGGGCCGGCGACGCCGGCCAGCGCGCACGCCGTCCTGCTCGCCAGCAGCCCGCCCAACGGCGCGGTCGTGGCATCCGCCCCGACCGAGGTGGTGCTCACGTTCAGCGAGAGCATCCGGGCGGTGCCGGACCGGATCCGGGTCATCGGCCCGGACGGCAGCCGGGCCGACCGGGGCCAACCCGAGGTCTCCGGCGCACAGTTGACGATCAAGGTCGACCCGGCGGCGCCCCGGGGAACGTACCTCGTGACGTACCGGATCATCTCCGCGGACAGTCACCCGGTGGCCGGCGGCTACACCTACTCGGTGGGTGAGCCCTCCGCGCCGCCCACCGACACCCAGGGCGGCAACCGGGTCGATCCGGCCGTGACGGCCGCGGTCAGCACCGCGAAGTACGTCGGGTACGCGGGGCTGGCACTGCTGGTCGGGCCGGTCATGGTGCTGAGCCTGCTGTGGCCCCGCCGGCTGTCCCGGCGCGGACCGATCCGGCTCGCCCACACCGGCGCCGCCCTGGTGGCGCTCGCGACAGTGGCCGCCGTGTGGTTGCAGATGCCCTACGCCAACGGCGGCGGCGTCTTCGCGGTCGGCGGGTCCGAACTGGCGGACGTGCTCGGCAGCACGTTCGGTGCGGCCCACCTGGTCCGGCTGGGACTGCTGGCGGCCACCGCGATCCTGCTCCGGCCGGCCCTGACCGGCAGCGCCGGTCGCACCGACGCGATCCTGCTGCTGCTACTCGGCGGCGCCGGCCTGGGCACCTGGGCGCTGGCCGGACACCCGGCGGCCTCGCCGGTGCCGGTGATCTCCGTCCTGGTCGACATGGTGCACGTCGGGAGCATGGCGGTCTGGCTCGGCGGGTTGGTGATGCTCGCCGCCTTCCTGCTGCCGCGGGCCAACGGGCGGGAACTCGTGGCGATCCTGCCGATCTGGTCGCGCTGGGCCGCCGCCGCGGTCACCGCGCTGCTGGTGGCCGGCACCGTGCAGGCGCTGATCGAGGTGGGCACCCTCGCCGCGCTTGTGGACACCACGTACGGCCTGCTGCTGCTGGCCAAGATCGGCCTCTTCGGCCTGGTGATCGGCGTGGCCGCGCTGTCCCGCCGGCACGTCCAGCGCTACGCCGGTGTCGGCATCGACGCGATCACCGGAACCGATGCCGATGCCGTCGCCGGAAGCGGCGCCGTTGCCGGAACCGATGACGGTGCCGACGGTCCGCACGGCCCGGCCCAGGACACCGACCGGCCGGCCGGACTGCGCCGGCTGGTACTCGCGGAGATCGCCGTGGTCGCCGTGGTGCTGGCGCTCTCGGCCACCCTGGTGCAGCAGACCCCGGGCCGCAGCACGGCCGAGACGGGCGGCGCGGGCGGCGCGGAATACTTCTCCACCAGCCTCACCAGCTCGCTCTACACCCTCCAGGTCGAGGTGGACCCGGCCCGGGCCGGCAACAACAGCCTGCACCTGTACGCGTACACCAAGGACAACACCCCGCAGCGGGTACTGGAATGGAAGGCCACCGCCGGCCGGCCCGACCAGGGCGTCGAGCCGATCACCATCCCGCTGCTGGCGATCGGCGACAACCACGCCACCGGGGAGATCAGCCTGCCCACGCCCGGCCCCTGGCAGTTCCGGTTCACCCTGCGCACCACGGACATCGACCAGGCCACCGTCACCGCCACCGTCCCGATCCGCTAGAGGTAGTGACCATGAGGAATGCTGGCTCTTCGAAGTTGAGCGGGGTGCGCTGATCGATCCGGCCCGGAGATGAGGGCTCGCAGCCCTTGGGTGATCATCTGAGTGTCGAGTTCGGATGATCACAAGTAAAGAGCTGCGAGCATGGTCAACGATACGACCCGGCTGCTGGGCCTGGACGGCCTGGTGGTGGATCGGGTCGAGCTGCACCCGGATGGTTCCCCCATCGTCCACCTGTCCACCGGTAGCGAGCAGGCACAATGCTGCCCTCAGTGCGGTGTCCGGGCCGCCCGGGTCAAGGGCTGGGTGTTCACCTGGCCCCGGGATCTGCCGGTGGCCGGACGCACCACGCGGTTGCGGTGGCGTAAACGCCGCTGGTACTGCGATCAGCCCGGATGCCCGCGCACGTCGTTCACCGAACACGTGCCACAGATCCCGGCACGGGCACGGATCACCGTCCGGTTGCGGCAGGCGGCCGGCGCGGCGGTCGCCGACGGCAACCGAACGATCGTGCAGGCCGCCCGTGATCTGGGCATGTCCTGGCCAGTCGTCGCGGCCGCGTTCACCGCGCACACCGCAGCGGTGCTGCCGGCCGAGCCCGAACCGGTGAGCGTGCTGGGCATCGACGAGGTCCGCCGAGGCAAACCTCGCTGGATCTTCGACGAGGTCACCGCGTCGTGGACCACCATCGTCGACCGCTGGCACGTCGGCTTCTGCGATCTCGTCGGCGGGCAGGGTCTACTCGCCCAGGTCGAAGGCCGGACCAGCAAGGCGGTGACCGACTGGCTCACCCAACGCCCCGCCGCCTGGCGTCAACACGTCCAGGCCGTCGCGATCGACATGTGTACCGTGTTCAAGGCCGCCGTCCGCGAGGCGCTGCCGCACGCGACGCTGGTCGTGGACCACTTCCACGTCGTCCAGCTGGCCAACCGGGCCGTCACCGAGGTCCGCCGCCGCATGACAGTCACACACCGCGGCCGGCGCGGCCGGGCCACCGACCCGGAGTGGCAGCAACGCAACCGGCTGACCAGGTCAGCAGCCCGCATGCGCGCCGAGCACGTCGACCGGCTGACCGACACCCTCAGCAACCTGCCGGCGAAGATCGGCGCACCGGTCCTGACGGCCTGGAACGCCAAGGAAGACCTGCTCGACCTACTCGCGCTCGCCCGCACCCACCCGAACCGGGAAACCACCGCCCGGCTGCTGCACCGCTTCTACACCCGCTGCGCCGACTCTGACCTGCCCGAACTCCACCGGCTCGCCACCACGATCGAGACCTGGTGGCCGGAAATCCTCGCGTTCCTGCACACCGGCATCACCAACGCCGGCTCCGAAGGAACCAACCGGGTCATCAAGACCGTCGCCCGCGACGCCTACGGATTCCGTAACCCCGAAAACCAGCGGCTACGCACCCGCGCCGCCACCACCCGCCGCCACCGCAGACACCTCAACCCCGCTTAACTTCGAAGAGCCGGAATGCTGCCGGGCCGCCGGTCACGGCAACTTCCATCCAGACGTCGGAATGAAGGGCCGAGGTCACAAACCCGACAACAGAAATGCCCCACCGGTGTGCCTTTCCGTCGAGCGGTGACCCGACGGCGACCCAGGGTCGCGCCGCGCCGGATATGCGATGAAATCATTCCCGCTAAGAGGGTGTCTCAGGTGGCGGTCGGCTGATCTTCGTGGTAGATCGTTTCTACTGTGGACGAGCGGTTGATCGAGCAGTGGATGCCTGAGGAGTTATGGAACCTGGCGGCTCCGTTGATCCCGCCGCCGCCTCGGCGTCGTCAGGGCGGAGGGACGCCGCCGATCGATGCGCGGGCGGTGTTCGCCGCGATCGTGTACGTCCTGACCACCGGTTGCGCCTGGCGGCATCTGCCGCCGGGGTTCGGGGTGTCCCGAGCTACGGCGCATCGCCGGTTCCAGGCGTGGACAGCCGCCGGTCTGTGGCGGCGGTTGCACGTCGCCGCGTTGGACCAGCTCGGCGCGCAGGGGTTGATCGACTGGTCCCGGGCCACCGCCGACGCCGCCTGCGTGCGGGCGAAAAGGGGGCGCTCTGACCGGTCCGAGTCCGGTCGACCGGGGCAAGCCCGGCAGCAAGATCCACGCCCTGTCCGAGCGCGGCGGGCTGCCGCTGTCCGTGGGCGTGTCCGCGGCGAACACCCACGACAGCCGCTGCCTGGAATCGCTCGTCCAGGCCATCCCCGCCATCCGTTCTCGCCGTGGCCCCCGGCGCCGACGCCCGGACAAGCTGCACGCCGACAAAGGCTACGACTACCCCCACCTGCGCCGCATGCTCCGCCAGCGCGGCATCCGCCCCCGCATCGCCCGACGCGGCATCGAATCGGCCAACCGCCTCGGCCGGCACCGGTGGGTCATCGAACGGACCTTCGCCTGGTTCACCGCTACCGCCGGCTGACCATCCGCTACGAACGCGACCCCGGCCTGTACTGCGCATTCGTCACCCTCGCCGCCGCCCTGACCTGCCACAAGCGCTACCTCAAACTCACCACCTGAGACACGCTCTAACGGCGCCTATCCGAAGACAGCCGGTGGAACATGTTCGCCGCAGCCGTGTGACACCGTCAGCAGCGTCTTTCAGCGCGGGTGACGCCTTACGGAACCAGAGGCGGCCACACCATGACCATGTCCAACGACCCGACCGAGAACCGGCCCCCTGCGGCCCAGCAGACGCCCCCACCGTCCAGTTTTCCCAAACTCCTGATAACCCACAGACGCCGGCCCACGCCGGTTGGCAAACGGTCGCCTCGCCCCAGGGAGCGACCACTCGGAAGCGACCGGCATGGTTGATCCCCACGCTCATTGGTGCGACCGCACTTGTGGTTCTGTGCTGTGGCGGAACCATCGCGGTGGGCCTGGCCAGCGGTGACCAGAAGGAGGCCGGATCCCTCGGCAGCGGCGTTCCCGCCGCCGCGCGCAGCGCATCAGCTTCTGCAGCGGCGTCTCCGAATTCCTCGACTCCCACCGCGTCTGCTCCGACGCCGGCCAAAACGGAAGCGCCGAAGTCCGCTGCCCCACCCCGGACAAGCCCGGGACCTTCGGCATCGGCGACAAGGTGCGCGGCGGGGACTTCGAGTTCACAGTCAACAGCGTGAAATGCGGGTTGTCCAAGGTCGGCGACGAGTTCCTGAATGTCAGGGCGCAGGGCAGCTACTGCCAGATCATCGTGACCGCCAAGAACGTCACCCGAAGCGCTCATCTGTTCAATGCCGGCAGCACGCTGACCGCGCAGGACGGCGCGGGGCGTGAGTACAGTCCCGACGGGCGCGCCGGCATGTATGGCAACGAGGATGCCCAAGGCTTTCTCGATCAGATCAACCCGGGCAACTCGGTACGCGCCAAGGTGCACTTCGACGTGCCGAAGGGCACGAAACTCAAATCCATCACCTTCGACGCCGGGCTCTTCACCCTCGCCGAGGACGCCGTCGTCACGCTGTGACCGGTTCCCACCACCGGCTGACGTCGGGGTTGGCAGCGCGATAGGCGCAGACAATTCTCCTCCGACATCCGCCGTTCCCCAGCGGGAGGGTGGCTGCGGTCTCGGGCCGCAGGAAGCGGTCGAACAGGTCCGGCACGGCCGGAGCGTACGCAGCGGCAGATGCTCCGGCGGCGTCATGGCCGGCCCCTGGCCGGCGCTGGCGGCAGTACGCGGTGGGCTTGCCGGAATCCCGGCAAGCACACCGCCATCGGCCGACGCGTCGGGTCGCATTCGAGGTTGGGGAATACAAGCTCATTGAAGTAGCGCAAGGCGTCCACGTTCGCCGGCTGGGCGGCGACCTTGGCCTGCCAGGAGCGGATGCGCTCGTTCATCGGGCCGACCCACAGCGGGATGACGGCGGCGATCAACCGGCCGAGGTCAGCCTCGGAGGAATACTCGTCGCCCTGGGACTCGAGCGCCGCCATGGCGGCCGCGCAGGCCGGCTCGCCCAGGCGGGCGCGGTGCAGCCGCGCCGCCTCGGACACTGCCCGCTCTCCTCCGTACGCCGGCACGCCGAGCAGGACCAGGCGGCGGACGAGCCCGGGATGCTCCGCGGCGACGCGCGCCGCGACTATGCCGCCGTGCGAATGGCCGAGCACGTCGACGGGCCCACCGGCGTGGCGCTCGATCCACGTGACGGTGTCATCAGCGTACTCCTGAATGGAGTATGCCTGCGCGTCCTCGGGGCGAGGCTGGCGCCGGTGCCCCCGGGTGCAGGAGCACGACCTGCCGCCGTGGGCCGGCCAACTCCGCGAGCGGGTCGAGATGTCCGGCTGCATACCGGGGCCACCGGGGAGGCAGAGCAGGATCGGGCCCTGGCCGTGACGGGTGTCGCTGAGCGCGAGTGCCGTCACGCCTCCCTCGGGACGAGCAGGCGGGCGGCGCAGGCGGACGCGACAGCGAACGCGGCGGCGACGGCCAGTGCCGCGGTGACCGAATGGCTGACCACGACACCCCGAGCAGGGTGCCGACCGGGAAGCCCATGAGGTTCACGCTGATCGAGACGGTCATGATGCGTCCGAGCCAGACCGGCGGGGTGCGACGCTGGCGCAGTGACAGCAGGCTGACGTTGATGACGCCCTCGGACAGGCCCACCACGGCGAGCCCGGCGCCCAAAGCGATCACAGAGCCGACGGCGCTCAGTGGGAAGATCGCGACGGCGACCACCACCGTGGCGGCGGCCATGAAGGCGCGTTCCCGGCCCGCAACGAGCAGCTTGCCCGCGATCAGCGCGCCCACCGCCCCGGCCAGCCCGGCGAAGGCCCACAACAGACCGACGCTGCGATCCACCCCGGCACCGCCGCCGATCCGGTGTGCCACTGCGACCGGCACGATGACGATCAACATGCCCGACGCGGCCTGAAACAGCGAGTACGACACCGCGAGCCCGCGGAGCGTCGGGTTTCGAACCAGGTGAACGATGCCTTCCCAGGCGGCCCGGATCAGATGCCGGCGCGGCTCTGCGGGATCCTGCTGCCCGGTCGTGCCGCCGCGCAGCAACGACACGCTGAACGCGGCGACGGCGAACATGCCCGCGACGCACACGAGCGTGGGGTCGGGGCCGATCCAGGCGAACAGCCCGCCGGCGACCAGCGGCCCGGCGACGTCGATCACCGAGAACGTGCTCAGGTCGAGTGCGTTGGCCTTGTCGTAGGCCGCCTCCGGCACGAAGCGCGGAAACAACGTCCGCACGCCACCCGAGGTCAGTGGGCTCGTCAGCGAGTACAGCGTGAGCAGCGCCAACAGGATTGGCGGCCGCAGCGCGCCGATCACCGAGAACACGGCTACCAGGCCGATGAGGACCGCGCTGGAGAGCGTGTCCAGGATGACCGCGCGGACGACGCCGAGCCGGTCGAGGGCCGCACCTGCCACCGGGCTGATCAGGAAGCCGGGAAGCGTCAGGAAGAAGCCACTGAGCCCGGCGATCGACGGCGAGTGGAAATGGGCGATCGCATACAGCACGATGACGAATAGCAGCATGCTGCTCGCTAGTCGCGACAGCGACGCCGCCAACAGGAGTTTCGCAACGTTTCTGGTGGTCAGAACCTGCCAGTACGTCTGTGCGGGGGCCACGTCGTCTGCCGTAGGGCGCGGGATGGTCATTTCCGACTTCCGAATCCCGCGGGAGGACTTGGCGAAATAACGGTGACTCGGATGTTGCTCAATAAAACTCTCCCCCGTAGAGCGATCGTTCCGACGTCAGCGACGAAGCTAGCACGGGTTCACGCTCGGCGACAGGTCAGTCACGGCGAATAGCCAGGTCGGGAAAGAGAAGCGATGTCTATCACATTGCAGCCCTGGGCGGTCTATGTAAGGTTGGGTCGAGCAATCGACTACCGCCATTACCACTTCCTGTGGGTGATCCGCACGAGCGCGGGTGATTATCATAGACGCGGCGGGCGTGTCGAAAGAATTGGACTGGCCGCGTCGTCGCCACGTCCGATGAACTCCTCGTCGACCAGATAGATCGTCCGGTTCAGGTTCGGGTGCCGGTCGAACACCGCGCCGATCTGACGCAGGAGCCAGGGCAACGCGTCGGGACGCGCCCCCGCCCATTGCCCCTTGTGGCCCCGGGGGCAGAACGAGCAGTAGTTGGTACAGCCCCTCGACGACTCGAGTTGGGCCACCCCGCGGTGGGCGAAGGTGCGGTCGAGCAGATCCAGTTCCGGCCACATGTCGGTCTGCGAGCGGTTCGCCACGATCGCGGTCCGGCCGGGAAGGCCGATCGGCAGCACGGTGCGCACCTGGCTGGTGTGCCGGAACCCGACACCACGGATCTGCCCGACGTCCAGGTCACCATGCCAGTGGGCCAGCACGTCGGCGATCGTGGGTTCTCCTGCTCCCCGGCAGATGAGCAGGTTCGGGTAGCGGTCGAGCAGGATCCGCTCGTTACGGACGGTCAACGAGCCACCGGCGATCACCAGCGGCGGCCGGTCCAGAGCCGTGACGGCGTCCAACAGTTGGACGGCCAGGTCATGCTGGCCGAACGTCACCGACACGCCCAGCACCTCCACCCGGTCGCGGACCCGGTCGATGATGTCGTCCAGCCCGAACCCGAGCTGCATGTCCATCAGCTCGACCCGGCCGAGCAGGGTCGACCGGGCCGCCCGGGCCAGATCGGAGATCGCCAGCGGAAACCGGGGCAGTGGGAAGTGTTCCGGGTGATACAGCGACGCCAGCAGCAGCCTGGGCCGCAACAGCCGTCGCTGACCTTCGGCGGTGATCTGGGCGGTGGACAGCCGACTTTCCGGATCGGCCACTCTCAGGTGATCATCGGTCCAGGCCGGCCAGACCCGGTTGGAGTGCGGCCGGCCAGACAGGTCAGCCGCCGTCCACGACCCTGACGATCGCTGGATGAGGACCAACCGCCGATCCAACGGCCCGGTCACCACCACCGTCCGCTCCTCCCCGACCGCCGAGCTAAGCGCGGCGCGCAGGGCATTCGGGTCCTCCAGCGGGACCGACGCCAGCAGCTGCCGGTGGGACCGGATGGAACCGGTGGCGTGCGCGCACGCGTACAACAACCGGTCATGGACGGACGGCACCAGGTCACGCATGGAACACCTCCGGGACGAACAAGGTTTTGGGCAGGGGCGTGCGACCGCCGACCGCAGACAGCGGCAGAAGAAGGCGAGCTGGGACGGCGGGCGGCCGGTCACCCCTGAGTCGTGGGGCCGGTCACGCCGTGACGCCGGGCAGGCCAGCCGAGGAACCGGTCGAACAGCTCCCGCACGGCGCCGGTGCTGCTCGGATTGAGTTGATACAGATCGTCGATGGCCTCATGAAGCAGACCGGCCAGGTAGAGGAAGAGGCTCATCGGGTCGTCGCGGTACTCGGTCACCAGGACGAGCCGAGCCCGTCCACACGGCCAGGGCTGCCCACAGACCCGGCACAACCACAGCGGACGCATCGGCAGGTGCTCCGGCGACGCGAGCCGCGCCGTCCCGGCGGAGAACGTGCCGTCGCTGGTCATCGCCGGTCGAGCTGCCGCGCCCGCTGTGCGAACACGATCCGCCAGGCGTGTGTCAGCAAAGGCGGATCGGCCGAGCCGGGCGGTTCCCGCGGCCGATCTTTCGCCGGCCGATCCTGCCATGCCGCACCGCTTACCGCGTTGCGCGAGACGTACACCGTCATGGCCGGCCTCCGGTAGGACCCGTCACCTGCGAGTGGTGGGCTTGCCCGCGCGACGGCAAGCCCACCACCATTGACCAGCGGCTGGGAGCGGACCGCCGGTCACCCGTCCACGCAGCCCCGATGGCGGTACGCGAACGGGGAGCCACCCGTACGATCGACGGAGTGCCCGGCGACAGCGCCTGCCGGTGCGTCGGGTCGCGTTCTGACCTGTCGCCGTGGGGCACGTCCATCTCGATCTCCCTGTGGGCGGTTGCCGCTGGCCCGTCGGAGGACCGCGGGGGCCAAAAGGGGGCCGGATCCGTTCCGCCGACGTGTTGCTGATATCCACGATCGCGGGCGGGAGCGGCCGGAAATAGACGCAGCATGGTGGGCCACGGTGGGTCTCACCGTGACCAGCCTGGGCCAACACGAAGGGCGCTTACCAGGGCGGATTTACAGGATTCGCCACCGGCGTGGGCTCGCGCCGTCCCCGACGAGGCCTGCGATCCGATGATGCACCTCATCGGCGGCCTTGGTTCCGGGCCGGGATTTGCGGGCGTTGGTCGCGATCATTTGCAGTTCGCGAAGCTGGCACAGCCGCTCGAACTGCGGCCACGATGCGGCGTCCCAGCCGTAGGCGGCGGTGAAGTCGGCGAAGGAGTCCGGGCCGGGCGGGTCGAACCGGCGGCAGTGGACCGCGACCGTGGCGATGTCCCACTCCCGCGGGCCGAGGGCGGCGCCGTCCCAGTCGGCCAGCACCGGTGTGCCGTCGAAGCGTCGGAGCGCGTTGCGGACCTGCGGATCTGACTGGATCAGGCTCCTACCGCGCGGAAACCGCATCGCCTCCCAACCGGCGGCCAGCGTGTCGAGCCGGCGCAACAGCAGGTCCTGCTCCTTGCCGTTCAGGATCTCCGAGCGGGTGACGGATCCCTCGATGCTCTGAATCGGCCGCAGCGCGCGAAGCGGCATCGGCGGAACGGGCAGGGCGTGCAGGTCCCGCAGCAGCGTGCCAAGTTCGGCAACCCTAATGGGGTTGTCGTGTGCCGGGTCCAGCCGCTGCCAGACCGTGACCGCATGACCCTCAACCCACAACGGCTGGGACAGGCCCCGATGAAGGCACACCGTGGGAAACCCTCGGGCGACCAGCCAGTCGACCACGGCCACCATCGTGCGCGCCCGATCCGGGTCGTACCCGGCGGGGGCGACCTTGACCACCACGTCGCCGACGGTGTAGACGGCGTTGGTGTGATGGCGCAACAGGGTCGCGTCCGAGGCGGGGTAGCCGAGGAGACGGCATACCTCGGCGAGCACCGGCCGGGTGCGCGCCTCGACGAACATGGGGCTCCTAGGGACCGAGTGCGGCTGTGCCCCCAAGCCTACGGACACGCTCCCGGCACGTCCGCACGTAGTCGGTCAACGCGGCCACCTCACCGAGCGGGTTGCCTGCTGGAATTGCCCCGGCCACGTCCGTGGCCCTGGTCAAGATGATCTCCGTCTGCTGCGCCTCGGGAAGAGCCGCGACCGCCTCGCGGGCGGTCACCGCAGCCTCGGCCGCCCGCCGGTCCCGCGCCAGGCACAGCGACTGGTCCAGTGCGATCAGCGCCACGTCGATCGGTACGGCCGGCGCCGCGCCGTACAGCCGCAACGCCTCGTCCTGGATGCGGTACGCCGAAGCCGTGTCACCAAGCCAGGTGTACGCCCCGGACAGGTAGAACAGCAGCCGCTTCGCCGGGAAGCGGAACGCCACGTCGGTGTCCTCGTCACCAGCCTGGTCGAACAGCCGACGCGCCTGGTCGATAGCGGAACGAGCGCGCTCGGTGGCACCGATCCGGGCCAAGGCCCGCGCCCGACCCGCCGCCGCCAGCGCACCCGGCGATGACGCGGCCGAAGTGACGGCCAGAGCCGTATCGGCCAGAGCGACGGTCTGGCCCGGATCTCCGAAGTAGTACGGCAACATCGCCGTCTGAGCCCGCACCAGCACCCGCAACCGGGCCTGCCCGCTGTCGTCCGCCGCGTGAATCGCCGTGCCATACCACCGCCGAGCCTCGGCCACCTCCCCGAGCCGCATCAGCGCGTCCGCGCACATCGTCGCCAGCAGCGCCGCTACCCCGGACAACCGAGCTTGCACCGCCGCCGGCTGCCGCCGCAGCGACAACGCCTGAACCTCCCGGCAATCGGCCGCCAACAACGACAACATCGCCTGCGGAGAAGCCGACGGGTAAACCCGCATGTGCTCACCAGCCGACTCCTCGATCAACTCAAGCTGCCGAGGCGCGACGCTCGCCGACGCCAGCGCCTCATCCAGCCCCAGCCGAAGCCGCACCAGACCGCCCGCCTCCGCGCCAGCCTCGACGCTCGCGTCACCCTCGGTGCCAACGCGACCCGCGTCGGGAACCACAGCAGCGTCCTCGACGCGGCCGAGCCCCATCGCCGAACGCGGAATGCCCAGACCGAGCGCGATCCGCTCCAACACCTCGTACGCCGTGACCTGCCGGACTCCCTTGGCGATCTCAGCGGCACGATTCGGCGAGAGACCGACGAGACCCGCGATCCCGCCATAGGACACACCCCGAGCATGAAGAAAGCGGAAGACCACGGTGATGTCCCGCCGCCGCAGGAACTCGCCGATCGGCCGGCCGTTCCAGACCCCCGAACTCCACCACTCGGGATCCACCCGTACGACCACGATCACCCCCGATCCCACAACAACTACTGCCAGCACAATGCATCCGCACCGTCACATCAAGTCAAGAGCGGCCGAGTCGAGCGCCGGTCAGCAACAGGGTGGGGGCGTGCTCCAGCGTCCGGAACCCCCACGATGGGTCCCCACGATGGATGTTCCGGCAAGGCGCAGGTCAGAGCGCCACGCGGCTGCCTCCGCCACAGTTCGCCCGGCCCTACCGTGGACGCCGTGGACCGGATCGCCATCATCGGCTGCGGTGGCAGCGGCAAATCCACCCTCGCCCGGCTCCGCGACCTGCCTGTGGGGCATCGCCCAACGACGGTGGCGCTACCGCGGCGGCCAATACCACGCCGAGGCGCGTCTACGACCGCATCACCTGGACCTTCATCCGCTACATCCTCGGCTACCGGCGAACCATGCGACCCCGCATCCACCGGCTGCTCCGGGAACACGGACCACACGTTCAGCTGATCACTTTCACCAGCCGTCGGCAGGCCAACCGGTTCATCAACCGCGTACGACAGCAACCGGAACCGGCGGCCTGGCCGCAACCGTCCATTGCAACCGCCCCACGTCCAACCGACGCCGACCCGGTCCAACGGCTCCCGAGCACCGAGCGAAGCACCAGCCCACCACCGGAAACACGAAAAATGCCCTGATCGGCATAGAAATGCCTGGTCAGGGCCTTGATCGTTGGTGCGCCGCCAGGGACTCGAACCCCGAACCCGCGGATTAAGAGTCCGCTGCTCTGCCAGTTGAGCTAGCGGCGCTCGTTGGCAACGGGAGAAACCCTAGCACGGCATCTGGACCGGGTTCCAACCAGATCCATCCGCCGGTCGACCCGGGCCGGAGGCGGTGCCGGGCCGCCGGGAGGGCGGTCTCCGGCGCAGCTGCCGACCGTGCCGGGAGGTGACCCGCCCGCGACCGACGATCACCGGACGGCCTCCTCTCAGCGACCGATTAGCGAAGAAAGTCGCTTTGATTCCGTGGCCCCGCTCACCCACGGGATCCAGGGCGGTGGCTGTCGCGTCTGTGGGGCACGATGGGACGCGGGATCAGGACTGTGAGGGGACCGATGCGAGTGACCGGGGAGCGAATCCGAGAGGTCGGCACGGCACGGCCGCGCCGGCTGCCGGTGGCGGCGCTGGCCGCCCTGCTGGCGCTGACCGCGGCCTGTTCGAGCAAGGACAGCCCGGCGTGGAAGGATGGACCGCCGGCGCCGAAGGCGTCCGCGACGATCACCACGCCGGCGGCGGACGCCAAGGATGTCCCCGCCGCCACCGAGATCGTGTTCACCACGAAGGACGCCACCGAGACCGCGGTCGAGCTCAAGGACGCGTCCGGGCAGGCCGTCGAGGGTGCGTTGAGCGCCGACGGGAAGAGCTGGCTGCCGGACGCCGCGCTGGAGTACGGCGCCGAGTACACCGCGACGGTGACCGCGACCGGCGACGACGGCAAGGCCGCGACCGCGACCAGCACCTTCACCACCATGGCCAAGCCCGCCAACCAGGTACGCGTGACCAGCTTCATCGGGGACGACCAGGTGGTCGGTGTCGGCATGCCGCTGATCGTGAAGTTCGGCCGGGCCATCCCGGAGGATGTCCGGGCGGACGTGCAGCGCCGGATGACGGTGCAGACCACGCCGGCCCAGGAGGGCGCCTGGCGGTGGATCAGCTCGACCGAGGTGCACTACCGGCCGAAGGAGTTCTGGCAGGCCGGCACCCGGTTGCAGTACAAGGTGCAGGTCGGTGGCCTGCCGATGGGTGGCGACTGGTACGGCCGGGCGGACCTCACGATCGACGCCAAGGTCGGTCCGTCGTTCATCATGTCCGTGGACAACGCGACCAAGCGGATGACGGTGACCAAGGACGGCAACGTGGTCAAGACCATCCTGGTGAGCCTCGGCAAGAAGAGCACCCCGTCCTCCAGCGGGACGATGCTGGTGATGGAGAAGTTCAAACACACCGTCTTCGACACGACCACCGAGCTGGGTCCGGAGGACGGCTACCGGACCGACATCGACTTCGCCCAGCGGATCACGTACGGCGGCGAGTTCATCCACGCTGCGCCGTGGTCGGAGGGCAAGCAGGGCTCGGTGAACGTCTCGCACGGCTGCGTGAACGTCTCCGAGGCCGACGGCAAGTGGCTGTTCGAGCAGACCCGGATCGGCGACCCGATCACGGTCAAGGGCACCGAACGGCAGCTCAAGAACGGCAACGGCTGGACCGACTGGAACCTCAGCTGGGAGGAGTACGTCGAGGGCAGCGCCATCCCGTACGTGCCGGCCGACGAGACGGGCGGCACCGACGACGCCGACGACACCGACGGGACGAGCGCCACCCCGAGTGAGTGACAGGGCGGGTACCAACGAAGTGAGGGCCGGCGGATGCCGGCCCTCACTTCGTTACTGGGGTGACTGATGGGATTTGAACCCACGACACCCGGGACCACAACCCGGTGCTCTGCCAACTGAGCTACAGCCACCATGCCACCGTTCCGGCAGGCGATGCCGGAAGCGGACGTACGAATGATAGCCGTACTCCCGGCCGTTTCGTCGAGCGGGTTCCCGCCCGTGCTCTCAGAGGTCGGCGGCGATGGCCCTGGCGGCGTTCACGTCCGGGCCGGGCAGCGGCACGAAGATCGTCCGGCGGTAGTACTCCAGCTCCCGGATGCTCTCCCGGATGTCGGCCAGCGCCCGGTGGGCCAGCCCCTTGGCCGGCTGACCGAAGTAAACCCGGGGGTACCAGCGCCGGCACAGCTCCTTGATCGACGAGACGTCGATCATGCGGTAGTGCAGGTGCGCGTCGAGCCGGTGCATGTCCCGGGCCAGGAAGCCCCGGTCGGTGGCGATGGAGTTCCCGCACAGCGGCGCGGTCCGCGGCTCCTTCACGTACGTCGTGACGTACTCCATCACCATCTCCTCGGCCTCCTCAAGGGTGACCGTGGACTGCCGGGCCTCCTCGGTGAGCCCGGACTTGTCGTGCATGGTCCGTACGATCTCCGGCATGGCGCCGAGCGCGTGCTCGTCGGCGTGGATCACGACGTCCACGCCGTCGCCGAGCACCTGGAGATCCCGGTCGGTGACCAGAGCCGCGACCTCGATCAACCGATCCTTGGCGAGGTCGAGACCGGTCATCTCACAGTCGACCCAGACGAGAAGATCAGCCACCGCCACAGCCTACGCGCCACTGCCGCCTCCGCGCCTCGGCACGGTGGACCGGACCGACCGCTAGGGTTTCTCCGTGCCACCCGAACCCGTCGCGTCAGCTCCCCGCCCACCGGCCGGGTCCGGTCGCGCCGTTCTGCGCGGCGCCTGCGCGGTGGCGGCGCTCGCCGTCGCGGTTCCGCTGCTCTACCTTCTCGGTACGCCGCACAACTTCTACGACCTCAAGATCTACATCAAGGCGATGCACTGGTGGTCAGGGGGTCACCCGCTGTACGACTACGTCCAGCCGGACTTCCTCCAGGGGGCGCTCTACTTCACCTATCCGCCGCTGACGGCGCTGCTGCTGCGCCCGTTCGCCGCCATCCCGCTCGGCGCCACGGTGGTGATCTTCACGATTCTCACCGCGCTCGCGGTGCTGGTCACCACGTGGTGGCTGGTGGCGCCGATCGCCGAGCGGCGCGGCTGGCCGCGGTGGCTCGCCCTGGGGGTGGCGATCCCGCTGGCCTTCGCCGTGGAGAGCACCCGGGAGACGATCACCTTCGGGCAGATCAACATGCTGCTGGTGGTGCTGGTCCTGGCCGACCTGCTGCTCGCCGTACCCCGGGGGTCGCGCTGGTCCGGCGTGGGGGTCGGCCTCGCGGCGGCGATCAAGCTGTATCCCGGCATCTTCATCGTCTATCTGCTGGCCAGCCGGCGCTGGCGGGCGGCGGCCACCGCCAGCGCGACGGCGGCCGGGGTGACGCTGCTGGTCGGGGCGGTCGCCCCGGGCGACTCCTGGCGGTTCTGGACCCACGAGCTGTGGTCGACCGACCGGGTGGGCCGGCGGCCGGACTACACCGGCAACCAGTCGCTGTTCGGGATGCTCAGCCGGTTCACCGTGCCCGACCAGCCGGGCCGGCCGCTGTGGCTGGGCCTGGTGTTGGTGGTGGCGGCGTTCGGCCTGTGGCGGGCGGTTCGCGCCGCGCGGGCGGGGGACGAGCTGGCCGGGCTGACCCTCACCGGCCTGGTCGGCTCGCTGGCCAGCCCGATCACCTGGCCGCACCACGTGTACTGGTTCATCCCGGCCGTCGTGGTGCTGGCCGACGCCGGGCTGGGGCCACCGGGCGCCGGGCCGGGGCCGCCGGGCGTCGGGCCGGGCGGGGCACGCTCCGCCGACCGGCGGCGGCACCGCGGCTGGTTGCTGTTCGCACTGCTGGTGTACGCCGGGAGCGTCTACGGGGTGGTGTCCTTCCACGACTGGGGCATCGGCCTGGACCGTACCGCCGATCCGGCGTCCTTCCTGCTCCGCAACCTGTATGTGGTGCTGGCGCTGGTCCTGCTGGTCGGCCTGCCGGCCCGGCGTCGGGCGGCGCTGGACGCCCGACCGGCCGGAGCCGGGCCGCCCGGCGGGCCGGCGGGATCCACCCCGGTCGGCGGGACGGCGGGTTCCGCGACAGCCGATGGGGAGGGGACGGCGGATTCCGCGCCCGGGACCGGACCGGACGCCCGCGCGGTGCTGCGCACCGACCGACCCCGCTAGGCGAGGGCCCGCACGTTTCGGGTGAGGCCGGGTACGCGCCGGACCGGGTACGCGGGTCTGGCCACCGCGGCCGGCCGCCGGCGCTGATCGGAGCTTGTGTTGACGAGGTCGGGACGTGCGTGACGGGGCCGTGGCAGCTGCCACGGCCCCGTCACACACGTCCCGACCTCGCCAGGGGGAGTGTCGAAGCCCTCGGGTCGAGCCGAGGGCTTCGACACGGACCTAGCGTTGCAGGGTGAGCAGGCCCGGGCGGTAGGGCAGGAGGCCGTAGTCTCCGCCGGAGCTGGGGCTGCGGCCCTGGTAGAGCAGTTGGAGGTTGCAGGGGTCGATGGTCATGGTCTGGTCGGCGGTGGCGCGGATGAGGTCGCCGTGGCTGATGTCGTTGGTCCAGGTGGCGCCGCTGTTGGCTTTGCCGGCGAAGGGGTTGCTTTCGGTGGCGGCCTGGGGGGTCCAGGAGCCGGAGAGGCTGCTGGAGGTGAAGGAGCGGAAGTAGCGTCCGTTGGCGCCGATGGCTTCGACGATCATGAGGTACTGGTTCTGGCCCTGGACCTTGTAGACCTGGACGGCTTCGAAGAGGTTGTTGGTGGTGTCGCTCATGATCTGGGTGTAGGAGGAGCCGAAGCTGCCGGGGAAGTTGCCGATGGGCATGCTGGCTCGGTAGACCTTGCCGTTGTCGCCGGTGAAGAAGAGGTACATGTTGGTGCTGTCGGCGATGAGGGTCTGGTCGATGGGGCCGGTGCCGGAGCCGGAGATGCTTCCGGAGAACAGTGGCTGCGCCGCGGACCACCCGTTGGCGTTGGTCGGGTTGGTGGAGGTCCGGTAGACGAACGCGGTCGCGCCCCACTGGTAGGCCAGGATCCAGATGCTCTTGGGGGCGAAGTAGAACAGGGTGGGTGCGACGGTGCCGGAGGACATGCCGTTCTGGCTGGCCGAGGCCATGTCCGACCAGTTGGTGAAGAGGCTGAAGTTCATCGAGCCCCAGCTGGATCCGGTGTCGTGGGTGGTGGCGTAGACCAGGTGCTGGCCGTTGTAGGGCACGGCGGTGAAGTCCTTGAGGGAGACCCAGCCGGACTTCGGGTTGGCCAGCGAGCCGGTGGAGGTCCACCGGTACGTCGAGGGCAGGGTGCACGACGAGGACGAGTTCAGCACGAACGAGGCGTCGTCGACGTAGAAGCTGTCGGTGCCGTCGGTCGTCTCGACGTAGAACGTCGCGGAGGTCAGCGTCCCGGTCCAGGACACGTTCGTGGTGCCGGTCAGCTGCGTCCAACCGGACGAGTTCACCGCACCCTGCGCCAGGGTGACGTAGTTCGTCGTCCCGTTGGCGGTCACCTGCAGGGTGACCTTGCCGGTCGGGCTTCCGCTCTGCGTCCGCATCCACACGCTGGTCGTGTAGGTGCCGTTGTTCGACATCACCGACGTGACGCTCTGGGCCGGCCCGTTCCAGGCGGCCGTGCGGCCGGTCCGCGACAGCGAGGACGTCCCGCTGTGTACCACGCTCGTGCTCGTCGCCAACGATCCGGCGCCGAATACCGACCAGCCCGATGTGCCGCTTTCCGCGCCGGGGTTCGTCAGGTAATTGGCGCTGTCGGCGGCCGCGGGGGCAACCTGGGCCGACACGGCCACCAGTGAGGTCAGCGTCAGGACGACGGCAAGACCCAACGAGCGAGTTCGGCTGGGCCTTTTGAGCTTTCTCGCAATCACTCCAGTACTCCTCTTCCGTGGTCGTGCCGTGCACGGGTGCTTTTCCGGTCGTGCCGTGCGCGGGTGTTCCTTGGTCCTGCCGGGTGCGGATGTTCCGTTGTGGTGCCCCGCACGGCGGGGCGGGTGCCCGAGCGCGTCCCGGGGGTATCGGGGCTGTGCTCGCCTTGCACGGACCGTGCCGTCGCTTGCCGCTCGGGCTGGTGGTCCGGTGTAGCCACCACGCGCCGGGCTGCGGCGCGCCCAGGTCGCTGCCGGCTATCCCGCACCGCGGGGACCGTCGGACCTGAGGTTGAGTGTTAGCGCTAACATCCTTATGCTTCAATTTCTAGGGCCAAGATGCGTTCATGGATTGACCGGCGGTGGTGTGGGGAGGATCACCTAGATCGTGTTGCGATCAGGTTGCCAGATCGTTTCGAAAGTTGCAAGAGACTCGTGGAAATTTATCGATCCGACCCGATGGCGCCGTCCGACACCGCTCTCTTGGGTGCCGGGTCTTCGCTGGTCAGCGGGCATGGCGAGCGGTCTGCGAGGCGTCCGGCGGTGGGTACGCGACCGCTCGGCCACCGACCGAGCGATGATGGTGGGAACACCGAGGGTGTCCGGACGCCGCGCGGGCGTGCCCACCCGCGCGAGGGGTCGGGTCAGACCGCCCCGGTCGATCCGTCGGTGAGTTCGCGAAGGATGTCGGCGTGGCCGGCGTGCCGCGCCGTCTCCTCGATCATGTGCACCAGGATCCAGCGGAGGGAGACCTCGCCGAGTTGCGGCTGCGGCACCACGTGGTCGAGGTCGAAGCCCGCGGCCACCTCTCGGGACCGGGCGCACGCCGCCACGTACCCCTGCGCCAGCCGCTCGACGGTGTCCTGATCGGTGATGGTGAAACTGGCCGTCGCGTCCTCCTGGGAGGTGACGAAAACGTCATCCGGCGTCGGGGTGAGCAGACGCGGGAACCAGTTCCGCTCCACGAGCGTGAGGTGTTTGACGATGCCGGCGAGGGTGGTCATCGACGGCACCAGGCGGCGGGTGGCGTCGTCCTGGGAAAGCCCGCTGAATTTGCGGAGCACCACTCCACGATGGAAGTCGAGAAACGATTCGAGTATGGCGCGTTCGGTGCCGGTCCGCGCGATCACCGGACCGAGCGTCGGGTCGATACGATCCTGCGACATGCGTCGATCCTAGGCGCGACCGGGTACTTCGCCGCGTACCAGGTTTCTGCCCTGCTGGTGGCGGACCTGCGGCAGTCCTTCGTCCGGGTGCGGTGAGGCGGCTCTTCGTCCGGGTGCGGTGGGACCGTGCGGGCACCGGGCCGGCGCCCGCGGTCGGCCGCGGCCGACCGGCAGAACGAACCGGTGGCCGCCGCGTTCCCCCGCCGGGCTACCGCACGATCGTCAGCCTGGCGACTTCACGTGGGTGAAGACCACCGGATACGTCCACGCACTGGGGACGTACTCGGCGCACGGCCGGCCCGACGAGTAGAGCATGCCCATGCTGGTCCCCGGTTTGACGACGATTTCGGCCGAGGCTGCTTGCGAGCGCCCGCGCGGCCTGCGCCAGCCACGCCGGGTGGGCGCGTGCGTCACCTCCATGAACATGAAGCCAAAACCGAACCGCGCGTCGCTGTCGGGAATCGCGATCAGGCACGGGGAGGAGGCGTCGTTGTTGATGATCCTTGCGGCGACGGTCGCCACGGGCTCGTCGTCGCTGACGATGACGACGTGGCGGTCTGAGGTCCAGCCGATATCGCGGAGATACTTCCGGAACTCGGGATCGCGTTGGCGACGTGCGAAGTCAAAACCACTGGCCAGCGTCGCGGGTCGGCCCTCACTCTCTGTCATCGCGCCACCTCCGTACGTTGGCTTCCCATTCATTCTGCATGATCGACTCGACCTGCGTACACCACCTGTCGAGCAGCTCGCTCGATCCGCTGGCCACCGGTATCGCCGCGAGGACGGTGACCTGGTTCCTTCCGGAGCGGGTGAAGTCGTGACGGTGAATTGTGCCGTGGTGGCAGTCCACTCGGGCTACCCGTTCCCACCTGCCGTCCAACTTGATCGCCTGCCAGACGGCGAAATAGACCAGTTGGCTGGTGCCGCGCAGGTAGACCAGGCGGGTGCCCATACGTACGTTCGGCGCCAGGTCGATGGTAGCGGCAAACTCCTCGCACTCATCGTCCGGCGGCGGTTCATAGCAGTTCTCGCCGGGTGGTTGACTTGTCATGTCGGCGAGCCGGCCCTTTTTCGGGCGTCCCTTGCTCTTCGTCATGGATGGGAAGTCCGATCATGCGTTGACGGGTCCGACCGAGGAGTTGGTTCAGGCTACCGAAATGGCTGATTCCCTGCGAACTGCAATTCTCGTTCGATTCGATAATTGCAGAATTGATTGTTACGGTGCGGGTTCTTCACGGGCGGGGCAGATCCGGGACGTGCCGTATCCGGTCTGGTACGGGCCGGTATCTGTATCGCCGCGGGCGGCGACAGCGTCGCAGGATGGACGGCATGACCGCGCGACAGCCGTTGACCATCCGCCCGGGCGGCCCGGACGACGCCGCCACCGTGCTGCGACTGCTCGACATCGCCACCGCCTGGCTTGTGGAGCGGGGCCGGACCGGCCAGTGGGGCACCGGGCCGGCTTCGACCGATCCGCGCCGGATCGCCCAGGCCGACGCCTGGGCCACCAGCGGCGGGCTGTACCTGGCGATGCTCGGCGACGCCGCGGTGGGCGCGCTGGCGGTGGGCGGCGCCGGCGCCTTCGTGCCGCCAGCCACCGAGCCCGAGCTGTACGTGCGGCTGCTGGTCACCGATCGCGCGTACGCCGGGCACGGGATCGGGGCGCGGCTGCTGGCGTACGCCGAGGAACTGGCCCGCGACCGGGGCGTGCGGCTGCTGCGGGTGGACTGCTACGGCGGCGACGACCGGGAGCTGGTCCGCTTCTACGTCGGGTGCGGCTTCACTCCCACCGATGCGTTCCTGGTGCAACGGCCGGGGCTGCCGCCGTGGCCCGGCCAGCTACTCATCCGCCGGCTGGCCGACCGGGAACCCGGCTGAGCCCGTACCGGGTCGGCCCCGGATCTCTCCCCGCCGCCCGGCCGCCCTCAGCCGCCCCGCTCAGCCCTGCCAGCCGTCGAGGCCGCGCACGGCGGCCCGGGCGAAGTCGTCGATGAGGTCGGGCTTGTTGCTCGCGCCCTCCCAACCCTGGTCGTACAGCACGGTCGCCGCGTCGGCCACCCGGATCGTCACGACCTGGCTGGTGGCCTTGCCGCCGGTCGGGGTTCCGTCGAGGTTCGTGCCCGGCCAGGTGAGCGTCACCAGCAGCGCCTCGTCGCCGATGCCGGACATCGGCTTCGAGGTGACGGTGACCTTGGCGTCCTCCCGGTCGAAGGAGGGGCAGGACTCCACCGCGCCGCGCACCCGTTGCAGGTAGTCCGCGGCGCCGGAACCCTCGAAGGCGAACACCGTCTGCGCGATCGTGCCGTACGGCACGTTCTCCGGCGGGTCGGTCGGCAGCTTGTAGTCCCTCATCATGGCGGCGCTCGCGGTCACCGATCTGCCGCCGGAGCCGAACTCGTTGCCGCAGAGCTGCGGCAACGCCTGCGCCACGTCGGTGGCCTGCGCGGGGCTCTTGCGCAGCTCCGCCGGCAGGTCGAGGAAGGCGGACTTCGGGATGGTCACGGTGGCGCTCGCCGACGGCGACGGCGAGGGATCGACGCCGACCGTCGTGGCGCTCGGCGCCGGAGCGGACGATGCGCCCTGCCCGTCGGTCTCCTCGGCCTCGGCGCAGCCCGCCAGCGCGGCGGCGAGCGTGACGGCCAGCGCGGCGGCCGCCCGGGGCAGACCGGGCACGGCCGGACCCGGCCGGCCCGCCGTGCGCCCGTGCGGGCCGGGCCGCCCGTGCGGGACGGGTTGCCCGTGCGGGGCGGGTTGCCCGTAAGGATCCGTCCGCCGGCCGTGCTGCTCCAAGCTCGTCACGTCGCCCTCCCTCTCCGGCTCGTCCCGATCACCTTCCCACCCGGGTGGCGGCCGAAACGGCACCGACGCGCCGGCCGGCCCGGTGACCCCGGAGCGCGAGACCCGGGCGCTACGTCGTGAGCAGCACCAGCCGCTGCGTCGTGCGGGTCATCGCGACGTACCGGTCGACGGCCCCCTCGATGCCCTCGCCGAACCTCTCCGGGTCGACGAGGACGACCAGGTCGAACTCGAGACCCTTGGACCCCTCGGGAGTCAGCGACCGCACCCGCGGGGTGTCCGGGAAACCGGGGTCGCCGATGACGCAGGCGATGCCCTCGGCGTGCGCGGCGAGCCAGGCGTCGAGGATCGGACCCAGTTCGGCCGCCGCGCCCTGCGTCACGGGAATGCCGCTGCTGCGGATCGAGGTCGGCACGTTGGCGTCCGGCAGCGCCGCCCGGATCACCGGCTCGGCCCGCGCCATCACCTCGGTCGGGGTGCGGTAGTTGATGCTCAGCGACGCCAGCGCGATCCGGTCGAGGCCGACCCGCCGGAGCCGTTCCGACCACGACTCGGTGAAGCCGTGCCGTGCCTGGGCCCGGTCTCCCACGATCGTGAGGCTGCGGGACGGGCAGCGCAGCAACAGCATCTGCCACTGCGCATCGGTCAGCTCCTGGGCTTCGTCCACCACGATGTGCGCGAACGGGCCGGCCAGCCGGTCCGGTTCGGTGTCGGGCAACCCGTCCCGGTCGACCAGGGAGTTGCGCAGGTCCTGCCCGCGCAGCATGGTGAACAGGCCCTCGCCGTCGTCGTAGGCGTCGGCGTCGAGCAGGTCGTCGATGACCCGGGACATCCGGGCGCGTTGGCCGGCCACGCCGGCGTCGTACCGGCGCTGTCGTAGCGCCGCCGCCGGGTCGCCGAGCCGCTGCCGGGCCGCGTCCAGCAGCGGCAGGTCGGCCACCGTCCAGGCCCGCGGGTCCGGCCGTTGCAGCGCCCGGATCTCGTCCCGGTCGAGCCACGGGGCGCACCGGTGCAGGTACGCGGGCACCGACCACAGGTCCGCGACGATGTCGGCCGGGTCGAGCAGCGGCCAGGCGCGCTGCAGTGCGGCGCGCAGTTCCCGGTTGCGCTCCAGCCAGCCGCGGACCACCTCCGTCGGCTCGTCGCCGCCGTACCGGTTCAGCAGGATCGTCAGCAGTTCCGCCCAGATCTGCTCGCGCGCCTCGTTGTGCGGGGTGCCGGGACCCGCCGCGTCGAACGCGTCGGCCCAGTCGCCGGCGTTCAGCCGGATCTCGGTACCGGCGACGGCGACCGTCATCGACGTGCCGGGCGGCTCCTCGTAGAACCGCACGGCCGTCTCGATCGCCCGCACCAGATCCGCCGACGACTTCAGCCGGGCCACCCGCGGATCGTCCTCGTCGATCGCCGTCGCCCCCTCGGCGACCAGGTCCCGCAGCGTGCAGATCTGCACGTCCTCCTCGCCGAGACTGGGCAGCACGTCCGCGACGTAGGCCAGATAGGGCTGGTGCGGACCGACGACGAGGACACCGCCGCGGCCCGGTCCGAGCCGCGGATCGGCGTAGCGCAGGTACGCGGTGCGGTGCAGCGCGACGACCGTCTTCCCGGTGCCCGGGCCGCCGTCCACCACGAGCGCGCCGCGCGATCCCGCCCGGATGATGGCGTCCTGGTCGGCCTGGATGGTGGCCAGCACGTCCCGCATCCGGGCCGAGCGGTGGACGCCCAGGCTGGCGATGAAGGCGGACTGGTCGTCGAGCGCGGCGTGCCCGGCCAGCCCGTCCGGGGTGAACACCTCGTCCCAGTAGTCGCTGATCCGGCCCAGCGTCCAGCGGTACCGGCGGCGGCTGACCAACCCCATCGGGTTGGCGTGGGTCGCCCCGAAGAACGGCTCGGCCGCCGGGGACCGCCAGTCCAGCAGCAGCCGGCGGCCGTCGCTGCCGGTCAGACCGAACCGGCCCACGTACACCGGCTCGGCGTCGTCCGCGCGGATCATGCGGCCGAGGCAGAGGTCCAGACCGAAGCGGCGCAGGGCGCGCTGGCGGGCGGCCAGCCGACGCACCGCCTGGTCCCGGTCCACCGCCTGCCGGCCCTTGCCGCCGGGCGCCCGGCGCGCGGCGGCGAGCTGCTCGGACACCTCGGCGATCGACCGCGCCAGCGTCTCCGCGATGGCCGCGAAGTGTCGCTGGTCGGCGGCGATCAGCGCCGGGTCGGCCTTGGCGGCGAGGTGATCGGGCAGGTCGAACGCGTCGGTGGTCACGGTGGTCACGCCATCAGCTCCGATCGGAGGTCGTTCGCATTTTTTCCGCGCGTACGCGCGCGCCACCGGCGGCGCTTGACGAGTTCGTTTGCGCAGGTGGCGAGGCTCGGTCGACGATTCTGCAAGACGACCCGGGTCTTGCCGCAAGCCCCCGGATGCGCTATATGTTGGAAGTGGCAGGAAATGGTCCCTGCCCTTTCTTTTCCATTCCTTTCCCGGTGGCTCGCGGGCCGTCCCGTCCGCCGCGAGCCTTCGCCGGCTCGCCCGCGGCGTCCGTACCGGTCCGGCCGGGTGCTTCTTGCCGGCCTGGCGGCCCAGGGGCGTTCGGCCGGCCGTGGTATTGCCCGGGACATTGCGGCGCGTCTATAGTTGGCAGCCAAATCGAAGATCCGCGGCGGTAGCGCTGCCGCCGACAATCGAAGCGCTTCGACGGGCAAGCGGACCGCCCTGTCGAGGCCGTTGAGCTGCGACCAAACCGTCCGCGTCACCGCCCGCGCTGGCTCGACCGACGACGGAAAGACTCGTCCGACGACAGCACCGCGCGCCCGGCCGCCGTTTCCGGCCGGGCCGCGCGGCGATGCTCCGTGCCAACCCCACGGAGCGCCGGCGGTGCCCGCGGCTGCCATGAGGAGGAAACCCGCATGCGGAAAAGGCGCCTCCGGCGCGGTGTGACTGGGCTGGTGCTGGCCCTGCTGGTCCTGCCAGCAGTTCCCGGCACCGCGCTCGCCGAGCCCACGTACCCGTTCCGGAACCCGGACCTGCCCCTGAACACCCGGGTCGACGACCTGCTCGGCCGGCTCACGCTGGACGAGAAGATCTCCCTGCTGCACCAGTACCAGCCGGCCATTCCCCGGCTGGGTATCGACCTGTTCAAGACCGGAACCGAGGCGCTGCACGGGGTCGCCTGGTCCACCGACATCGACAACGGCGGCGCGGTGGTGACCGCGGAGGGTACGTCCTTCCCGCAGCCCGTCGGCATGGCCAGCACCTGGGACACCGACCTCATCCAGCGGGTCGGCTCGGCGGTGGGTGACGAGGCGCGCGGCTACCACGCGGTGAACCCCCGGGTCTGGGGCCTCAACCTGTGGGCGCCCGTGGTCAACCTGCTGCGCGACCCGCGCTGGGGCCGCAACGAGGAGGGCTACTCCGAGGACCCGACCCTGACCGGCGCGATCTCCACGGCGTACGGCTCGGGGATGACCGGCGACGACCCCGACCACCTGAAGGCGGCGCCGACCCTCAAGCACTACCTGGCCTACAACAACGAGGTCCTGCGCGACGTGACCTCGTCCAACGTGCCGCCCCGGGTGCTCAACGAGTACGACCGGGCCGCCTTCAAGCCGGCCATCTCGGCCGACGCCGCGACCGGCGTGATGGCCTCGTACAACCTGGTCAACGGCCGCCCGGCCACCGTCGACCCGGACCTGGCCACCGTGGTACGGAGCTGGACCGACCGGCCGCTGATGAACGTCACCGACGCCTGGGCGCCGAACAACCTCACCGCCTCGCAGGCCTACTACGCCACCCAGGCCGAGGCGAACGCCGCGATCATCAAGTCCGGCACCAACAGCTTCACCACCGACGACACGAACGCCGAGCCCACCACCACGGCGGTGCGGGAGGCGCTCAACCAGGGGCTGCTCACCGAGCAGGACATCGACGCCCGGCTGCGGGAGACGCTCAACCTGCGGATCCGGCTCGGCGAGTTCGACCCCGGCGGCGGCCCGTACGGCGGGATCACCCCCGACGTGATCAACAGCCCGGAGCACCAGCAGCTGGCCCGGCAGGCCGCCGACGAGGCCATGGTGCTGCTGAAGAACTCCCGCAACGCCCTGCCGCTGAACGCCGACCGGACCCGCAGCGTGGCCGTGCTCGGCCCGCTGGGCGACACCCTCTACTCCGACTGGTACGGCGGGTTCCTGCCGTACCAGGTCACGGCGCTGGACGGGATCCGGGAGCGGCTCGGCGGGTCGGCCTCGGTGACCGGGGTGGACGGCGCGGACCGGATCGCGCTGAAGGACAACGCCACCGGCCGGTACGTCACGGCCACCGGCACCACCGACGCCGACACGGTCACCGCCACGGGCGAGTCGGCCACCCCGGCCGCCCAGTTCGACAGCGTCGACTGGGGACAGGGCGTGCTCACCCTGCGCAACGTGGAGAACGGTCGCTACCTGGGCTACAACTGGGGTCCGTTCATCACCCGCGACGACCAGCCGAACGGCTGGTTCGTGCAGCAGCAGTTCAAGCTCGAGGCGCAGGACGACGGCAGCTACGTGCTGCACTACGCCGGCTACGAGTCGACCGAGAGCTGGTTCGGCCCCAACACGTACATCACGGTCGGCGACGACGGCGCGCTCACCCTGGGCGCGGCCAACGCCGCCAACGCGGCGCACTTCAGCCGCGAGGTGATCAGCAGCGGGATCGACAGGGCCGTGGCCGCGGCCAAGGCCGCGGACACCGCGGTGCTGGTGGTCGGCAGCAACCCGTTCATCAACGGCCGGGAGGCGCACGACCGCACCACGATGGCGCTCGGAGCCAGCCAGGAGGCGCTGGTCAAGGCCGTGACGAAGGCCAACCCGCACACCGTGCTGGTGCTCCAGACCAGCTACCCGGACACCATCACCTGGGAGCAGGAGCACGTCCCGGCGATCGTCTGGACCACGCACGCCGGCGCCGAGACCGGGCACGCCATCGCCGACGTGCTGTTCGGCGACCACAACCCGTCGGGCAAGCTGACCCAGACGTGGTACCGGTCGGACGAGCAGTTGCCCTCGGACCTGCTGGACTACGACATCATCTCGTCCCGGCAGACCTACCTGTACAGCCACGCCAAGCCGCTGTACGCGTTCGGCCACGGCCTGTCCTACACCCGGTTCCGCTACGGCAACCTGCGCACGAACACCCACTCGGTCGGCGCCGACGGCACCATCACGGCCACCGTCGACGTCACCAACACCGGCTCCCGGGCCGGCGCCGAGGTCGTGCAGCTCTACACCCACCAGCGCACCTCCCGGGACGCCACGGCGATCCGGGCGCTGCGGACCTTCCAGCGGGTCGACCTCGCGCCCGGCCAGACCCGCCGGGTGACGCTGCGGGTGCCGGTGGCCGACCTCGCGCACTGGGACGTCACCCGGTCCCGCTGGGTGGTCGAGGACTCGACGTACGACCTGATGGTCGGGTCGTCCTCGACGGACATCCGGCAGCGGGCAGCGGTGCGGGTGCACGGCGAGACCATCCCGCCGCGCGACCTGTCCCGGCCGACCCGGGCGGAGAACTTCGACCGGTACGCCGGGGTGTCGCTTGTCGACCAGAGCAAGGCCGCCGGCACCGCGGTCGGGGCCGGCGAGGCCGGCCAGTGGGTCTCCTACGCCCACGCCGACCTGCGCCGGGGCGCCGGCACGTTCACCGCGAAGGTCGCCCGCGCGGCGGCCGGTGACGGCACGATCGAGGTCCGGCTCGGCTCGCCGACCGGACGCCTGCTCGGTACGGCCACCGTGCCCAGCACCGGTGACAAGTACACGTACGCCACCACCAGTGCCACGCTGGCCCGCAGCGGTGGGATCCAGGACGTGTACCTGGTGTTCGGTTCCGCGTTGCGGCTGTCGGAGTTCTCGATCCGGTAAGCCGCGTTCCGGCCCCACCGCCGACCGCCCGGCGGTGGGGCCGGAACGCATCCGTTCCGCTCGACCCCGGCCGGATGCGTACCTCCCGGCCGGGCGAACGCCCCGTCGCCACCTGGAGGTCGCCCGCCATGCGTGTCCGCCGCACCCTCGCCGCCCTGATCGCGTTCGGCGTCGCCGCGACCGGTCCGATGGGACCACCGGGTACGGCGGGCGCCGCACCGGTGCCGGCCGACCCGGCGGCGGCCACCGCGCCGGACGCCGCAGGACCCACCGGGCCGGAGGCCGTGCCGGACGCCGTGCCGGGCGCCGGCGGCCTGCCGGTGGCCGGTCACCGGCACGAGGTGACCTACGACCGGTACTCGCTGAAGCTGGACGGGCGGCGCATCCTGGTGCAGTCGGCCGAGTTCCACTACTTCCGGCTGCCCAGCCCGGACCTGTGGCGGGACATCCTGGAGAAGGAGAAGGCGGCCGGCTTCAACGCGATCTCCGTCTACTTCGACTGGGCGTACCATTCGCCCAGGGCCGGCGTGTACGACTTCACCGGCGTGCGGGACGTGGACCGGCTGCTGCGCGAGGCCGAGCGGGTCGGGCTCTGGGTGATCGCCCGACCCGGCCCGTACATCAACGCCGAGACCACCGGCGGCGGCTTCCCGGCCTGGCTCAAGCAGGTCCCGGGCCGCGCCCGTAGCAGCGATCCCGGCTACACGGCCGCGTACCGGGACTGGCTCGCGCACATCGACCCGATCATCGCCCGGCACCAGGTGACCCGCGGCGGCTCGGTGCTGCTCTACAACGTCGAGAACGAGTACGCGGTGAACACCGACCCCGCGTACATGCAGGACCTCCAGGACACCGCCCGGTCGCACGGCGTCGATGTGCCGATCACCACGAACGTCTGCTGTGACGCCGCGGACTGGGTGTCGACCTGGGGAGCCGGCCCCGGCGCCGTGCAGATCCCCGGCGTCGACGACTACCCGCAGTCGTTCGACTGCGGCCACGCCGACGAGGTGTGGGGGCCGTGGGGTGAGGGGGTCACCGAACGGATCCGGGACGACGCGCCGGTGTTCGCCGCCGAGTACCAGGCCGGCGCCATCGACCTCGACAACGCCGGCTACGCCGCGTGCCGCGAGCTGACCGGGCCGGCGTACATGCGCTTCTTCCACAAGAACAACACGATCACCAGCGGCGCCACCGCGTTCAGCTACTACATGGGCTTCGGCGGCACCAACTGGGGCTGGCTGGGCCAGCCCAACGACGTCTACACCTCGTACGACTACGGCGCCGCGATCACCGAGGGCCGGCAGCTCACCGCCAAGTACGACGAGTTCAAGCGGCAGGGCTACTTCCTGCGTACGCTCACCCCGCTGACCAGGACCGACCCGGCGGCCGGCCCGGCGGTGGACAACGCCGCGCTGAGCACCGCGGCGCGGGTCAACCCGGACACGCACACCCAGTTCGTGCTGCTGCGCCACGCCGACGCCGCGGCGGACACCGACGACGCCGGCACCCTGGACTGGGCCACGCCGGACGGGCGCTACCGGGTGCCGGTACGGCTCACCGGCCGGGACGCCAAGATCCTCGTCGCCGGCTACGACCTGGGCGGGCAGCGGCTGGTGCTGTCCAGCTCGGAGATCATGACGCAGGTCGCGGCCGGTGGTCGGGACGTCGCCCTGCTCTACGGCGACGAGGGCCGGCCCGGCACCACCGTGCTGCGGTACCGCAGCCGTCCCCGGGTGACCGTGCTGGCCGGCGACGTCGCCGCGACCTACGACCCGGACCGCGGTGACCTGCGGCTGGACTACACGCACCGGGGGCTGGCCCGGGTGCTGGTCACCGGCGGCGGCCGCCGGCCGCTGACGCTGCTGCTCGGCACCCCGGACACGGCCGCCGCGTTCTGGCAGGTGGACACCGCCTCCGGCCCGTTGCTGGTCCGCGGCACCTCGCTGGTGCGGTCGGCCACCGCCGGCGCCGGCGCCGTGCAGCTGCGCGCCGACACCGGCGCCGCCGGCGAGGTCGAGGTCTTCGGCCCGGCCCGCCGGCTCACCGTCAACGGCCAGCCCGTGCCGGTACGCGCCACCCGCAGCGGCTCGGTGCAGGGCCGGCTGCCCGGCCCGGCCCCGGTGTCGCTGCCGGCCCTGGACGGCTGGCGGACCCGGACCGGTGCGCCCGAGGCGGCGGCCGACTTCGACGACTCGGACTGGACGGTGGCCGACCACACCAGCACGCTCAGCCCGATCCCGCCGGTGACGCTGCCGGTGCTCTACTCCGACGACTACGGCTACCACAGCGGCAGCGTCTGGTACCGCGGCCACTTCACCGCCACCGGCGAGGAGACCGAGGTCAAACTGAACGCCGTCACCGGCCGGCGCGGCAACTACCTGGTCTGGGTGAACGGCCGCTACCTCGGCGCGGCGGCCGGCGGCACCCAGGCCGACGCCGGCCCGCCGGCCAACCCGGATCCGGGGCCGGGCACCTTCGCACTGCCCGCCGGCCTGCTGCGGCCGGGCACCCCGGCCACCATCGCCGTGCTGGTGCAGAACATGGGCCAGAACGACGACTGGACGGCCGAGGAGATCCGGTTCCGCCAGCCGCGCGGCCTGGTCGGCGCCGCCGTCACGAGCGGCACCGGCGACAGCGGCACCGGCAGCGGCACCGGCAGTGGCAGTGGCAGCGGCACCGCGATCCGGTGGCGGATCCAGGGCGCGGCCGGCGGCGAGGACCTGACCGACCCGGTCCGCGGCCCGCTGAACACCGGTGGCCTGTACGGGGAGCGCACCGGCTGGACGCTGCCCGGTTACCCGGACCGGTCCTGGCCGCCGGCCGGCACTCCCGGCGGCGTGCTGGCCGGTGCCCCGGTCTCCACCGGGGTCAACTGGTTCCGCACCTCCTTCCGGCTGGATCTGCCGCGGCACCAGGACAGCTCGGTCGCGCTGCGGTTCGGCGCCGCGCCGCCGGCCGGGTACCGGGTGCTGCTGTACCTCAACGGCTGGAACCTCGGGCAGTACGGCGCGGACATCGGCCCGCAGACCGACTTCGTGCTGCCGGCCGGGCTGCTGCGCGAGCACGGCGGCAACACCCTCGCCCTCGCGGTCGTCGCCGACCAGCCCGGCCGCATGCCCCCGCCAGCCTGGTCGTACTCGGCGCGCAGCGCGGCGGGGTGCCGGTCGGCGACGTACCCGCTCCGGGGTTCTGACCTCGGGCCGGACCCGATTCGCGGACCCGGTCGCCGGTAGGATCTGATGATCCGGCGACCGGTCCGCGCCGGGGTGACCATTCGACGGGAGGGCCGATGGCGACGATCAGCGATGTCGCCCGGGCCGCCGGTGTGTCGGCCAGCACCGTCTCGTACGTGCTCAGCGGTCGCCGCCCGATCTCGGCGGAGACCCGGGCCAGGGTCCAGGCCGCCATCGCCGAACTGCGGTACCACCCGCACGCCGGCGCCCGGGCGTTGGCCAGCAGCCGGACCAGCGTGCTGGCCCTGGTGGTGCCGCTGCGGCTGGATGTCAACGTGCCGGTGATCATGCAGTTCGTGACCGCCGTCGTGACCGCGGCCCGGGCACACAACCACGACGTGCTGCTGCTGACCAAGGACGAGGGCACCGCCGGGCTGGAGCGGGTGGCCGGGGCCACCATGGTCGACGCACTGATCGTGATGGACGTCGAGCGCCGGGACCTGCGGATCCCCGCGCTGCGCCGGTTGCGGCAGCCGTCCGTGCTGATCGGCCTGCCGGAGGATCCGGCCGGCACCGCCTGCGTCGACCTCGACTTCGACGCCGCCGGCCGGGAGTGCCTGCGGCACCTGGCCGGGCACGGGCACCGGCGGGTCGCCCTGGTCGGTCCGACGCCGGTGGTCTACGCCCGGCACACCAGCTACGCCGACCGGTTCCTGGTCGGCTTCCAGGCGGCCGCCGCGGAGTTGGGCGTGCAGGCGGTGACCCGGGCCTGCGAGCCGGGCGGCGACGGCGTACGGGCCTGTCTGGCCGCCATCGACGCCGAGCTGGCCGGCGTGACGGCGCTGGTGGTGCACAACGAGGAGGCCCTGCTGCCGCTGCTGGACGAGTTGCGGATGCGGGGCCGGCGGATCCCGACGGACATCTCGGTGGTGGCGGTCTGCCCGCGGGACGTGGCGGTCGGCCTGCCGGTGCCGCTGACCTCGGTCGACATTCCCGCCCACGAGGTCGGCACGTTGGCCGTCGAGATGGCCATGGGGCTGCTGGACGGGCAGGGCACGTCGGCGACCCGGCTGCTCCCGCCGACGCTTGTCGAACGGGAGAGCTGCGGGGCGCCGGCGGTGCCGCGCAACCGGCGCCGCCGGTGAGCCGCCGCTGAGCCGCGGATCCGCCCGTGCCCGCGGATCCGCCCGTGCCCGCGGATCCGCCCGTGCCCGCGGATCCAGTCGACGCCCGCGGATCCGCGGATTCGTAACGGGGCATACCGCCCGTACGATTTGAATCCGCGCGTTCGCTGACTGCTGGACCAGGACGGACCGTTGACATCCAGGGGGCTCGTTCCTTAGCGTCTGCCAAGGCAAACGTCGAAGCGCTTCGACGATGGCACCCCGACATCCAGGCCCGAGCCTGCTGGGAGGACCGCATGGTCAGATCACGAGCCAGCATGGCCGCGGGTGCGCTGCTGCTGGCGGCATCTCTCGCGGTGAGCGCGTGTGGCAGTTCCGACGACGAGGGCAGCGATGCCAAGACCCTGACGCTGTGGCACTACGAGGGCCCCAACAGCGCCATGGGGATCGCCTGGAACGAGGCGATCAACCAGTTCAAGTCCAGCCACCCCGGGGTGGAGGTCAAGTTCGAGGAGAAGAGCTTCGAACAGATCCAGCAGAACGCTGGCATGATCCTCAACTCGGACAGCGCCCCGGACGTGATGGAGTACAACAAGGGCAACGCCACCGCCGGCCTGCTGTCCAAGCAGGGGCTGCTGACCGACCTGTCCGACCAGGCCAGCAAGCGCGGCTGGGACAAGGCGCTCAGCCCGAGCCTGCAGACCACCGCCCGGTACGGCCCGGACGGCATCATGGGCAGCGGCAAGTTCTACGGCGTGCCCAACTACGGCGAATACGTGATGGTCTACTACAACAAGGACCTGTTCGACAAGCACAAGGTCCAGGTGCCGACGACGTTCGCCGAGTTCGAGACCGTGCTGGACACGTTCGTCAAGGACGGCGTCACGCCGATCTCGGTGGGCGGCGCGGAGTACCCGGCCCAGCAGATCTTCTACGAGCTGGCGCTCTCCAAGGCCGACCGGGGCTTCGTCGACAACTACCAGCTCTACAAGAACAAGGTGGACTTCCACGGCCCCGAGCTGAGCTTCGGCGCGCAGACCTTCGCGGACTGGGTGAAGAAGGGCTACCTGGACAAGAACTCGGCAAGCATCAAGGCCGAGGACATGGGCGTGGCCTTCGAGCAGGGCAAGTTCCCCATCATGATCTCCGGTAGCTGGTGGTACGGCCGGTTCACCAAGGAGATCAACAAATTCCAGTGGGGCACCTTCCTGTTCCCCGGCAACAAGCTGCACCCGGGCTCCAGCGGCAACCTCTGGGTGGTGCCGGCCAAGGCCAAGGCCAAGAGCCTGGCGTACGACTTCATCGACATCACGATGAAGCCGGACGTGCAGAACCTGCTGGGCAACAACGGCGGCATCCCGGTGGCGGCCGACACCAGCAAGATCGAGGACGCGAAGAACAAGGAACTGATCGACAACTTCGCCTCGATCTCGTCCAGTGACGGCCTGGCCTTCTACCCGGACTGGCCGGCCCCCGGCTACTACGACGTACTGGTCGGCGGGGTGCAGGGGCTGATCAACGGCTCGAAGTCCCCGGACGCGATGCTCGACGAGATCGCCAAGCCGTACGAGGACAACCTGGCCGACATCGGCAAGTGAGCCCGCGGTGTGCCTGGCGTCCGACGGACGCCGGGCACACCGGTGGGACGGGCACACCGGTGGGACGGGCGGACGGCGAGAGGCGGGTGGATGACAGGCGGGGGCGGGTCCCGGCGCGGCGGGTACGTGGTGTTCCTGATCCCCGGGGTGGTGGCCGCGGTCGCGGTGATCGTGGTGCCGCTGGTGATGACCATCGGGATCAGCTTCACCCGGTGGACCGGAATCGGCAGCCCCGAGTGGGTCGGGCTGGACAACTACACCCGGCTGTTCGCCGACGCGAACTTCTGGGCCTCGTTCGGGCACATCCTGGCGCTGATCGTGGCGATGGCGGTGATACCGACGCTGCTCGGCCTGATTCTCGCCGCGGTGCTGTTCGACTACGTGGCGCCGGCGTTCAGTAACCGCTGGGCCAGCGCCTTCCGGTCGGGGTTCTACCTGCCGCAGGTGCTGCCCGTCGCGGTGACCGGCATCGTCTGGGGCTGGATCCTGCACCCCAGCTACGGGGCGCTGAACCGGATCCTCGACTCCGCCGGGCTGCACGGGCTGGCCCGCAACTGGCTCGGCGACCCGAAGTACGCGCTGCCCAGCGTGATGGCCGTGATGGTCTGGGTGCAACTGGGCTATCCGGTGGTGATGTTCATGGCCGGCCTGCAACGCATCGACCCGGAGCTCTACGAGGCGGCGTCGCTGGACGGCGCCGGCTGGTGGCAGCGGTTCCGCCGGATCACCGTGCACCTGATCCGACCCGAGTTCTACGTGGTCCTGGTGACCACGACGATCGCCGCGCTGAAGATCTTCGGTCAGATCTTCGTGCTCACCCGCGGCGGCCCGAGCAACGCGACCCTGGTGCCGTCCTACTTCGCGTACAAGAACTTCTTCGAGAAGTTCAACGTCGGGTACGGCTCGGCCATCTCCACCGTGCTCACGGTGCTCATCGTCGGCCTGGCGATCGTGTTCCTCCGGTTGCAGGACCGGGACCAGCGTTCCGGAACGGGGCAACGATGACCGCACTCCCCACCGTCCGGCAGCGCCGTCGCCGCCCGGCCCGGTTCCTGGTACTGGCCCTGCTGCTGGTGGCCGTGCTGCTGGTGATCGCCCCGATGCTGGTGGTGGCGCTGAACGCGGTCAAGAGCCCGGCCGACTACGCCAGCAACGGACCGCTCGCCCTGCCCCGGTCGCTCCACCTGTCCGGCATCGTGGACTTCTGGCACCGGGTCGACTTCACCCGCAAGCTGCTCAACAGCCTGGTGATCAGCCTGACCGTGGCGGTCCTCGGCGTCGGGCTGTCCGTGCTCAACGCGTACGCCCTGGGCATCGGCCGGATCCGCGGCCGGATCTGGTTCCTGGTCTTCTTCCTGGTGGCAAACCTGCTGCCGCAGGAGGTGCTGGCCTACCCGCTCTACTACATCTCCAAGAGCCTGCACCTGTACGACAGCCTGACCGCCGTCATCATCATCTTCACGGTGATCCAGAGCGCGTTCGGCACCTACCTGCTGGCGTCGGTGTACCTGGAGTTCCCCACCGAACTGCTCGACGCCGCCGCGGTCGACGGTGCCGGCAGGTGGCGCACGCTGTGGCAGGTCGTGGTCCCGGTGAGCCGACCCACCCTCGCCGTGCTGTTCACCTTCTTCTTCGTGTGGACCTGGAACGAGTTCTTCCTGCCGCTGATCTTCCTGGTCTCCAAGGACACCCAGACCGTTCCGGTGGCACTCGGGGTGTTGCAGGGCGACCGGCAGATGGACGCCACCACCACCAGTGCCTCCGCGCTGATCGGCATCCTGCCCGCGTTGATCTTCTTCCTGATCTTCCAGCGCACGCTGACCCGTGGCATCGCCGCGGGCGCCATCAAGTAGTCCGCCGATCCAGCGAAGGATGGTCGATGAAGTTCACCGACGGGTACTGGCGTAAGCGCGACGGTCTCACGGTGCTGCACCCGGTGCAGATGGTCGACGCGTCGGCGGACGCCCACTCGCTCACCGTGTACGCCGCCGCCCGCCCGGTACGCAGCCGGGAGCACACGCTCGACGCCCCGATCATCACGGTGAGCTGCACCTCCCCGATGCCGGACGTCATCCGGGTGACCATCGGCCACTTCCTCGGCGAACGGCCCCGCCAGCCGAGCTTCCAGATCGCCGACGATCCGGACACCCCGGTCGAGGCCGCGGTCGACGAGGCCGGCGCGACGTTCACCTCCGGCGCGCTCACCGCCCGGTTCTCCGGCGACGACGGCTGGCGGCTGGACTTCGTGGCCGACGGCCGGGTGCTCACCGGCAGCGGCCGCAAGGGCATGGGCATCGTCGACGTGACGGCCGGGCCGGAGCCGTACGACCGGGCCGCCGGACACGGCGCCGACGCCGTCGTGGGACGGGACGGCCCCGACCCGTACGGCGCGCGCCACTACGTGCACGAACAGCTCGACCTGGGCGTCGGCGAGGCCGTCTACGGACTGGGGGAGCGGTTCGGGCCGCTGGTGAAGAACGGCCAGTCCGTGGACATCTGGAACGAGGACGGCGGCACCTGCAGCGAGCAGGCGTACAAGAACGTGCCGTTCTACCTGACCAACCGGGGCTACGGCGTACTGGTCGACCACCCCGGCCGGGTCTCCTTCGAGGTGGCCTCGGAGGTGGTGTCCCGTACCCAGTTCAGCGTCGCCGGGCAGACCCTGTCCTATCTGGTCATCTACGGTCGCACCCCGCTGGAGGTGCTGCGCCGGTACACCGCGCTCACCGGCCGGCCGGCGCTGCCGCCGTCGTGGTCCTTCGGGCTCTGGCTCACCACCTCCTTCACCACTCCGTACGACGAGGAGACGGTGACCAAGTTCGTGGCCGGCATGGCCGAGCGCGACCTGCCGTTGAGCGTCTTCCACTTCGACACGTTCTGGATGAAGGAATTCCACTGGTGCGACTTCGAGTGGAACAGCGAGATCTTTCCTGACCCACCCGGCATGCTCGCCCGGCTGGCCGACCGCGGCCTGCGGATCTCACTCTGGATCAACCCGTACATCGCCCAGCGGTCCGCCATGTTCGCCGAGGGGGCGGCCGCCGGCTACCTGCTGCGTCGGCCCGACGGCGACGTCTGGCAGTGGGACCGCTGGCAGGCCGGCATGGCCCTGGTCGACTTCACCAACCCGGACGCCCGGGCCTGGTACGCGGCGAAGCTGCGGGCGCTGCTGGAGATGGGCGTCGACTGCTTCAAGTCCGACTTCGGGGAGCGCATCCCGCTGGATGTCGAATACTTCGACGGCTCCGATCCGGAACGCATGCACAACTACTACACGCACCTGTACAACGAGACCGTCTTCGAGACGCTGCGCGACTACCGGGGCGAACACGAGGCCGTGCTCTACGCCCGCTCGGCCACCGTCGGCGGCCAGCAGTTCCCCGTGCACTGGGGCGGGGACAACTCCGCCACCTTCGAGTCGATGGCCGAGACGCTGCGCGGCGGGCTGTCCCTGGCGGCCTGCGGATTCGGCTTCTGGAGCCACGACATCGGCGGCTTCGAGGGCCGGCCCGACCCGGCGGTGTTCAAGCGCTGGATCGCGTTCGGGCTGCTCTCCTCGCACAGCCGGCTGCACGGCAACCAGACCTACCGGGTGCCGTGGCTGTTCGACGACGAGGCCGTCGACGTCCTTCGACAGTTCACCCGCCTCAAGTGCCGGCTGATGCCGTACCTGTTCGGCGCGGCCGTCCAGTCCCACCGGGCCGGCGCCCCGATGCTGCGGCCCATGGCGATGGCCTTCCCGGACGACCCGGCCTGCGTGTACCTGGACCGGCAGTACATGCTCGGCGACGACCTGATGGTCGCCCCGGTCTTCAGCGCCGACGGCGACACGTCGTACTACGTGCCCGCCGGCCGGTGGACCAGGTTCCTGGACGGCAGCACCGTCGAGGGTCCCGGCTGGGTCCGCGAGACGCACGGGTTCGACAGCGTGCCGCTGCTGGTCCGCCCCGGGGCGGCGCTGGCCCTGGGCGCCCGGGAGGACCGGCCGGACTACGACTACGCGGACGGGGTCACCCTGCGGCTGTACGGTGTGCCCGACGGCACCCGCACCGTCACCGTGCCGGCGGCCGACGGCACGGACGCCGCCACCTTCGAGGTACGCCGGGAGGGCGCGACCATCCGCGTGCAGCGGCGCGGCGAGCCGGCGCCCTGGCGCGTACTTGTGGTCGGCGAACGCGCCGCGGCGCCGGCCGACGGCGTCAGCTCCACCGGCTCGGGCGTCCTGGTCGAGCCGCCCGCCGGCGCCGCGAGCTGCGAGATCCGGTTGGCCGGCTGACCCCGGAGAAGCTCGTACGCCGAGGCTCCGCTCCGGCTCGGGGATTCGCGCCTGCCGCGGGTCGGCCCTGGGCCGGGGTTGGTCCCGAACTTGCGGTTAGCCTCGGGCCGGGGTTGGCTCCGCGTCCGGCTCGAGCCTGGACCGGCGGTTGGGTCGGGCGTCGGGGTCGGTCTTCGGCTGGCGGTTGGCTCGGGTCGGGGTCGGCTCTGGGTCGGGGTCGGTCTTCGGCTGGCGGGTTGCTCGGGTCGGGGTCGGCTCCGCGTCGGGGTGGGTCCTGGGCTGGCGGTTGGTGCCGGGCCGAGGGTTGACGCCGGGTCGGGGTGACGGCCGGCCGGGTGCCGGTGCCCGCCGCTCGGGCCGTCAGGCTCGTCGGTGGTAGCGGTTGCGGCGGGGGCGTTGCTCCGGATCGATCCAGGCGGGTGGGACGAATTCGGGGTGACCGTCCGCGGCGATGCGGACGGTCCAGTCGTCCTGGTGGATGACCCGGTGATGGTGGCGGCAGAGCAGGACGGCGTTGTGGAGCGCGGTGGCGCCGCCGTCGGCCCAGTGTTGGATGTGGTGGCCGTCGCACCACCGCGGTGGGCGGTCGCAGCCGGGAAAGGCGCAACCGCGGTCGCGCAGGACCAGGGCGCGGCGCAGTGGTCCGGTGAACAGGCGGCGTTGCCGGCCGAGGTCGAGGACCTGGCCCTGGCTGCCGAGTACGGCCGGGAGAATGGCCGCATCGCAGGCCAGCCGCCGGACGGTCGCGGGAGTCAGCCGCAGATCGTTGTCCAGCCTGCCGGGTCCGAGTCGGCCCCGACCCTGGCGGCCGTGGTCCCGGTCCCGGGCTTGCCACTGGTCCCGGTCCGGACCCCGACTGTGGCGGTCCCGGCCCGGGGCCCGGTCCCGGCCCGGGTCTTGGTCCCGGCCCGGGTCTTGCTGCTGGTCCGCCGTGGCGCAGCCGTGGTCGAGCCTGGGGGACCGTTGCACGGTCGCGGCAGCGTCTTGGACGGCCAGAGCATCCTGGGCGGGCGCCGTGGCCTCGTGGACGGGCGTGGCGGGGGCGCGATCGGTGCTGGCAGGCCGCTGGTCGGTCGTGGGCGAGCCGCGCTGGGTCCCGAGGGTGCTCGGGTCGGCCGGCGGAGAGCTTTGGGGTGTCGGGGGTCCGCCCGACACGGCGGTTTCGGTTGGCGTTTCGGTTGGCGCGCCTCGCGGTCGCTGCCAGCGGCCGGTGGCGGTGCCGGTGGTGCCCGCGGTGCCGTTGCGGATGCGAGGAACGGGCCGTTCGGGCCGACGTTGGCCGCTACCGGCCGCGGGAGCCCGCCCGGTCCGGCCTGGTTGCCCACAGTTGTGCGCCGCACGCTGGGGTGGGCGCGGCCCGCACCCGCCGCGCTCGTGCGTGGTGCGCCGGAGCCGGCCGATCCCGGACTGGGTACGCCTCGCGGCGCCGCGCTCGGCCGGCATGCGCTCGGTTCGGCGGCGCTCGGCCGGCGTGTGTTCGGTTGGGCGGCGCTCGGCCGGCGTGGACTCGATCGAGCCCTGCTCGGCTGGTGTGGGCTCGGTCGGGCCGCGCTCGGCTGGTGCGGGCTCGGGTGAAGGGCGCGCGATTGAGCTGCGGGTGCCGGACGTGGCGCCGGGTTGGCGTGCGGCCGGGAGACCGACGGCGGTCAACCGGGCGGTCAGGGCCGCGTACTCGGTGGTGACGACGATCTGGGCCGGCTCGCCACCGTTGTCGGGCAGTTCGCCGGTACGCAGTGCGAGGCGGCAGATGTCGCCCAGCGCGTCGTGCCGGCGTTGCCCCGATGTGCGGTCGTCGCCCAGCCCGGCGGGACGGGTCAGCGGGTCGAGCGCCGCCAGCAGGGTGGCGCTGGTCTCGGAGTCGAGAAGGCCGCGCAGCCGCATCCGCCCGTCGTCGGTCGCCGACAGCGTCAGGTGCCGGCGGCGCTGAGCCTCGTCGTCCGCCCTCCGCAGGGCCGCACGGTCGGCCTCCTCGGCCGCATCGGGGGCGACATGCCAGAGGATCCGGTCGGCGAGGGCGCGCAACGCCCTCGGCTCGAAGCGCCGGGCATCGGCCAACAGGGTGTACAGGGCCTTGTCGGCCGTGTCCGGCCCGGCCTCCTTACGAACGCTCTCGACGGCGCCGGCGATGATGCGCGCCTGCTCCAGGTTGACCCTGCCGGTGGCGAGCGCCTCGCGCAGCACCGGACCGGCCGCCGCGGTGCCGCAGCCGGCGGCCGCGCTCAATCCCGGGGCGCCGGCACGGTCCGCACCGCCCGCGCCGCCGGCACCGCCCGCGCCTGGACCTGGGCCGGTGGTGACGGCGCCGTCCAACCCGGTCCGACCGGCGGCATCCGGCAGCGCATCGGCGGGAGACGGGGCGCCGGCCGCGCCGATCCCAGTGCCGGGCTCGACCGAGGCGTAGGTGCGGGTGCCGGACGGGTCGCCGGTGGTGCCCGGGTCGTCGGTGGTGCCGGACGGGTCGCCGGTGGTGCCCGGATCGTCGGTGGTGCCCGGGTCGTCGGCGGCGTCCAGCCAGCCGGCGTCGGCCACCAGCCGCCGCGCCGACTGGATCGACACCCGTAGCCGGTCTCGTAGCCACCCGGCCGTCGAGGTGGCGCCCTGGGCGCGGGCCAGCCCTCGACCGTCCACCTCGCGCACCAGGACACGCTCCAGCACCGCGAGCCGCTGGCCCAGCCGGTGTGCCTCGTCCAGCGCCTCGACGAGGGCCTCCTCGGGCAGTGCCCAGGCCGGCGCGGCCAGGCAGGCCGTGACCGCCCTGTCCACCCGCGCCAACCCGTCCATCACGATCCATACGTTGGCACGGCCGTATGACACTTTCCGCCCGCGGTGCGCGGCCGGGTCCGCCCGCTCCGATGGTGGTCGTTCCGGCCTCGCAACCCGACGCCGCGCGTCCGAGTCAACCGGCATCGCGCCCGGACGGCATCGCGCCCGGACGGCACTGCGCCCGGACCGTGCCGCGCCGGGACGGGCAGCGGGACGGCTCGCTGCGCCGGGACGGCGTACCGCTCACTCCTGCTGGAAGGAGATGGCGATCTTCGAGATGGCGGCGCTGATCGTGGCCTCGGCCGCCGCCTTGTCGATGCCGAGCCCGGACAGCGGGCCGGTGCCGTTCTCCTGTTCCAGGAGAGCGAGCAGGAGATGCTCGGTGCCGATGTAGTTGTGCCCCAGCCGCAGCGCCTCGCGGTAGGTGAGTTGCATCGTCTTGCGGGCCTGGTCGTCGTACGGGATCAGCTCGGGCACCTGGTCGGCGGCCGGCGGCAACGCCGCGGTGGCGGCCTCCCGGACGGCCTCCAGCGAGACGCCCTGGGCGGTGATGGCGTGCGCCGCGACGGCCTCCGGCTCGGCCATCAGGCCCAGGACCAGGTGCTCGGGTCGGACTTCGGGGTTGCGGGCCGTCCTGGCGGCATCGTGGGCGGCCATCGCCACGTTGCGGGCTCGCGGGGTGAACCGGCTGAAGCCCTGGCTGGGATCCAGATCCGTGCCCTCGCCGGGTGCCTTCGGGACGAAGCGCTTCTGCGCCGCCTGCTTGGTCACCCCCATGCTGCGGCCGATCTCGGTCCAGGATGCGCCGGACCGCCGGGCCTGGTCCACGAAGTGTCCGATCAGGTGGTCGGCGACATCGCCGAGGTGGTCGGCGGCGATCACGGCGTCGGAGAGCTGGTCGAGCACGTCGGGGTGCGCGCGTTTGATGCCCTCGATCAGGTCGTCGAGGCGGATGGAGACGGTCGGTGGGGTCGGTTCGGTCATGCCGTCAACTCTAGGTTGACGACATGACTCCGTCAACCTTGGGTTGACGATGTTCGGGACGTCAGCCCACCGGAATGTCGCGGCGGCGCAACCCGAGCAGGCCGGCGGCGCCGAGCAGCGCCGCGACCGCCAGCAGCCAGATCAGCGGTACGACCGACCAGTGCGCGCCGGGGAGCCGCGGTACGTGCGTGAACGGGGAGACGTCCAGCACCCGCTGGTCCAGTTGGAGCGCGCTGCCGACCAGGCCGATCAGCAGGCACGCGGTGAGCGCGCCCCAGGCGACCGGGGCCAGCCGGGGGCGAAGCCGAACAGCGCCACAGCGATCGCCACCAGCACCCAGACCGCCGGCAACTGCACCAGGGCGCCGGCGAGCACCCGGGGCAGCATCCGGTCGATGCCGTCACCGACGGCGCCGGCCGTGAGCCCGGTCGCCACCCCCGCGGCGGCCAGCACGACGGCCGGGCCGAGCAGCGAGAACAACAGGTGGCTGGCGGCCCAGCCGAGCCGGCCGACGGCCGTGCCGAGCAGCGGTTCGGCGCGCCCGCCGGCCTCCTCGGCGCGCATCCGGAGGGTCGCCTGGATGGCGTACCCGGCGGCGATCAGGCCGAGAAGGTTCATCGTCGAGGCCAGGTACGCGTCGACCAGCCCGCTCGCGCCACCCAGCCGCGCGAAAATCTGCTCCAGGTCGCTGTTTCCGCTCACCATGTCCTGAACGCTCTTGGTGACGCTGCCGAAGACCAGTCCGAGCAGGACGAAACCCGTGGTCCAGGAGACCAGCAGGCTGCGGTGCAGCCGCCAGGCCAGCCCGAGCGGCGAGCCCAGTCCGGCCGGCGCCCCCGCCCGGCCGAGCCGGTCCGGCAGCAGCCCGGCGCCCACGTCCCGGCGACCGGAGAGGGTCACGGCCACCGCGCAGAACAGCGCGGTGATCGCGGCCGCGACGGCGAGCACCCACCAGCGCTCCCCGCCGAACGGGTTGATCCGCTGGGCCAGACCCAGCGGCGACACCCACGAGAGCCAGGACAGCGAACCCCCGCGAGGCCGCTCAGATCGCCGACCACCCGGAGCACGTACGCGATGCCGAGCGCGATGATCGCGACACCCCGGGCTCCGCCGGCGCCGGGGGTGAGCTGCGCGGCCACCGCGCCGACCGCGGCGAAGACGCAGCCGGCGATCGCGAACTCCAGGCCGAGGGCCAGCCCGCCGGCCGCCGGTACGCCCTGGCCGGCCATCGTGACGGCGACGACGAGCGCCAGTACGAGGTTGGCGACACAGGTGGTGACGAGCGCCGCGGCGAGGCCGGCGTGCCGACCCACCACCGTGGAGCCGATCAGCTCGCGCCGACCGCTCTCCTCCTCGGTGCGGGTGTGCCGGATGACGGTGAGCAGGCTGAACAGGGCGACCACCACGGGGATGAAGCCGGCCCGCCAGGAGGCCAGCTCGCCGAGGCTCGGCCCGGTCAGCCGGCCGTACAGGGACACGAACGCGGAGCTGTTCATGCTGCTGTCGGCGTAGCGTTGCAGGTCCGCCGCGGTCGGGAAGAGGCTGCGGAACGACGTCACGTAGGTCATCGGCAGCAGCCCGATGACGATCACCCACAGCGGCAGCAGCCACCGGTCCCGGCGCAGGATCAGCCGGATCAGCCGGCCGGTGCCGGTCATGGCGCCACCTCCGCCGGCCGTTCCCCGCTGCGGTCGTAGTGCCGCAGGAACAGTTCCTCCAGCGTGGGCGGCTGGCTGACCAGGCTGCGTACGCCGACCTGGGTGAGCCGGCGCAGCGCGTCGTCCAGCGCGTCGGCGTCGACGTCGAACGACACCCGGCCGTGCTGTTCCCGCAGGTCGTGCACGCCGGCGAGGTCGGCCAGCCCGTCCACCGGACCGGCCAGGTCGGCCTGGATGGTGGTCCGGGTCAGGTGCCGCAGCTGCGTCAGGGAGCCGGTCTCCACCGCCCGGCCGTCGCGGATGATGGTGAGCCGGTCGCAGAGCGCCTCGACCTCGGACAGGATGTGACTGGACAGCAGCACGGTCCGGTCGCCGCGTTGCAGATCCTCCCGGATCACCTGGCGGAACACGTCCTCCATCAGCGGATCCAGGCCGGAGGTCGGTTCGTCCAGCAGCAGCAGTTCGACGTCGGAGGCGAACGCGGCCACCAGCGCCACCTTCTGCCGGTTGCCCTTGGAGTAGGTCCGGCCCTTCTTCCGCGGGTCCAGGTCGAAGCGCTCCAGCAGGTCGGCCCGGCGCCGCCTGTCGAGCCCGCCGCGCAGCCGGCCGAGCAGGTCGATCACCTCGCCGCCGGAGAGGTTGGGCCAGAGCGTCACGTCGCCCGGCACGTACGCCAGCCGGCGGTGCAGTGCGGTGGCGTCGCTCCAGGGGTCGCCGCCCAGCAGCCGGGCCGTCCCGGAGTCGGCGCGCAGCAGCCCGAGCAGCACCCGGAGGGTCGTGCTCTTGCCGGCGCCGTTCGGGCCGAGGAAGCCGTGCACCTCTCCGGTGTGGACGCTCAGGTCGAGCCCGTCCAGGGCGCGGGTCCGCCCGAACGTCTTGACCAGGCCAGCAATACTGATCGCCGCGGTCATCGTTGGTTCCTCCCGGGAAGGTCGCGGCGCTCGCGCGCCGCCGTCTCAGGCGGCGTTCTCCGCGCCGTCGTCTTTCGCGGCCAGTTGGTCCAGGCCGGCGTGCAACTGCTCGGCCTGCTCCGGGGTCAGCAGCGGTTGGGACGTCACGTCCACCATGCCGCGCAACATCCGGACGTACCCCTGCGGGGTGTTCACGTCCACGCCGAGGATCCGGGACAGCTGGTCCTGCATGATGAACACGCCGAGCTTCATGAAGGCCAGCACGGCGGCCATCGCCTGTGGATCGCGTGACTTCGCGCCGTGGTCGAGCAGCCAGCGCTCGCCGGTCTCGACCGCCTCGTCGAGCCGTGCGGTCGCGGCGCCGGAGCCGTCCATGAGGGACCGCACGAAGTAGTTCTGCAGCAGCCGGGCGGTCGGGTGGATCGCCCCGAGGAACGTCGGATCGGCCATCCCGTCCCGGTCGAACATGTCCTTCCGGATCCGGTCGAACTGTTCGGCCACGTACGCGTCGCAGGCGTCCCGCAGTGCGGACTTGGCACCGAAGTGGTGCCGGACCAGTCCCGGGGAGACGCCGGCGGCGGCCGCGATGTCCCGGATCGTGGTGGCCTCGATGCCGCGCTCGGCGAAGAGTCGGATGGCCGCGTCCCGGATCCGTGCCCGGGCGGTGAGGTCCTCGAACGACGGGTCGCCGATCGCGCGTGCCGCCACGCGGTCCCACCTCCCTATACCAATGTGCCGTCGATTGTTCGTCCCAACAGCGGACTATACGCCTGTATAGCCGCCGGGCAAGGTCTGGTGTTCCGCGTCACGCGGCAATATCCTCCACGCAGGCGTTTGTGAACGTAGATGTTTTTCATCGCCCGGCCTCGATCCCGACCGCTCGCCCGCCTGGAGGAAACGCTCATGTCCGTTCCGTCCGAGCTTGATCGACGTACCCTGCTGCGGGCCGGCCTCGGCGGCGCGGCGCTCGCCGTGGTCGGCACCCAACTCGGCACCGCCGGTGCCGCGATGGCCGCGCCCGACGCGGACCTGTCCTGGATCATCGGCTGCGACCAGTGGGGCGCCCGCCCGCCCGCGGGCACGATCCAGATCACCGGCAACATCACCAACAAGATCATTTTGCATCACATGGCGTTCCCGAACGTCACCGACTACTCCCGGGAGCACGCCCTGCAACTCGCCCGGGACTGCCAGGACCTGCACATGGACGGCAACGGCTGGTCCGACACCGGGCAGCACTTCACGGTCAGCCGCGGCGGGTACGTCCTGGAGGGACGGCACCGCAGCCTGGAGACGCTCGCCGCCGGCGAGCACCAGGTGATCGCCGCACACTGTCCGGGGGAGAACGGCAACGCCATCGGCATCGAGAACGAGGGCACGTACATCACCGAGGCGCCGCCCGCGGCGCTGCTCGACTCGCTGGTCCGGCTCTGCGTCACCGTGTGCCAGCAGTTCGGCCTGCATGCGCACGACATCTTCGGGCACTGGGACTTCCGCGAGACCGAGTGCCCGGGGTGACCTTCTACCGGCAGTTCCCCGACCTGCGCCGGCGGATCGCCGCCGAACTCGGCACCCCGACGGGGGACATCCCGGCCCGGCGCTGGCCGGACATCTGGCAGTTCGTGGGCGGCCCGGTGGTCGAGGTCGCGCAGTACCTGCTGGCCTTCCGCGGGTACGCCGTACCGATCAGCGGCGTCTTCGACGCCGCCACCGTCGCGGCGGTGCAGTCCTGGCAGGCGAGCCAGGGCCTACCGGTGGACGTGGACGCCACGCTCACCGGTCCCACCTGGGAGACGCTGGCGCCGGAACTGGACAAGCACGCCTGTGGCCTGCCGGTGCAGGCGGTGCAGTACATCCTCAACCACAAGGGCTACCTGGACGTCACCGTCACCGGCGAGTACGACCACCCGACGATGAAGGCGGTGCAGGACATCCAGCGGCTGCACGGCCTCACCCCGAACGGCAAGGTCAGCACCGAGACCTGGTGCGCGATCGTCGGCGGCATCGTCCGGCAGTCGTTCCGGAAGCACTGACCTACCGCCAGCCGGGGGCCGGCAGCGGGCCAGCGCGTCACGACGACTGGCCGCTGCCGGCCTGCCGGCGTTCGGCGGCCCGCTCGCCCTTGGTGGCCACCGGCAGGTGGCGGCCGGCCGCCGCGAGCCCGAACGGGGGCATGTTCGCGTAGAGCGACTCGTACGCGCCGGCGCGTACCTCGAACGTCTCGTGCCAGATCCCGACGTCGCCGTCGGTGCCCACGCGGCGGTTGAACGCCCGCCAGGCCGGGCGGTGCGGCAGCGAGGTGTCCCGGGCGAAGCGGTCCAGGTGCTCGACACTGCGCCAGTACTGCACCAGCATCGGGCCGTGGATCCCGAGGAAGGTGTGCGAGCCGAGCATGCCGAGGTCCCGGTTGCGGTACAGGGTGCGCAGCATCGGGAGCATCGCCTTGGCCACCGGGATCCACTTGTGCAGCTTCCACGGCTTGTTCACGCGCATGCCGATCAGGAAGACGACGAAGTCGCCCGACAGATCCGCGGTCATCCGGCCCTTGGTGACGGGTGCCATCACACACTCCAAAGATAGATAGTGGCGCTATCCGCTATCGGATAGTGATACTATCCATGGCGACGTCGGAGTTGGCAAGGGGAAATCTCATGCGGATCGGCGAACTCAGCCGGCAGAGCCAGGTGAGCGTGGCGACCATCAAGTACTACCTGCGTGAGGGGCTGCTGCCGGCCGGCGTGGCCAGCGCGGCCAACCAGGCCGACTACACCGAGGAACACCTGCGGCGGCTGCGGCTGATCCGCGCCCTGATCGGGGTGGGTGGCCTGCCGGTGGCCCGGGCCCGCGAGGTGCTGGCCGCCGTCGACGCCCGCGAGGTTGCCCCGCACCACCTGCTCGGCATGGCCCAGTACGCCATCGCGCCGCCGGTCGACGCGGCGGCCGAGGACCCGGACCGCCGGCGGGCCCGCGCCGAGGTGCTGGAACTGGTACGCCGGCACGGCTGGCAGGTGGACCCGGAGGCCGGCGGCATCGACCGGGTGGCGGAGGCGGTGTCCGCGCTCCGCGCGCTCGGCCAGGACGACCTGCTCGAACTGCTCGACACGTACGCCGAGGCGGCCGCCGCGGTCGCGCGGCGCGAGCTGGCCGTGGTGGTGGCCCGCCGGGACCCGGCCGCCATGGTCGAGGGCGTGGTCATCGGTACGGTGCTCGGCGAGGCGTTGCTGACCGGCCTGCGACTGCTCGCCGAGCAGGACGCCTCGGCCCGCCGGCTCGGCGCGGCGCCGGGCGCCGACGGCGGGAAACCACCCGGGTGACGGCGCGGTGACCCACCGCCGGGTCCGCTTATCCGGCAGCCAAGTCACCCTTAATTGTCGGCAAAGACGGTGTACCCGTCTGGTGTTATGCGCAGGATGACCGGTACACCTGTCCCGTGGATCGGGACCTGGCGACGCAGGAGCCGTTGTCCGACTGGGTGAGCGACCTGCGCGCTGATCCCGGTGCGGAGACGGACGGGTCTTCCGGGCGGGGGTCCGGGCGGGGGCGCGGCGGTTACCACTGGGCCGAGCCGGCCGCGGAACCCCGCCGTCCGACCGCGGAACCCCGCCGTCCGACCCCGGAGCCCCGCCGCCCGGCAGCCGAACCCCGCCGTACCCCGGAGCCGGTGACCGACCGGCCGCGGCGGCCGAAGCCGGCCCTCGGACGCGATGCCGCCCGCTGGCAGGAACCGTCGGCCGGCCCCGGCCGACCGACCGACCGGGGCGCGGGCGTGGCCACCGAACCGCGCGGCGCCGACCGGACGTACCGGGTCAAGGACGCCTACCGGCCGCGGAGCGCGCAGCACCGCGAGATCGACGTCCCGGACGTGTACGACCACAGCGGTCGCCTGCTGTTCACCATCGTGTTCTGGTGCGCGCTGGCCACCAGCGTCGAACTGTGGTGGCTGAACACACCCACCGGCTCGATCCGCAGCGTCGCCGACATCCTGGTGGCCGGCGGCCGGCTCACCGGCCTGGTCGGTGGCTTCCTGCTGCTGACCCAGGTGCTGCTGATGAGCCGGGTGCGCTGGCTGGAACGGTGGATCGGCGCCCACTCGCTGCTGATCTGGCACCGCGAGCTGGGCGGCGCACTGCTGTTCATGATCCTCGGCCACGTCGCGCTGATCGTGGTCGGCTACAGCCGGATCGCCGCCCAGCCGCTGTTGCCGACCGCCTGGTCGATGATCACGACGTACGAGGACATGGTCAGCGCCACGCTGGCCACCGGGATCCTGATCGGGATCAGCCTGCTGGCGATCCGGTCGGTGCGCCGGCGCCTGCCGTACGAGTTCTGGTACTTCCTGCATCTGACCAGCTACCTCATTCTGCTGCTCGGCTACGGCCACCAGTTCGCCACCGGACGGGAGCTGTCCCGCGGCGGATTCGGGACGTGGTACTGGGCCGGCCTGTACGCCTTCGTGGTGCTCTGCCTGATCTGGGGACGGATCGTCGCCCCGGCCTGGTTCAACCTGCGGCACCGGCTGCGGGTGGCCCGGGTCACCGCCGAGGGGCCGGACATGATCTCGGTGTACATCTCGGGGCGCCGGCTGGACGGGCTGGACGCGCGGGCCGGGCAGTACTTCCGGTGGCGCTTCCTCACCCTCGGCTGCTGGTGGCAGGCGCACCCGTTCTCGCTCTCGGCCGCACCGAACGAGCACTTCCTCAGGCTGACCATCAAGGTGGTCGGCGACCACACCGAGCGGCTGCGGGGGCTGCGGCCCGGCGTGCGGATCTTCGCCGAGGGGCCGTCCGGGGTGTTCACCGCCGAACGCCGGCGCCGGCCCCGGGCGCTGCTCATCGCCGGGGGCAGCGGCATCGCCCCGATCCGCGCCCTGCTGGAGGAGCTACCGGCGCAGACCGTGGTGATCTACCGTGCCCGCAACGAGGACGAACTGCTGTTCCGGGAGGAGCTGGACTGGCTCGCCCGGGAGCGGGAGGCGCAGGTGTGGTACGTGCTCGGCTCCCGGGACGACGCCGGGCCGCGTTACCTCTTCACCCCCAAGGGCATGCGCGAACTGGTCGACGACATCCGGCACCGGGACGTCTTCCTGTGCGGGCCGTCCGGGCTGGTCAACACCTCGGTCCGGACCCTGCGCCGGCTCCGGGTGCCGCGCCGCCAGATTCACCTCGACCCGTTCGAATTCTGACCCCGGAGGTTCCCCCGTGCGTCGCGCAGTCTTCGCCCTGCTCGGCACCACCATCGGCACGTCGCTGTTGATCGGCGCCAAACTCGGCCAGCCGGCCCAGGGCGAGGCGCAGCTCACGGTCGACACCGCGGGCGCGGCCGGCGCGGACAGCCCGTCCGGGTCGCCCACCGGCGACGGGTCCGCGGCACCGGCCGGGACGCCGACGGCCAAGGCGTCGCCGACCCGGGCGGGCGGGAAAACCGCCACACCGGCCGGGCCGAAACCGGCCGGCCTGCGCAACGGTACGTACACCGGCGCGCCGGTAACCCACGAGTACGGCACGATCCGGGTGACCATCACCGTCGCCGGCGGGGTGGTGACCAAGGCCAGCGCCAGCTACCCGACCGACGACCCCACCACCAGGGCGGTCAACGAGGGCGCCGTGCCGACGCTGAACTCCCGCGCCGTGGCCGCGAAGACGACCTCCACCATCTCCACCGTCGGCGGCGCCACGCTGACCAGCGGCGCGTACAAGTCGTCCCTCCAGTCGGCGCTGGACAAGGCGAAGGCCTGATCGTGGCCGCCCGCGGCCTGCGCCGGGTCGAGCAGATCATGGGTACGGCGATCAGCATCCAGCTCAGCGACCCGCTGCCGACCGAGCGCCTGGCGGAGCTGGCCGAGCGGACGTTCGACTGGCTGCGGGAGGTGGACCGGCGCTTCAGCACGTACCGGGAGGACAGCGAGGTCAACCGGTTCCACCGGGGCGAGCTGGGCATCGACGAGTGCTCGCCGGACCTGCGGCACGTGCTCGACGCCTGCGCCGACCTGTGGCGCGGCACCGACGGGTACTTCGACGCGTACGCGACCGGCCGGTTCGACCCGTCCGGGTACGTGAAGGGCTGGTCGGTGCAGGTCGCCTCGGACCGGCTGCTCGCCGCCGGCAGCTCGGCGCACTGGATCAACGCGGGCGGTGACATCCGGGCCCGGGGCGGTCCGCGGCCGGGTGAGCCGTGGCGGATCGGCATCCGGCACCCGGTCGAGGGCGACCGGGTGGCGTGGGTGCTGGAGGTGACCGACCTGGCGATCGCCACCTCGGGGACGTACGAGCGCGGCCGGCACGTGATCGACCCGCGCCGGGGCGTACCGGCCAGCGGACTCGGATCGGTCACCGTGACCGGCCCGGACCTGGGGATCGCCGACGCGTACGCCACGGCCGGGCTGGCGATGGGCGCCGGCGGGCTGGGCTGGCTGGCCGGTCTGCCGGCCGGCTACGAGGCCGGCGTGATCACCGACGAGCTGAGCGGCTTCAGCTCGGCCGGCCTGCCGGTGGCCGACGACGCCTCCGCCGACGATCCCTCCGCCGAGGACGGCCCCGCCGACGACGGCCCCGCAGACGACCGCGGCGCCGGGTCCTGACCGGCTCTCAGTGCGGGCGGTCGTTTCCCGGCCCGCGCCCCCGCACGCTGACGGTCGCCTCGGGTACGCCCCGGACGCAGCGAAGCTCGATGCGTACCACCTTCCGCTCGCCCGCGAAGGTCAGCTCCGCCTCGCCGGCCGGCCCGCGCGTCACGTCCAGCACCCGGTAGCCGGGGCCGGGCTCCAGGAGGCCAGGTAGACCAGCCCGGCCGTGCAGCGGACCAGCAGCGAACCGCCCTGCGCCGTGAACGTGCGCTCGACGGCCCGCGGCGCGGGCGGCGTGGCCGGTACGGACGGCTCGGAGGGGGCCGGCCGGCCCGGCGCGCTGGTCGCCCGCCGGCTCGGGCTGCGCGCCGGAGCCGACGTCGCGCCGCGCCGCGGTGTGCGGCTGGGAGCCGCGGACGGCGGATCGGGCAGCCCGCGGGTCACCGAATCCGGGCTGAGCGGCTGTACCCCGTTGGCCAACCCTTCGTCCACGCGGGTCAGCGCCAGCACACCGACCGTCACCGACACCACGGCGCCGAGTAACCAGGCGACCAGGTTGGTGGCCAGGCGGCGCAGCGGACCGGACATCGGCCCACGATCGCACATCGCGCCCTAACCGCAGGTTAAGTGCCCCTTAGATGTCCCTGCGGGGTGTCCGCGCCGGCGTCGCGGGCCGGACCCGGACAACCAGACCGCCGGATCCGGTCGTCCGGCTGGCGCGTCGCGGCCGGCGGCCGGCTAGCGTGTCCGGGTGGCCAGGCTGCTGCTCATCGAGGACGACCCGGAGATCCGGCGGGCGCTCATCCGGGCGCTGACCGAGCTGGGACACGTGGTGCTGCACGCCGCCGACGGGATGACCGGGCTGGCCATGGCGTACCGGGATCCGGTGGACCTGGTCGTGCTCGACCTCGGGCTGCCGGACGTGGACGGCGTCGAGGTGCTCCGGATGCTGCGCTCGGTCAGCGCGACCCCCGTGGTGGTGGCCACCGCCCGGGACGACGAGCCGGCCATCGTCGGCGCCCTGCACCACGGCGCCGACGACTACCTGTGCAAGCCGTTCGGCGCCGCGCACCTGGAGGCGCGGATCCGCGCGGTGCTGCGCCGGGCCGGCACCGACCCCACCGCCACCCCGATCAGCCTGGGTGGCCTGCGGATCGACCTGAGCACCCGGCAGGTGAGCGTCGACGGCCGCCCGGTGGAGCTGACCCCCGCGAGTTCGACCTGCTGGGCTACCTGGCCACCCGGGCGGGGACGGTGGTCACCAAGCAGGAACTGCTCCGGCACGTCTGGCGCAACAGCACCGGCGGCGCCGACAAGACCGTGGACGTCCACCTGTCCTGGCTGCGCCGCAAGCTGGGCGACGACGCCCGCAACCCGCGCTACCTGCACACCCTGCGCGGGGTCGGGGTCAAGCTGACCGCCGGCGAACCGGGGCGGCGCGGCCGGCCGTGAGGGTACGGCTCATCCTGCTGGTCGCCGCCACCAGCCTGCTCGTGGTGGTGGCGTTCCTGGTTCCGCTGGCGATGCTGGTCCGGTCCTCCGCCGCCGACCGGGCGGTCAGCTCGGCGGCGGTCGAGACCCAGGCGCTGGCCCCGGTGGTGGCCTCGACCGATCCGGAGGAGCTGTCGGCCACGGTCGCGCAGGTCAACGCGGTCAACCCGCACCGGGTCACCGTGTTCCTGCCGGACGGTGGGACCGTCGGCGCGCCGGCCGCCCGGTCCGCGACGGTGGACAGCGCGGTCGCGGCGGGGCAGAGCGTCGCGCACGAGGTACCGGGCGGCCGGGAAATCCTCGTGGCGGTCGGCGGGCTGCCCGAGGGCACGGCGGTGATCCGTACCGTCGTACCGGACGCCGAGCTGTACCGGGGCGTTGCCGGTGCCTGGGCGGTGCTCGGCCTGCTCGGCGCCGGCCTGGTCGTGGTCAGCGTGCTGGTCGCCGACCAGTTGGCCCGCAGCTTCGTCCGGCCGCTGGCCGCGGTCGCGGCGGTGTCGCACCGGATGGCGGCCGGGCAACTGGACGCCCGGGCGGCCGGCGAGGGACCGGCCGAGGTCCGGGCCGTCGGCGCCGGGCTCAACCTGCTGGCCGGTCGGGTCGGTGAGCTGCTGGCCCGGGAGCGGGAACAGGTGGCCGACCTCTCGCACCGGCTGCGCACGCCGTTGACGGCGCTGCGGATCGACGCCGAAGGGCTGCCCGAGGGCACGGACCGGGACCGGGTGCTCGGCGACGTGGCCGCGCTGGAACGGTCGGTCGACGAGATCATCCGGACCGCCCGGGCGTCCCGCGGCTCGGCGCCCGGCGGGCGGTGCGACGCCGCGCGGGTGCTGGCCGACCGGGTCGCGTTCTGGTCCGCGCTGGCCGACGAGGAGCGCCGGGAGGTGCGCGTCGAGCTGGATCCGGGTCCCGTTCCGGTGGGCATCACGGCCGACGCCCTGGCCGCGGCCGTGGACGCGCTGCTGGACAACGTGTTCGCGCACACCCCGGAGGGCGCCGGCTGCACCGTCCGGCTGTGCCGGCTGCCCGGCGGCGGGGCGCGGCTTGAGGTGGCCGACCGGGGTCCGGGGCTGCCGGACCGGCTGCTGATGACCCGGGGCCGCAGCGGTGCCGGCTCCACCGGGCTGGGGCTGGACATCGCGGCCCGGACGGCGGCGGAGTCCGGCGGCGCGTTGTCGGCGGAGCCGAATCCGGGTGGCGGCACCGTCGTGCGGCTCGACCTGGGCGCTCCGGCGGCGGTCAGGAGTGGCCGGGCGAGGGGAGCCGGACCACGAAGCGGCAGCCGCCGGTGACGTTCTGCACGTCCACCCGGCCGCCGTGCGCCTCCACCAGCCCGCGGACGATCGCCAGCCCGAGCCCGCCGGCGGCACCAGGGTCGCCACCGGAGCCGGCGGACGGTCCCGGAGCGCCGGCGACGGCGACCCGCCCGGGGCGGCCGACGGGTCCAGGGTGGCCTGGCGTTCCGGGGTGGGCTGGCGTTCCGGGGTGGGCCGCGCCGGTCGCGGTCGCGGTGGCCTGCCGCGGGGTGCGCGCCCGTTCACCCCGGAAGGCCACGTCGAAGACCCGGGGCAGGTCCTCCGGCGGGATGCCGCCGCAGGTGTCCGCCACGGCCAGCCAGACGGCGTCGGGCTCGCGGCCCGCCTCGACCCGTACGGTGCCGTCGTCCGGGGTGTAGCGGACCGCGTTGAGCAGCAGGTTCGCCACCACCCGGGACAGTTCCGGCTCGCTGGCGGTGACCACCGGCCACCCGGAGTCGGCCGCCACCAGCCGGATCCGCCGGGCGGCGGCCAGCGGCGCGGCGCCGGCCAACGCGTCCGAGACCAGCTCCCGCAGCGGTACGGCGGACGGGGTGAGCCGCAGCGTGCCGGCGTTGATCCGGGAAAGCTCGAACAGGTCGTCCACCAGCCGGGCCATCCGGTCGGTCTCCACCCGGATCCGGCGGTGGTACTCGGCCACCGTGGCCCGGTCGTCGACCACGCCGTCCTCCAGCGCCTCGGCCATCGCGCGCAGCCCGGCGAGCGGGGTGCGCAGGTCGTGCGAGACCCAGGCGACCAGGTCCCGCCGGCCCTTCTCCAACTGCCGCTCCCGCTGCCGGGCCTGCTCGGCCCAGACCGCGGCGGCGGCCAGCCGGCGCCCGGACAGCACCCCCAGCCCGAGGCTCACGGCCGCCGCGGCGGTGACCGTGAGCAGCACCACCTCCAGGTCGTGCGCGGACAGGAACATCGCCTCGGCCACCACGACCACGCCGGCCACCACGGCCGCCACGGTGGTGGCGAGCAGCACCCCGAGGTGCACGGTGATCGACCGGGGCGGCAGCAGCCGCAGCACCGCGGCGCCGGCGACGCCGACCAGGCCGGCGCCGAGCAGCGCCATCGCGAAGATCAGCGCGAGGTCACGCATCGGCGCGCTCGTACCGGTAGCCGACGCCCCACACGGTGACGATCCGCCGGGGCGCCGCCGGATCGTCCTCGATCTTCTCCCGCAGCCGGCGCACGTGCACGGTCACCGTGGACTGGTCGCCGAAGTGCCAGCCCCAGACCCGGTCCAGCAGCTCCGCCCGGCGGAACGCCCGGCCGGGGTTCCGGAGCAGGAACAGCAGCAGGTCGAACTCGCGCACCGTCAGGGCCAGGTCGGCGCCGCGCAACCGGGCCACCCGGCGACCGGCGTCGAGGGTCAGGTCCCCGTCGCCGAGCGGTTCCCGGCCGGCCGGCGCCGCCTCGGTGCCGGCCCGGCGCAGCACGGAGCCGACCCGCAGCACCAGTTCGCGGGGGAGAAGGGCTTGGTCACGTAGTCGTCGGCGCCCAGTTGCAGCCCGAGGATCCGGTCCGCCTCGTCGCCGAGCGCGGTGAGCATGATGATCGGCAGCGTGGGTGCCTGCGCGCGCAGCCGCCGGCACACCTCCAGGCCGTCGACCTGCGGCAGCATCAGATCCAGGACGACCAGGTCGGGGGCGCCGCGGTCCACCGCGGCCAGCGCGGCGGCGCCGTCGCCGGCGTGCGAGACGAGGTAGCCGGCCCGGTCCAGGTAGCGGCACACCACGTCGCTCACGGTCCGGTCGTCGTCCACCACCAGCACCCGCCGGTCCGGCCCGGCCGTCGTCGCGTTCCCCACCATCCTGGCAGCGTAGCCACGTCGCGGCCGGGCGCCGACCGGCGAAGTCTTTCCGGTCCCTTACGGCTGGCGCCGGTCCGCCCGGTACGGGACGATCCGGGCCTAGCGTGAACCGGATGCGGATATTGATCACCGGTGGGGCCGGATTCGTCGGCTCGCACGTCGCCGACCTCGCGGCGACGGCCGGACACGAGGTGGTGCTGCTGGACGCGCTGCTGCCGGAGGCGCACGGCGCCGCGGCGCCGGACTGGACCGCCCGGCATCCGCTGGTGGTGGGCGACGTGCGCGACCCGGAACGGCTGGCCGGCCTGCTGCGCGACGTCGACGCCGTCTGCCACCAGGCCGCCATGGTGGGGCACGGCCTCGACCCGGCCGACGCGCCGGGCTACGCCGCGCACAACGACCTCGGCACCGCCGTGCTGCTGGCCGCCATGCACGCCGCCGGCGTACCGCGGCTGGTGCTGGCCAGCTCGATGGTGGTCTACGGCGAGGGGCGCTACCGGTGCGCCGAGCACGGCGACGTACCGCCGGCCCCGCGCCGCGGCGCCGACCTCGCCGCCGGCCGGTACGAGCCGGGCTGCCCGCGGTGCGGCCTCCCGCTGGCACCGGAGCTGGTGCCGGAGGACGCGCCGCTGCGACCGCAGAGCACGTACGCGGCCACCAAGCTGGCCCAGGAGCACCTGGCGGCGGCCTGGGCGCGGCAGACCGGCGGCGCGGTGTGGGCGCTGCGCTACCACAACGTGTACGGGCCGCGGATGCCGCGCGACACCCCGTACGCGGGGGTGGCCTCGATCTTCCGTTCGGCGCTCGCCGCCGGGCGGCCGCCCCGGGTGCTGGAGGACGGCCGCCAGCGCCGGGACTTCGTGCACGTCACCGACGTGGCCCGGGCGAACCTGCTGGCGTTGCGGGCCGCGCCGCCCGCCGACGGCTTCGAGGCGGTCAACGTCTGCTCGGGGGAGCCGCACACGGTGGGCGAACTGGCCGGCACCCTGGCCGCGGCCATGGGCGGACCGTCGCCCGAGGTGGTCGGCGGTGCCCGGCCGGCCGACGTGCGGCACGTGGTGGCCGATCCCCGGCGGGCCGCCCGCCGGCTGGGGTTCGTGGCCGAGACGTCCTTCGCGGCCGGGGTGGCCGCGTTCGCCACCGACCCGCTCCGGCCGGCGGCGCGGGTCAGGACACCGTCAGCAGCAGGTGGTTGATCGCCAGCGCCGTGGCCGCCTGCCCGGCCAGCCACCAGCGGTGGTGCCGCTGCGGCAGCCGGACGGCGGCCACCAGCAGCCAGACCGCGAACGGCAGCCAGATCCGTTCCACCTCGGCCTTGGACAGCCCGGACAGATCGGCGGCCAGCACCACCACCGCGGCGGCGACCGGTAACCAGTCCGCCGGGCCGCCCCAGGCCCGGCCCGCCGGCTCGGCCCGGCCCGGCCGCGTGGCCCAGCCTGGCAGCGTGGTCCGGGCCGGGCGGGTACGCCAGAGGGTGGCCACCGCCCGGCGCAGGCCGGGCACCGCGGCCGGACCGGCCGAACAGACCAGCGCGGCGAGGTTCGCCCACACCCAGTAGCCGTACGGGCGGTCCGCGGCCCAGCCCTGGTCGTACCGGATGGTCACCAGCCGGTAGCCCACCCACCAGTCGAAGCCGGCGACGGTGAACGCCGCCGCCACGGCCAGCACCCCGGCGGCGGCCGGCAGCAGGGTGCGCACCGCGCCGGCCGGGCGGAGCAGCAGCACCGCGCCGGCCAGCAGGCCGACGAGCACGAAGCCGTACGACAGGTAGAGCGCGAAGCCCAGCAACAGCCCGGCGGGCAGCGCGGTCCACCGGCGGGGCATCGCCAGCAGCGCCAGCCCGGCGGCCACCACCCCGGCGAAGATCCCGTCGGCCGAGGCGCCCACCCAGACCGCGCCGGGCAGCAGCACCAGGAACGGCAGCACGGCCCGGCCCGCGGCCTCGTCACCCAGGGACCGCAGCGTGACCGGCACCGACACCGCGACCGTGGCCCCGACGAGCACGCAGAGCAGGGCCGCCGGCCCGCCACCGGGCAGGCCGAGCCGGTCCAGCCAGACGAACACCAGCAGCGCGCCCGGCGGATGGCCCGCGGTGTGGGTGGCCCAGGAACCCGGCTGGAAGTCCAGGATCCGCCCGCTGAATCCCGCGAGCATCGCCGGGATGTCGGTGATCCGGGGCACCTCCCACAGGTACTCGGCCTGCGGGGTCAGCCGCCGGGCCAGCCCGGTCGACCAGCCGTCCACCAGGGCCAGCGCCAGGGTCCAGGCCACCGCGGCGGCGTACCCGGCGGCCAGCAGCGGTCGCCACGGCGCGCGGCGGGCCAGCGCCGGCCCCCAGCGGACGGTCGCCGCGGCCAGCGCGAGCGCGGCCGGGGTGCCCCATCCCAGGTGCGGCGCCCAGCCCGCGTACAGCGGCGCGGCGTCGGCGTGCAGCCCGACGCCGCGGGCGTTGAGCAGCGCGCCGACCCCGGCGGCGACGGCCAGCAGGCCGAGTTCGAGGCCGAGCACGACGAGGTCGGCCAGGACGAGGCGGGGCGGGGTGAGGTGGGGCTGGACGAGGTGGGGCAGTGGGCTGCGGTGCGGTGGTGGCGTCATGGTGACCGGTGACGGTAACGGCCGCCGGGGCGCTGCGGGTGCGGTCCGGCCGGACCGTCATCGGGCGGTAAGAACTGCCGGCGGCGTAAGGGTTCCGTAACCGCCGCGACCGGTCGCGGCCGGCCCGGACCCGCCTACCGTCGCCGTCATGGAGATCACGTTGGACGTGGTGCTGCCCTGCCTCGACGAGGCGGCGGCGTTGCCGGGGGTGCTGTCCGCACTGCCGCCCGGCTACCGGGCGATCGTGGTGGACAACGGCTCCACCGACGGCTCGCCCGAGGTGGCCCGCCGGTACGGCGCCCGGGTGGTGCACGAGCCCCGGCGCGGGTACGGCGCGGCCGTACACCGGGGGCTGCTGGCCGCCACCGCGGACCTGGTCTGCGTGCTGGACGCCGACGGCTCGCTCGACCCGGCGGCGCTGCCCGCGCTCGCGGCCCCGGTGCGGGACGGCGCGGCGGACCTGGTGGTGGGCCGCCGGGTCCCGGTCGCCGCCGGCGCCTGGCCCTGGCACGCCCGGCTCGGCAACGCTGCCATCGCCGCGCTGCTGCGCCGCCGGGGCGTACCGGTGCGCGACATCGGGCCGGTCCGGGTGGCCCGCCGGGCGGCGCTGCTGGACCTGGGGGTGACCGACCGCGCCTTCGGCTATCCGCTGGAGCTGCTGCTGCGCGCCGGCCGCGCCGGGTGGCGGATCCGCGAGCTGGACGTCCGGTACGCCCGGCGGGCCGCCGGGACCCGGTCCAAGGTCTCCGGTTCGGTACGCGGCACGCTGCGCGCGGCCCGGGACATGGCGGGAGTGTTGCGATGACCGTGCTGCTGGTGGTGGCGAAGGCGCCCGTTCCGGGGCTGGCCAAGACCCGGCTCTGCCCGCCCGCGACGCCCGGGCAGGCGGCCGCGGTGGCCGCGGCGGCGCTGCTGGACACCCTCGACGCGGTCCGCGCGACCCCGGGGGTGCTGCCGGTGCTGGCCTGGACCGGAGACCTGACCGCGGCGGTCCGGGCGGCGCAACTGCGGGCCGCGCTGGCCGGCTGGCGCCTGGTCGCCCAGCGGGGGAGCGGGCTGGCCGACCGGCTGGCGAACGCGCACGCCGACGCCGCGGCGCTGGCGCCGGGCCGCCCGGTGCTCCAGATCGGGATGGACACCCCGCAGGTGACGCCGGATCTGCTGGCCGCCGCGGCCCGCCGGCTCGGGACGGTGGACGCGCTGCTCGGCCCGGCCGCCGACGGCGGCTGGTGGGCGCTCGGGCTGGCCGACCCCCGGTACGCCGAGGCGCTGCGCGCGGTGCCGATGTCCACGCCGTCGACCGGGCGGCTGACCCGGGCCGCGCTGCACGCCCGGCGGCTGCGGATCGCGGCGTTGCCCGAACTGACCGATGTGGACACCTGGCCGGCCGCCCGGTCGGTGGCCGCCGCCGCTCCGGGCGGCCGGTTCGCCGCGGCCGTGTCGGGGGCGTCCGTGTCGGGGGCGGCCGGGGCCGCTCCGGCGGTCCCGATCCGGACGCCCGCATGATCGGCGGACCGCCGGCCGTGCGGCCACCGGAGCCCCGGATCGGCGCGCCCGGCCGCCGCCGCGACCTGGCCGGGACCGGAACCGCGGCCGGAACCGCGGCTGGAACCCCGGCCGGAACCGCGGATCCGGACCGGACCGGGTTTGCCGCGGCGCTCGTCCCCGGTGCCGGGTCGGGGCGGCACTGGCTGGTCCAGGCCGACGGCCGGTGGCTGCCGCTGCCGGTACGCCGCTGGCACGGCCCGGCCGAACCGGCGCTGCACCGGGTGGTGGACCTGTGCACCGGTCCGACCCTGGACGTCGGCTGCGGTCCCGGCCGGGCGACCGAGGCGGTGGCCCGGCGGGGCGTACCGGCCCTGGGCGTCGACACCTGCGCCACGGCGGTCCGGCTGACCCGCGAGCGGGGCGGATCGGCGCTGCGGCGGGACGTCTTCGACGCGCTGCCCGGGGAGGGACGCTGGGCGCACGTGCTGTTGCTGGACGGCAACATCGGCATCGGCGGTGAGCCCGCGGCGCTGCTGCGGCGCTGCGCGGCGCTGCTGCGAACGGGCGGCACCGCCCTGGTCGAGGCCGAGGCTCCCGACACGGGCGGCTGGTCCGGGCTGGCCCGGCTGGCGTACCAGCCGGGCCGCCGGGGGCTGATCCGCCGGAGTCCGGAGTTCCGCTGGGCGCGGCTCGCCGTGGACCAGGTGCACCGGTACGCCCCGGCCGGTGCGCTGGCCGTGCGCCGGGTGCTGCCGGTGGACGGGCGCTGGTTCGTCGAGCTGGTGCGCGGATGACCGGCCCCGGCCCGCGGGCGAACACCACAGGGCCGCGGATCCCCCGCCTCCGGATCCCCCGCCTCCGGATATCCCGCCTCCGGATCCCCCGGCCCGAGGACTTCCGGTCCCCGGCGCACGCGCCCGCGGTGACCACCCGGATCGGCCTGTGGCTGGGGGTGGCCATCGCGCTCTGCTTCTGCACGGGGTTGGCCAGCCACCTCGCCCAGCATCCGCCGGCCTGGTTCGCCTGGCCGACCCGGCCGGCGCAGCTCTACCGGATCACCCAGGGGCTGCACGTGCTCTCCGGGATCGCGGCCGTACCGCTGCTGCTGGCCAAGCTCTGGAGCGTCTACCCGAGGTTCTTCGCCCGCCCGCCGCTGCGCCCGGTCCGCCGGCTGCTCGCCCACACGGCCGAACGGGCGGCCACCCTGGCGCTCGTCGCGGCCGTCCTGTTCGAACTGGTCACCGGGCTGTTCAACGTGGCGCAGTCGTACCCGTGGCGGTTCTTCTTCCCGGCCGCGCACTACGCGGTGGCCTGGGTCGCGATCGGTGCCGTGGCCGTACACCTGGGCGTCAAGCTGCCGGTCATCGGCGCCGCGCTAGGGGACCGCGCGGCCCGGCCGGCGGTGGTCGCGGAGCGGCGCGCGTTCCTGCGTACCGCCACCGGCGCGGCCGGGATCGCGGTGCTGGCCACCGCCGGGGTCACGGTGCCCGGCCTGCGGGACCGCTCCCCGCTGGCCTGGCGCGGCCGGTCCGGCCCGCAGGGCGTACCGGTGAACCGGACCGCGGCGGCGGCCGGGGTGGTGCTGCCGGCCGACTGGCGGCTGATGGTGGTCCATCCCGGTGGGACCCGGTCGTTCGGCCTCGCCGAGCTGGCCGGGCTGCCGCAGCGCTCGGAGCGGCTGCCGATCGCCTGCGTCGAGGGCTGGAGCGCCACCGCGACCTGGACCGGCGTACCGGTGCGGGACCTGCTCGCGGCGGCCGGCGCCCCGCTCGGGCGGGCGGTGCGGGTGAGTTCGCTGGAACCCGCCGGGCTGTACGCGGCCAGCGTCCTGCCGGCGGCGCACGTCCGGGACCCGCGCACCCTGCTGGCGCTGCGGCTGGCCGGCGCGCCGCTGACCCCCGACCACGGGTATCCGTGCCGGATCATCGCGCCCAGCCGGCCCGGCGTCCTGCAGACCAAGTGGGTCACCCGGCTGGAGGTGCTCGGGTGAGCCGGCCGGGTGGGGCGGCGCCGGCCGGGGCCGGGTCGCCGCCGGAGCCCGGCCGTGGGCTTCGGTCCGGCCGTGGGCTGCGGTCCGGCGGGGGGCTTCGGCCCGGCCGTGGGCTTCGGTCCGGCCGGGCGGCGCTGGTGCTGGCCGGGGTCGCCGCCGGCGGATACGGCCTGGCGCTGCTGCGGCCGCAATTCGGGACCGCCGGCGGTTGGCTGCTGGCCGGTCCGGTGCTGCACGACGCGGTCCTGGCGCCGCTGGCCGGGCTGGCCGGCCTCGCCCTGGCCCGGCTGGTGCCCCGCCCGGCGGTCCGCTGGTGGCTGCGCGGCGGGCTGGTGGTGACCGGGACGCTGCTGCTGGTGGCGCTGCCGCTGGTCTGGCGCCCGGCGGCCGCGCCGCCGAATCCGGGCCTGCAGGACCGGGACTACCTGCACGGGCTGGCGGTCTGGCTGGCCGCGCTCTGGATCGGCGTGGCGCTCGCGGTCGCGGTCGCCCGGTGGCCGGTGCGGCGCAACCGCCGGAGCGCCGCCGCGACACGCCGGGGCGGGACCGGCGGCCGGGCCGAGCCGCCGGTGGAGGGGCAGATCGACCAGTAGCGTAGCGGCGGTGAGCGGGCTGCTGGACCGGCTGCTGGCGTTGCCGGGATCCCTGGTGTACGCGCTGGTCGCCGCACTGGTCTTCGCCGAGGACGCGCTGTTCGTCGGGTTCGTCGTGCCGGGCGAGACGGCCGCGATGCTCGGTGGCGTGGCCGCCGCGCTCGGGCACGTCTCGCTGACCACGGTGGTGGTGCTGGTCGTGCTCGCCGCGGTGCTCGGGGACAGCGTCGGGTACGAGATCGGTCACCACCTGGGTCCGCGGCTGACCCAGACCCGGGTGCTGCGCCGGCACACCGAACGGCTGGACCGGGCCCGTGGCCTGCTGGCCGCCCGGGGCGGCCGGGCCGTGTTCCTGGGCCGGTTCGTGGCGTTCTTCCGCGCCGTGATGCCGGCGCTGGCCGGTGCCGCGCACATGCCGTACCGGCGCTTCCTGCTCTGGAACGCGGCCGGCGGCCTGGTCTGGGGGTCGGGGTGGTGCTGGCCGGCTACCTCGCCGGAAACTCGTACCAGACCGTGGAGCGCTACCTGGGGCGTGGCACCGCGATCGGTGCCGGTGTGGTCGTCCTGCTGGCGATCGTGGCCTGGCGGATCCGGTCGGCCCGCCGGCACCGGCGGGACGGGAGTGCCGGGGACCGGCACTGACCGGTCGGCACGCCGGGTCCCCGACCGTTGTCGATCATTTTTCGCCGCGACCTGCGGCGATGAAGCGCGGCGAAGTGTGACGTGGGTTACATCGGGGTAAGGTCACCGGCCATGTCCACTACCTCCGACGCAGCCCCGGCGCCTCGCTCGGGCGACGGGGCGCCCCGCCCGGCGGAGCCCGCCCGCCGGCGAGACCGCACCCGGTACCTCTACCTCGCCGTGATCGTGGCCGTCCTGCTCGGCATCGCGGTCGGCTTCCTCTTCCCCGACTTCGGCAAGAAGCTCGCGCCGCTCGGCACCGGCTTCGTGAGCCTGATCAAGATGATGATCGTGCCGGTCATCTTCTGCACGATCGTGCTCGGCGTCGGCTCGGTACGCCGGGCCGCGCAGGTCGGCAAGGTGGGCGGCCTCGCGCTCGGCTACTTCCTGCTCATGTCGACGGTCGCGCTGGCGATCGGCCTGGTCGTGGGCAACCTGATCCATCCGGGCACCGGCCTGCAGCTCACCGACGCGCTGGCCGGAGCCGGGCAGAAGGCCGCCTCCGGCGAGGCCAAGGGGACGGTCGACTTCCTGCTCGGCGTCATCCCGGACACGCTCTTCTCGGCGCTGACCCAGGGAGACGTGCTCCAGGCGCTGCTGGTGGCGCTGCTGGTCGGGTTCGCGGTGCAGAGCCTGGGGTCGCGCGGCGAGCCGGTCATCAACGCGATCGCCGCGTTGCAGCGGGTGGTGTTCAAGGTGCTGGCGATGATCATGTGGGTGGCCCCGATCGGCGCCTTCGGCGCGATGGCGGCCGTGGTCGGCGCCACCGGCCTCGACGCGCTGAAGAGCCTGGCCCAGGTGATGCTGGGCTTCTACGCCACCTGCGTGATCTTCGTCTTCGTCGTCCTCGGGGCGCTGCTCTGGTTCGTGGCCCGGATCTCGGTGTTCCGGCTGCTCGGCTATCTCGGCCGGGAGTTCCTGCTGATCCTGTCGACCTCGTCCTCGGAGAGCGCGCTGCCCCGGCTGATCGCCAAGATGCAGCATGCCGGCGTGGACCGGACGGTCGTCGGGATCACGGTGCCCACCGGATACTCCTTCAACCTCGACGGCACCGCCATCTACCTGACCATGGCCTCGCTGTTCATCGCGGACGCGATGGGCAAGCCGCTGTCCGTGGGCGAGCAGATCTCGCTGCTGGTCTTCATGATCGTGGCGTCGAAGGGCGCGGCCGGGGTGACCGGCGCCGGCCTGGCGACGCTCGCCGGCGGGTTGCAGAGCCACCGGCCGGACCTGGTCGACGGGGTGGGGCTGATCGTCGGGATCGACCGGTTCATGTCGGAGGCCCGGGCGCTCACCAACTTCGCCGGCAACGCGGTGGCCACCGTGCTGATCGGCACCTGGACCGGCCAGTTCGACCGCGACCGGGCGCTCACCGTGCTGGCCGGGCACGATCCGTTCGACGAGAGCACGATGCTCGACGACGATCCGCACGGATCCGGGGCGGGGCCGGGCGACCCGCACGGATCGGCCGCGGACGGGCCGGTGGACCGGGTCGCTGCGCACGGGCCGGCGGACGGCGTCGAGGCGGAGGGGGAGACGGAGCCGGCCGGCACCGGGTCGGTGACGCTGCCCAGCCAGCGCTGACCAACACCGGCCGGGTGGCCCCCGCACCGGCCGGTGTCCCGCGGACCGTGGACCCGCCGGGTCCACGGTCCGCGTCCATCCCCAGGCCAGGTCGGGGCGTGCCGCGCCGAGCCCAGCCGGCGGCGGGCCGGCACGGCGGTACGGGACGGGTGGTGCGCCCGGGGAGATCTGCGACACCGGCGGAGTGGCTCGCGCGGCGCACCGGTAACGCTACGTATCCGACGATGGCCTTTCAAGATGGCTCGCCCGAATTACCCCTTCGGGGATCGCCAGCAGGCCGTTTCCGGATGACCGGGGGACCGCCGTCGGGCCGGGTCCGGGACGGGCGCTACTGACGGTCAGCGAAGCGATTCGCCGGGCGGCACGGGTCGCGGGGTGCTCAGCGGGCCAGTCCGAGCGTCTCGGCCGCGGCTCGTCCGTTGGCGTGGCTGGCGCCGTACGTGGTGATGAACGCCCGGGCGCCGGCCGGCCGCCAGGTCGATGGCCAACCCATCTCCACCACCGTCACCGGATGCGTCGCGGCCAGGTCCTCCACCAGTTCGCGTGCCCCGGCCAGCCGGTGCAGGTGCCGGCCGACCAGCACGATCGGCCGGTCGCCGGCGAGCGCCCGCAACGCGGCCGGATCCGCCTCGGAGACCGCCACCCGGTGCAGTTCGGCGCCGTTCAGGTGCGGGCCGAGGCCCCACGGGACCCGTCCCTCGGCCACCGTCGAGCTGGAGCCGACCTGTACCACCAGCGGCTTGACCAGTCCGCTGAGCACGCCCTCCACCCGCACGGCCCGGCGGGCGGTGGCATATCCGAGGCGGTCGTCGACCGGCTCGGCCGGGGTGCCCGGCTCGGTCCAGGTGGCCAGCGCCGCCGCCCGGCCGGCCGCCTCCTCCAGCCGGGCCACCGGCAGCCGCCCGTCGCCGAGCGCCGCGACGATCTCCGCGGCCACCCGCTCGACCAGGTCGGCATCGACCTCGGAGCCGATGCACAGCAGGTCGGCGCCGGCGGCCAGGGCGCGCACGGCCGCCGCAGCGGTGCCGCCGGCGGCCAGCGAGGCGCCCTTCATCTCCAGCGCGTCGGTGATGATGGTGCCGGCGAAGCCGTACTCGATGCGCAGCAGGTCGTGCAGGACGGACCGGCTGAAGGTCGCCGGCAGCTCGCCGGTCAGCGCCGGGACGCGGATGTGCGCGGTCATCACGGCGCGGGCGCCCGCGCCGATCACGGCCGCGAACGGCGGCAGGTCGCGGCGGCGCAGCAGGTCCACCGGTACGTCCACGGTCGGCAACTCGTGGTGCGAGTCGGCGACCGTGGCGCCGTGCCCGGGGAAGTGCTTGGCGCACGCCACCACCCCGGTCGACTGCAGGCCGGTGACCGCGGCGGCGGCGTGCGCGGCGACCCGGGCGGGGTCCGCGCCGAACGACCGGGTGCCGATGATCGGGTTGTCGTCCGCGCTGTTCACGTCGACCGTCGGGGCGAAGTCGATGGTGACGCCGAGGGCGGCGAGTTCGAGGCCGATGGCCCGGTAGACCCGCTCGGTGGCGGTCACGTCGTCGACCGCGCCGAGCGCGGCGTTGCCCGGGTAGGGGCTGCCCACCGCGTGCGCGAGCCGGGTGACGTCGCCGCCCTCCTCGTCGATCGCGATGAGCACGTCGGGACGGGCCGAGCGCAGCGCCGCGGTGCACGCGGCGACCTGGCGGGGATCGGCGACGTTGCGGCCGAACAGGGTGAACCCGGCCAGCCCCTGCCCGGTCAGCTCCAGCGCCCACGCCGGCGGCTCGGTGCCGGTGAAGGCCGCCAGCAGCGTCCGTAGCGCCAGCCGGCGCAGTCCGGGATCGATCCCCACGGTGTCTCCCCTCCGACACCTCTCCGGTCCGAGTGTCCCACCGGAAAGGCCCGTCTCTCCAGCTACCCGTGCCGGGTGGCCGAGCGCCGGGCCGAGGCCCGGCCATTACGCTACGGCTACCCGTACGGCCCGATTATGGGTTAGTAAAGTTTCCTGACAATAGAGGACGTGGCATGAGCGCCTCCCGACTCCCCGGCACTCCCCGTCTGCTGCGTGCCCTCAACGACCGGGCCGCGTTGGAGCTGCTGCTCGCGCGCGGCCCGCTCACCCGGGCCCAGCTCGGCGAGCTGACCGGGTTGTCCAAGGTCACCGCCTCGCAGCTGGTGGAGCGGCTGGAGGAGCGGGGACTGGTGAGCCGGGTCGGCGAGCAGGCCGGCGGTCGCGGTCCCAACGCCCAGCTGTACGCCGTACGGGCCGGCAGCGCGCACGTGGTCGGCGTGGACGTGGGGCCGGACCGGGTGGTGGCGGTCTGCTCCGACATCACCGGTTCGGTGGTCGGCCGGGTGGAACAGTCCACCCGGGACACCGACGACCCGGTCGGCGTGGTGCACAACGCCGTGGTCCAGGCGGCCGGCTCCGCCCAGGCCCAACTGGCCACCGTCCGCCGGGTGGTGCTCGGCACCCCGGGGCTGGTGGATCCGGCCACCGGCGACATCACCTTCGCGTTCAACCTGCCGCGCTGGCACCGGGGGCTGCTGGCCGCGCTGCGCGAGGACCTGAAGACCCCGGTGGTGTTCGAGAACGACGTGAACCTGGCGGCGGTGGCCGAGGCGCAGGCCGGCGCGGCCCGGGGGGTCGAGGACTTCGTGCTGCTCTGGGCGGGCGGCGGCGTCGGCCTGGCGATCGTGCTGAACGGCCGGTTGCATCACGGCAGCACCGGCGCGGCCGGGGAGATCGGCTACCTGCCGGTGCCGGGTGTGCCGCTGCCCCGGGATCCGGCCCGGCGGAGCAAGCCGCCGTTCGGCCAGTTGGCCGGCGCGGAGGCGGTCCGCGCGGTGGCCCGGGAGCACGGCTTCCGGGGCAGCGCGGAGACCGCGGTCCGGGCCGCGGTGGCCGCCGGGACGACGGGCGGTCCGGTGCTGGACGAGGTGGCCCGCCGGCTCGCGCTCGGGGTCGCGGCGACCTGCGTGGTGCTGGACCCGCCGCTCGTGGTGCTGGCCGGCGAGGTGGGCCGGGCCGGTGGCTCGGCGCTGGCCGAGCGGATCCAGCACGAGGTGGCGGCGATCACCCCGGTCTCCCCGCGGGTGGTGGTGACGGAGCTGACCGACGAGCCGGTGCTGCGCGGCGCGCTCGCCACCGCGCTGGCCGCGGTCCGGGACGAGATCTTCGGGTCGACGCTGGGCTGACCCGGGCGGTACGGTCACGAAGAAATCCTTCATGATGCGCTGTCTTTTTGCAAACCATCGCCACGCCCGTTCCGGCCGCCCGTTCCGGCCGCTTGCTCCGGCCGCCCGCCGGGGCCGTCGACGGCGGGCCCGACGGCGGGCTCAGCGGCGGGCTCAGCGGTGAGCAAGGACACGGACAGCACACGGTAAGGCCCGGCCGCCGCCGGTGGGGCGCCAGGCGCGCCCGTGGTTGGATGGGCGGGTGCCTAGTGACCTGCTCGCCGGTGCCGCCGCGGCACCGCCCCCGCCCGCCACCGACGACCTCGTGATCGATCTCGACGGCGTCGGCGTGGTCAGGTCCGGCAACCACCTGCTGCGGGACGTCACCTGGCGGGTGGAGTTGGACGAGCGGTGGGTGGTGCTCGGTCCGAACGGAGCCGGCAAGACCACGCTGCTCAGCCTGGCCGCCGGGCGGCTGCACCCGACCAGCGGCACCGTGCACATCCTCGGTGAGCGGCTGGGCCGCACCGACGTGTCGGAACTGCGTACCCGGATCGGCCTGTCCACGGCGGCGCTGGCCGACCGGATCCCCGGCCAGGAACGGGTCCGCGACGTGGTGGTGACCGCCGCCTGGTCGGTGGTGGGCCGGTGGCGGGAGAGCTATCACCCGATGGACGAGGCGCGGGCCGAGGCCCTGCTCGACCAGATCGGCGTCGGATCGCTTGCCGACCGCTCGTACGGGACCCTGTCGGAGGGGGAACGCAAGCGGGTGCAGATCGCCCGGGCCCTGATGACCGACCCCGAACTGCTGCTGCTCGACGAGCCGGCCGCCGGGCTGGACCTGGGCGGCCGGGAGGACCTGGTGGCCCGGCTGGCCAAGCTGGCCGCCGACCCGGACGCCCCGGCGATGGTGCTGGTCACCCACCACGTCGAGGAGATCCCGCCGGCGTTCAGCCACGCCCTGCTGCTGCGGGACGGCCGGATCGTCGCGCAGGGACTGTTGGGCGACACCCTGACCAGCGAGAACCTCTCCACCACCTTCGGCGTGCCGCTCGTGGTGCAGCGCTCCGGCGACCGGTTCACCGCCCGCGCCCGCTGAGCGACGGCCCCGTACACTGCCGGGGATCCGCTGGCGGTCGGGAGGGGTCATGCGGCAACCGCGTGTCGTGGTGCTCGGCAGCGCCAACATGGACCTCGTGGCCACCGCGCCGGTCCTGCCGCTGCCCGGCGAGACCGTGCTGGGCAGCGACTTCGTGATGCTGCCCGGCGGCAAGGGGGCGAACCAGGCGATCGCCGCGGCCCGCGCCGGAGGCGCGGCCGTGCTGCTCGGCGCCGTCGGCTCGGACTCGTTCGGCGTCACGCTCACCGCCCGGCTCGCCGCGTCCGGAGTGGACACCTCCCGACTGCGGGTGGTGTACGGCTCGTCCGGTGTGGCCCTGGTGAGCGTGAACGCGGCCGGGGAGAACACCATCGTGGTGGTCCCCGGGGCGAACGCCGCGTTCACCGGGTTGAGCCCCGAGGAGATCGCCGTGGTCTGCGCGGCGGACGTGCTGGTGGCGCAGCTGGAGATCCCGCTGGACACCGTGCTGGCGGCGGCCGGGGCGGCCCGGCGGGCCGGGGTGCCGGTGGTGCTCAACGCGGCGCCCGCCATGCGACTGCCGGCCGAGCTGACCGAACTGGTGGACCTGCTGGTGGTCAACGAGCGGGAGGCCGCGGCGATCTGCGGGCACGGCCGGGAGGACCCCGGCGCGCTGCTGGCGACCGTACCCCGGGCGCTGCTGACCGCCGGCCCGGCCGGCGCCTGGTACGCCGCCCGCGGCGAGCCGGTCCGGCACATCCCACCGGTACCGGTCGAGTCGGTCGACACCACGGGGGCGGGAGACGCCTTCACCGGCGCGCTCGCGGTCGCCTGGGCGCAGGGGCGGGACCTGGTCGACGCCGCGCACTGGGCCGCCGCCGCCGGCGCCGCCAGCGCCCGCCGGCTCGGCGCCTCGGTCGCCATGCCCGATCGGGCCGAGATCGACGCCCTGTACCGGCCGCCGGTCGGCTGACCGGAAAAGGGGCATCCGGCCGCATCCCGCCGCAACCCACCCAGCGTGCCCGGCGCGGCGTCGGGGGACGCGGCGAACCGCCTCCACCGCCGACGGGCACGGCGGATGCTGGGAGGCGATGACCAGGTCACCGGAGGCGGACGACGGCGGCGACGGCGGGCGGGATCGGTCCGCGGCGGCCGGCCCCGACCCGTCCCCGCTGGCCGGTGCCGAGGGCGAGGCGGCCCGGACCAGCACCGACCAGGCGCCGCTGGGCCGCCCCGGCCGGCCGCTGGACCGGCGGTCGCCGTACCTCATCGGGCTGCTCGGCGCGGCGGGCGTGGCGACGACGTACGGCGGGATCGAACTGCTCTCGGCGGGCCGCGAGGTACTGGTGCTGATCGGGCTGGCGCTGTTCCTGGCGATCGGCCTGGACCCGCCGGTCCGGCTGCTGACCCGGCGGATGCCGCGCGGGCTGGCCATCGGGGTGGTCACGGCCGGGATGCTGGCCGTGGCCGCCGGGTTTCTGACCGCCGCGATCCCGCCGCTGGTGGGGCAGACCGAGCAGTTCGTCCGGGAGGCACCCGGCTACCTGCACGCGGCGCGGGACCAGCACTCCGCGATCGGGCGGCTCAACTCCCGGTTTCACCTCCTGGAGCAGGCCGAGCGACTGGTCGCCGGCGGCGGCGGTGACGTCGCCACCCGGCTGCTGGGCGCCGGCCGGATGGTGCTGGGCGCCACCGCCGCCGCCCTCACGGTGCTGGTTCTGACCGTCTACTTCCTGATCGACCTGCCCCGGATCCGGCGGCTGATCTACCGGTTCTTCCCGCACAGCCGGCGCCCCCGGGCCATCCTCATCGGCGACGAGGTGTTCACCCGGGTCGGCGGGTTCGTGCTGGGCAACCTGATCACGTCGGTGATCGCCGGCGTCGGGACCTTCGCCTGGCTGCTCGCGTTCGGCGTGCCGTACCCGCTGCTGCTGGCGCTGACCGTGGCGCTGCTCGACCTGATCCCGGTGGTCGGCTCCACGGTCGGCGGGATCATCGTCTCGCTGGTCGCGCTGACCGTCTCGTTCCCGGTGGCGCTGGCCACCGGCGCCTTCTACGCGGGATTCCGGCTGGCCGAGGACTACCTGATCGTGCCGAAGATCGTCGGCCGGGTGGTGGCGGTGCCGGCCACCGTGACCCTGGTCGCCGTGCTGCTCGGCGCCGCCGTGCTCGGCGTCGTCGGCGCGCTGGTGGCCATCCCGATCGCCGCGTCGATCCGGATCGTGCTCCAGGAGACCGTCTTCCCGCGGCTGGACCGGTCCTGACGGTTGCCCGTTCCCGTCACCGCGGGTCGGTCCGGTGCTCGACCACCCGCTGCACCGCCCGGTAGACCTGGCCGAACCGCTGCGCGTCGCTGGTGCGCAACAGCAGGATCTCGGTGCCCCGGGTCTGTATCCACAGCTCCTGCACCCCGCCGCCGCGACTGTAGGAACGGTCCAGCCAGCCCAGCGGGAACTCCAGGAACGGGATCATCGCCAGGCTGGCCGCGGCGCCGATGGCCAGGATCGCGATGACCAGCCCCCAGCGGTGCCGGTCCTGCGCCGCGTACAGCAGCGAGACCACGCAGACCAGCGCCACCAGCGGCGGGACGGACAGCAGGAAGACCACGCCGCCGCGGACGAGCAGCCGGGACCGCACCCGGGCGGAGGAGCGCCCGCGGGCATGCCAGACGTACGTCACGTCGGCGACCCGTACGGTCGTGCCGTTGCTCCAGATCATCTCGGAGGTGACCTGTACCGAGTCGTCCCGGTAGTAGAGCGTCACCCCTCCAGCAAAGCGCTCCGTGTCAACGCCGTCCACCCTGCGCGAGCGCGGATCCGCCGCCGGTGCGCCGCCGCCGCCGCAGCCGCCGCAGCCGCCGCAGCCGCCGCCGTCCCGGCCGGGGTGGCGGCGTACCGGCCGGGGTGGCGGCGTACCGGCCGGGCCGTAATGTGGGCTCGCGGTACCGGAGCGGCCACGGTGGCCGGCCCGCGGCACGGAAGAAGGTGGGGTCAGCGTGGACGACTTCGTCCGGGTGGAGATCAGGGACGGCATCGGCACGATCCGGCTGGAGCGCCCGCCGATGAACGCCCTGAACACCCAGGTGCAGGAGGAACTGCGGGCCGCGGCCGTCGCGGTCACCGCCGACTCCGGCGTCCGCGCGGTCATCGTGTACGGCGGGGAGAAGGTGTTCGCGGCGGGGGCCGACATCAAGGAGATGGCGGCGATGTCGTACGCCGACATGGCGGAGCGGGCGCCGGCGCTCTCCGGCGCCTTCGACGCGATCGCCCGCATTCCCAAGCCGGTGGTCGCGGCCATCACCGGGTACGCCCTCGGCGGCGGCTGCGAGCTGGCGCTTGCCTGCGACTGGCGGGTGGTGGCGCAGGACGCGAAGCTGGGCCAGCCGGAGATCAAGCTCGGCGTGATCCCCGGCGCCGGCGGCACCCAGCGACTGGCCCGGCTGGTCGGTCCGGCCCGGGCCAAGGAGCTGATCATGACGGGTCGGATGGTGGACGCCGCGGAGGCGCTGCGGATCGGCCTCGCCGACCGGGTGGTGCCGGCCGAGCAGGTGTACGACGCCGCCGTGGAACTGGTGGGGTCGTTCCGCACCGGAGCGGCGCACGCGCTGCGGGCCGCCAAGCAGGCCATCGACGGCGGCCTGGAGATGGATCTCGCCTCCGGTCTGGCCTGGGAGAGCCAACTGTTCGCCGGGCTGTTCGCCACCGACGACCGCCGCGAGGGCATGGCCGCCTTCGTCGAGAAGCGCAAGCCCGACTTCACCGGCCGCTGACACCGCCGCGGGCCGCCCACTCCGCCCCCGCCCACTCATCCCCCCCGGGCGATCATCCCGTTGCCGGGGCGCCGACTCCGTTGCCGGGCGTTGCCGGCGGCAGGCGACTGGCCGGTAACCTGCAACCGAGCGATCCGACGAATGGGAGCGGGAATGGCTGACCAGATCGAGGGGCACGGCGGCGAACTCGCCCTCGCGGCCCTGCGGGCGTCCGGGGTTACCGAGATGTTCACCCTGTCCGGCGGGCACGTCTTCCCGCTCTACGACGCGGCGCACAAGGCCGGCTTCCCGATCTACGACGTCCGGCACGAGCAGTCGGCGGTGTTCGCCGCCGAGGCGGTGGCCAAGCTCCAGCGCCGCCCCGGGCTGGCGGTGCTCACCGCCGGCCCGGGCGTGACCAACGGGATCTCCGGACTGACCAGCGCGTTCTTCAACGCCTCCCCGGTCGTGGTGCTCGGCGGCCGGGCACCGGCGTTCCGCTGGGGAGCCGGCAGCCTCCAGGAGATCGACCACATCCCGCTGGTGGCCCCGGTGACCAAGCACGCCGCCACGGTGGGCTCGGTCGACGAGATCCCGGCGGCCGTGACCACCGCGCTGACCGCGGCGCTCAGCCCGCACCGTGGCCCGGTCTTCCTCGACCTGCCGCTCGAAGTGATCTTCTCGGTGGGCGACGCGGACGTGCCGGGCGCGGTCACGGTGGAGCCGGTGCAGCCGGACCCGGACGAGGTGGCCCGGGCGGCCCGGCTGCTCGCGGGCGCCGAGCGTCCGGTGATCATCGCGGGCTCCGACGTGTACGCCGGGGACGCCGTGGCGGCGCTGCGCGAGGCCGCCGAGGCGCTCCAGATTCCGGTCTTCACCAACGGGATGGGCCGCGGCGCGCTGCCGCCGGCGCATCCGCTCGCCTTCGCGAAGGCCCGCCGCGCCGCGCTCAGGGGCGCCGACGTGGTCGCGGTGATCGGCACCCCGCTCGACTTCCGGTTGAGCTTCGGCGACTTCGGCGACGCCCGGGTCGTACACATCGTGGACGCGCCGTCGCAGCGGGCCGGGCACGTCGAGACGGCCGCCGCGCCCGCCGGCGACCTGCGGTTGATCCTCTCCGCGCTGGCCGACCACCCGGGCGACCGCGCCGACCACGGAAGCTGGATCGCCGACCTGCGGGCCGCCGAGGACGCGGCCCGGGAACGGGACGCCGCCGAGACGGCCGCCGACACCGACCCGATCCGGCCGGCCCGGGTGTACGGCGAACTGCGCCGGATCCTCGCCCCGGACGCGATCACGATCGGCGACGGCGGCGACTTCGTCTCGTACGCCGGCCGCTACCTGGAGCCGGCCCAGCCCGGCACCTGGCTCGACCCCGGCCCGTACGGGTGCCTCGGCACCGGCATGGGCTACGCGATGGGTGCCCGGGTCAGCCACCCGGATCGGCAGATCTGCGTGCTGATGGGCGACGGCGCCGCCGGCTTCTCGCTGATGGACGTGGAGTCGCTGGTCCGGCAGAAGCTGCCGGTGGTGATCGTGGTCGGCAACAACGGCATCTGGGGGCTGGAGAAGCACCCGATGCAGGCCATGTACGGATACGACGTGGCGGCCGACCTCCAGCCGGGCCTGCGCTACGACGAGGTGGTCCGGGCGCTCGGCGGCGCGGGGGAGACGGTGGCGAAGTCCGCCGACCTCGCACCCGCGTTGCAGCGGGCGTTCGACGCCGGGGTGCCGTACCTGGTCAACGTGCTGACCGACCCGTCCGACGCGTACCCCCGGTCCTCCAACCTGGCCTGACCGCGGTGGCCGGCGGGTCCGTGCGGACCCGCCGGCCGACGGTTTCGACCCCGGCGCGCGGCCGGGGGCCGCGCTTGTTCAGTTCGGGTCGACCTTCCACAGCCACATGCCGCCCACCCGCTGCCCGGACTGTCCGAGCAGGTCGTCGACGGTGGTCTTGAGCGCACCGGCGTTCCCCCGGGTGGTGGTCAGGGCCAGCAGCCCGACGTGCCGGTTCCGGAGGTCGACGCGGGCCTGCGCGCGCTCGGCGTCGGTGATGGTGGCTGGTTGGCCGGTGCTCGCCACGGTGTTCAGGATCGTGTCGGTGGCGTTCGGGTCGGTGTGGAACTGCGCCCAGCCGCCGCCGCGTACCGGGTCCGGTCCCAGCACGTAGCTGTGGCTGACCTTGAAGCCCAACCCGGTGTTGGCGGCCCAGGCCATCGTGCGGACCACCTCCGGCTTCTGCGGCGGTACGGGCATCAGTGCCGCGTCCTCGGAGAGGTAGTCCCGCCACCGGCCGTCCGCCAGGGACACCGGCATCCGGACCGCGGGGGAGATCGGCAGTGGCCGGGGGATCAGCGGCAGCATCGTGCCGACAAGCAGCAGCCCGAGCGCGATCCGTAGCGGCCGGCGCAGGTCGCCGCGGAGCAGTTCGGTCAGCGCCATCGTGACCAGCACGCCGAACGCGGCGCCGACCATGATGCCGAGCCGGCTCGTCACCACCGACTCGAACAGCGGAGCCTCCACCAGCGGCGCCCACGGGCCGGCCACGCCGGTGTAACGGCCGTCGATGAGGATGTCGTACCCCCAGGACAGCGGGATCAGCACCACCGCGACCACGGTGGCGATCCGGACCCACAGGTGGCGTCGCAGCCAGACGGCGATGGTGAGGACGGCGATCAGCAGCGGCCAGCCGTAGAAGGTGTTCAACTCCGTCGTGTTGCGGGCCAGCCGCAGCGGCGCCTCGGGGTCGCCGCCGAGGCTGTACGGCGAGTAGTTGACGAACGAGAGCAGGTCGGCGCCGTAGTTCTTGATGCCCGGCACGTGCCGGTAGTTGCCGGGTCCGAAGAACTGGACGTACAGCGGGTACGCGACCAGTACGGCGGCCACCAGTCCGGCCGTGGCCGTCCCGATCAGGAACGGCCGCCACCGGCGCCCCACCTCGCGGCGTCGCTGGATCACCCAGGCGACCAGCACGATCGCGCCGACCAACGCCGTGATGAACAGCGTCTCCTCGCCGAGGAACACCTGGTATGCGATGAGCAGCCCGAGGATCACGCCGTGCCGCACCGGCCGGGTGCTGGCACCCAGCCGAAGCACCCCGGCGAGGATGAGCGGTACCAGGAACTGGACGGCGATGTGCGGGTGGCCGCCGGCCTGCGAGATCATGCCGGGGCAGAAACCGGCGAGCGCGGCGCCCACGAAGGCGGCCAGCCGGGACTCAGTCAGGTGCCGGGACAGAACGAAATACCAGGCCACGGCGGTGCCGGCGAGGGCGGTCACCACCACCACGAGGAACGACACCGCCGGTCCCCAGATCATCGTGACAGGGGAGAGCGGGAGGCCCAGGCCGAGGATGGATGTGTTGGCCATCACGTTGATGCCCTCGGGCTGGTTCATGCGGTCGCTGAGCAGCGGGTTCTCCAGGTGCGAGACGACCCGCGCCGAGTGCGCCAGCATCCAGTGGAACAGCGTGGCGTCGGTGGGGTTGGCCCCGGACGCCCGCCCGGTCGGATCCCGCCACAGCCGGCCGGTCAGCACCATCGCGGCGCCGAGGTAGGCGAGCACGGCGGCGAGGTCGGGGAGCCAGCGCCACGCTGCTCGGATCCGGCCCTCGGCCGTACCGGACGCGCCCCCGGGGTCCCCGGCCGTTCCGGGCGCCGCGGCGACCGGCGCCGGGCCGTCCACGAGCGCGACATCGCCGGTGGCGGCGGCCGGCTCGGCCGGCGGGACGCTGCCCGGACTGCCGGCGTCCGCCACGGGCGGGGACGCGGCGGCGGTCTCCGATGCCGTCATCATGGGCTCCTTCAAAGGGTGATGGCAGACGCCGGGCCGACGGTCCGTGGGCCGGGATCAGCGGCTCATCATAGGCGAGCGGTGAGCTTCCGGTACGCCGCTCCCGCGCTGTCGCACCGTCATCCGTCGAGCGCGGCCCGGACCAACTCGGCGGCGCCGTCGGCCGTGGTGGGCAGCCCGCGGGCGTAGGCGTCGGCGAAGCCCGCCGGGCCGAGCGCCTCCCGGACCGCCGCCTCGATCCGCCGGCCGTCCAGCAGCGACCGGTCCGGCCCGCCGCCGCGCACCCCGGCCGCGGCCCCCAGCAGCACCGCCGCCGATTCGGGCCGGCCCGCCCGCAGGGCCAGGTCGGCGTACCCGACCAGCACGATGCCGATCACCGGCGCGTCGTGCGAGTCGAAGGCCAGCCGCAGCGCCTCGGCGTGCATGGTCCGGGCGGCGGCCAGGTCGCCGTCGGCCCCGGCCACCACGGCCCGGGAGGAGCAGAACACCGCCCGGGTCTGCTGCGCCGTCCGCTTGCCTTCGAGCAGTTCGGCGCCGCGGTCCAGCCGCTCCCGGGCCGCCGGCCAGTCCCCGGTGGAACGCAGGATGTCCGCGTGCGTGTAGACGACCGCGGCGCGGGAGTCGTCCGAGCCGAGCCGTTCGGCCTCGCGTTCGGCCTCGGCCAGCAGTTCCAGGGCGCGGGTGTGCTCGCCCAGGTGCCACAGTTCGTGCGCCAGCCGTGCCTGCACCTCCGGCACGTCCTCGGCGATCCGCAGCTCGTGCAGCATTCTCAGCGCCTGCTGGTAGCACTCGGCGGCCTGGCCGTGATCGCCGCGCCGGGAGATCAGGTCCGCCAGCCCCATCAGGCTGAACGCGCTTCCCCACCGTTCGCCGAGCGCGGCGTAGCCGGCCGCGGCCGCCCGCAGGTGGGCCGCGGCGGTCTCGTCCGGGCGGCCGAGGTTCTGCTCGGAGAGGGCGTGGAAGATCCGGGCGGTGGATGCGACCCAGACGTCCGGGTCGTCGAAGAGCCTGTCCATGATGTCCAGTTGCGGCCCGGAGAAGTACGACTCGATCGCCGCGGCGGTCGGCTCGATCAGCCGCAGCAGCGGATTGTGCGCCCGATGCGGCCCGGCCAGGGCGGCCGCCCGGCTCAGCCAGGCCTGCCCCTCGGCGAGGTCACCCTGACCCGCGGCCATCACCAGCATCGCCGTCACCGCGTACGCGTGGGCGTACGACTCGGCCGGCGCCTGCGCCTCGGCCTCCGGGTCGCCCAGCACCTGCCGGGCGTACCCGACGCCCTCGACGCGGTGTCCGCGCAGCCACCAGTACCAGCCCAGCGCCGCGACGAACCGGATCGCGGTGGCCTTGTCGGCGGTGATCGCCCAGCGCAGGGCCGTGATCGTGTTGTCGTGTTCGGCCGACAGCCGGCCGAGCCAGGCCAGCTGGTCCGGCCCGCGCAGGTGGGCGTCCGCGGCCTCGGCGACGGCCAGGTACTCCTCGGCGTGCGTCCGGCGTACCCGGTCCGCCTCGCCGGCCTCGACCAGCCGGCTCAGGCCGTACTCCCGGATCGTCTCCAGCAGCCGGTACCGCGGTGCCGGACCGTCCACCAGCACCACCAGCGACTTGTCGACAAGCGCGGTGAGCCGGTCGAAGACGTCCTCCGCGGCCAGGTCCGGGCCGGCGCAGACCCGCTCCACCGCCTCCCCGGTGGCGCCGCCGGCGAAGACCGACAGCCGGCGCAGCAGCGCCCGTTCGGAGCCGTCCAGCAGGTCCCAGCTCCAGTCGACGACGGCCCGCAGCGTCTGGTGCCGGGGCAGGGCGGTCCGGCTACCGCCGGTGAGCAGCCGGAACCGGTCGTCCAGCCGGGCGGCGAGCTGGGCCGGTGTCATCGAGCGCAGCCGGGCCGCGGCCAGCTCGATGGCCAGCGGCATCCCGTCCAGGGCGCGACAGATCCCGGCCACCGCGGCCACCGTGTCGGCGGTGACCGCGAAGCCCGGCCGCACCGCCGCGGCACGGTCGATGAGCAGCCGTACGGCCGGGTAGTCCGGCGCCCGCTCGGCACCGACGTCCGGCGGTGGCAGCGCCAGCGAGTCGACCGGGCGCAGCGCCTCGCCGGTGATGCCCAGCGGTTCCCGGCTGGTGGCCAGCACCCGAAGCTGCGGGCAGGCGCCGAGCAGCCGGCCGGCGAGCCGGGCCGCCGCGTCGATCAGGTGCTCGCAGTTGTCCAGGATCAGCACGAGCCGGCGGCTTCCGATGGCGGCGGCGAGCCGGTCGATCGGGTCGACGGGCTCGGCCGCCGGCACCCGGGCGCGGTTGCCGGCCACCAGGGCCTGCTCGCGCAGGCCGAGCGCGGAAAGGACGGTGTGCGGTACCTCGTCCGGATCCGTCACCGGGGCCAGCTCGACCAGCCACACCCCACCGGGGGCGTCGCCGAGCAGGGCCCGGCCCGACTCGACCGCCAGTCGCGTCTTGCCGGCACCTCCCGGCCCGGTCAGCGTGGTCAGCCGGGACGCGCGGACCAGCGCGGCGACCCTCGCGCGGTCCTGCTCCCGACCCACGAAGCTGCTCAGCGGCGCGGGCAGGTTGGACGTCACCGGTGGCGGCGCGGCGTCGGCCGGCCCGGTGGCGCGATCGCGCGGGGCGGTCGCCGGCCCTGCACCCGGCGCACGGGCCCGGTCGGCACCGGCCCGGTCGGCACCCGCCGGGCCGCCGAGGGTCGGCGCCGGATCCGGGGTACGCAGCAGGTCGAGATGCAGCGCCGCGAGTTCGGCGGAGGGGTCCACGCCGAGCTGATCGGCGAGTTCGGCCCGGAACCGCTCGTACGCGGACAGCGCCTCGGCGGTCCGCCCGGCGGCCCGCAGCGCCCGGATGAGCTGTGCGGCCGGGCGCTCCCGCAGCGGGTACGCGGTCACCAGGTCGCGCAGTTCGGGCACCAGCGCGTCCGCGGCGCCCAGCGCGAGCCGCGCCTGGATCCGGTCCTCGACGGCGCCCAGCCGGACCTCGTCGATCCGGGCCAGCAGCCCGGCGGTCACCTCGGCGCCGTCCAGGTCGGCCAGGGCCGGCCCGCGCCAGAGGTCGAGCGCCTCGGTCAGGACGGCGTCGGCGCGGCCGGGGTCGGTGGGCAGCAACCGCCGTCCGGTCGCGGCGAGCCGCTCGAACCGGACAAGGTCGACGGCCTCGGCGGGCACGGCCAGCCGGTAGCCGGTCGGGTGCGACTCCACCGCGCCGTCCGGGAGGATCCGGCGGAGCCGGGACACCAGCGCCTGCAACGCGTTCGCGGCGGCGGCGGGCGGGGACCCGGCCCACAGCCCGGCGACCAACCGGCCGGTGGCCACCACCCGACCGGGGTCGAGCGCCAGCAGGATCAGCAGTCGCCGCAGCCGGGTGCCGGCGACGGGTACCGGCGTACCGTCGTCACCCACGACCGCCACCGGGCCGAGCACCGCGATCTGCACGTGGTCGATTCTGCCGGCCTGCGGCCAGGATCCGGTGCCGCCCCCGGCGGCGGCCCGGGACGCCGATCCGTACCTCGGGGTCCCGATCCGGATTCGGGGCTCAGCGGGGCGGATCCGTGCCCTCGCCGCTGGCGGCGTCCGGGCCGCCCAGGTCGGACTCCCAGCGCTCGAACAGCTCGCGTTCCCGGCGGTCCCGGCGGGCCAGCGAGCGGAGGAACTCGGGGTCGTCGTCCGGCGCGGCCGGTCCGGTGCGGGCGGGGCGCGCCACCGGCGTGCGGGCCGGTGCCGGGCGCCCGGCGGTGAACCAGGCAACGGCCCCGGCGATCGGCAGGATCAGGATCACCACCACCCAGGCCGCCCGGGGCAGCACCCGGATGCTGCGGCCCGACTCGACGGACAGGCAGCTCACCATGGCCAGCCCGGTCAGCACCAGCTCGACCAGGAAGAGCAGCATGAGCACCCGGACCATGCGCCAATGATGGCTCATCCGGAGCGGGTCGCCTAGTTTCTGTCCGACCTTCACCCGCGGACTTTGCCGCGCCGGCCGCCGACGGCCCGGTCGCCGCGTCGCCGGCGGCCCGGATCGCCTGGGCTACCGGACCAGCAGCACGATGCCCAGGACCGCGTAGCCGGCGGCCACCGCGGCGGCGACGGGCAGTGCCGCGCCGCCGGCGGGTACCCGCTCGGGGGCCCGGTCCCGCGGATCGCCGGCCATCCGGCGGTAGCTGACCGTCACGACGAGGGCCCAGCCCGCGACCGCGGCGACGGCGGCGACCGCCGGCAGGGCGCCGGCCGGGCCGTGCCGCAGGGCCAGCCGGACCAGCAGCAGCACGACCACGGCGTGCGCCAGCGCCGTGCGGCGCCAGGACAGCCGGGTGCGTTCGGGCTGCAGGCCCGGGTCGCCGGTCATCTGCCGGGGCCGCCGGTGGCGAGCAGGAGCACGATCAGCACCACCGCGCCGAGGCCGACCACCAGGGCCAGCACGGCCGGGAAGCGGGACACCGGCAGTTCCTCGCCGAGCCGGATGGCCCGCTCGGTGCGGGCCCAGTGATCGACCGCCCGGACCGCAACCACGGCACCGAGCAGCAGCAGCGCCGCCGCCAGCGCCTCGCGCAGGTGCTGGACCGGCATCCGGGGCAGGAACTGGGCGACGCCGAGCCCGCCGGCGATCAGCGCGAGCCCGGTGCGCAACCAGGCCAGGAAGGTGCGCTCGTTGGCCAGCGAGAACCGGTAGTCGGGGGTGCTGCCCACCTCCCGCAACTCATGCGGGTCGAACCACTGCCTGATAGCGCTCCACACGAGCGCGATTATCCAACGGACGGCGTGACCAGCCGAAACGAGCTGCCGGACCGCCGCGTTGCGGCCCCGGTCCGCCGGGGCGTACCGGCGCGGAATCGGCCGATCCCGGCATGTCCCGGGCGGGTACCGATCACCGTGACCGCACCGTACGTCTACACTGCGTGACTGTGGATGACCGGCTGGCCGCCGATGAGCGGATGACCCTGAAGACCGCCGCGTACGGCGCGGTCTTCCTGGTTTCGAACGCCGAGCCGGGGCCGTTCGCCATGATCAAGGAGAGCTTCGCCGCCTCGGACACCATCGCCGGCTCCTCCGGGTTGGTCCGCGACGTCCTCACCACCGGCCCGCTGCCGCAGTTGCCGGCCGACCCGGTGGCGGTCAAGGAGGTCGTCCTGCCGGCCCTGCGCCGGTCGGTGGAACTGCTCCGCGAGCACGCCCCGGCGGAGTTGGGCCGGTACCAGGCGACGGTGGTCGCGGCCGCGCACCAGGTCGCGCGGGCCTCCGCGGGCACGAGCGAGGCGGAGGCGACCGCGCTGGCCGAGGTGCTGGCCGCGCTGGAGGTCACGCCCTGACGAGGCGCCGTCCGGCCGCGCCGCGCCGGTGCGCCCGCCCGGCGGTGAGCCGCGTCACCTCGGGCCGTCACATGCCCGAACCTACCAGTGGGTAACATGGCGGGTGGTCAACCGCACAAGCGCACGCGGTTGACCTGACGTTTCCGGACCGGGAAGGCTGCCGGCGGAGAATGGGCACCGGGAACCGGCGCCAGCAGCGGCGTTGAGGGGCAAAATCGACAGGAGGTCGTCGAAGCGCGATGAATATCGTCGTACTCGTCAAGCAGGTGCCCGACTCGGGCGCAGACCGGAACCTGCGCAGTGACGACAACACGGTCGACCGCGGCTCGGCAAGCAACGTCATCAACGAGATGGACGAGTACGCCATCGAGGAGGCGCTGCGGCTCAAGGAGGCCAACGGCGGCGAGGTGACGGTGCTGACGATGGGACCGGAGCGGGCCGCCGAGTCAATCCGCAAGGCGCTGTCGATGGGTCCCGACAAGGCCGTCCACGTAACCGACGACGCGCTGCACGGCTCCTGCGCCCCGGCCACCTCGAAGGTGCTCGCGGCGGCGCTGCGCCGGCTCGGCGCCGACCTGGTCCTCTGCGGTGCGGAGTCCACCGACGGCCGCGTGCAGGTCATGCCGCACATGCTGGCCGAGCGGCTGGGCATCGCGGCGCTGACCGGTGCGCGGAAGCTCACGGTCGAGGGCGGCACGCTGACCATCGAGCGGCAGACCGAGGAGGGCTACGAGGTCGTCACGGCCAGCACCCCGGCGGTCGTCTCGGTCTGGGACACCATCAACGAGCCCCGGTACCCCTCGTTCAAGGGGATCATGGCGGCCAAGAAGAAGCCGGTCGAGACGCTGTCGCTGGCGGACCTCGGGATCCCGGCCGACGAGGTCGGCCTGGCCGGCGCCACCAGCGCCGTGGTCGAGCACAGCAAGCGTCCGCCGCGCTCCGGCGGCCAGAAGGTGACCGACGAGGGCTCCGGCGGCGTGGCGCTGGTCGAGTACCTCGCCACCGAGAAGTTCGTCTGAGGGGTGGAGGGCATGGCTGAGGTACTCGTCGTCGTCGAGGCGACCAAGGAGTTCGGCGTCAAGAAGGTCACGCTGGAGCAGCTCACCCTGGCCCGCGACCTGGGCACGCCGGCCGCCGTGGTGCTCGGCGGACCCGGCGCCGCCGAGGCGCTCGCCGGCAAGCTCGGGGAGTACGGCGCCGCCAAGGTGTACGCCGGCGAGAGCGAGGAGATCGACGGATATCTGGTGGCGCCCAAGGCCGCCGTGCTGGCCGACCTGGTCAACCGGGTGCAGCCGGCGGCCGTGCTGCTGGCCTCCAGCCAGGAGGGCAAGGAGATCGCCGCCCGGTTGGCCGTGAAGCTGGACAACGGCCTGCTCACCGACGTGGTCGGGCTGGCCGCCGACGGCACCGCCAGCCAGCTCGCGTTCGCGGGCTCCACGATCGTGAAGTCCACCGTGACCCGGGGCCTCCCGCTGGTGACGGTGCGGCCGAACTCGATCAACCCGACGCCCGCGCCGGCCACCCCGCAGATCGAGCGGCTGGACGTCCGGGTCGCCGACGCGGACAAGCTGGCGAAGGTGGTCGAGCGGGTCGCCGAGCAGAAGGGCTCCCGGCCGGAGCTGACCGAGGCGTCCGTGGTGGTCTCCGGCGGTCGCGGCGTGGGCAACGCGGACAACTTCAAGCTGGTGGAGGAGCTGGCCGACCTGCTCGGCGGCGCGGTGGGCGCCTCCCGGGCGGCGGTGGACTCCGGCTTCTACCCGCACCAGTTCCAGGTCGGGCAGACCGGCAAGACCGTGTCGCCGCAGCTCTACGTCGCGCTCGGCATCTCCGGCGCGATCCAGCACCGCGCCGGCATGCAGACCTCGAAGACCATCGTCGCGGTCAACAAGGACGGCGAGGCGCCGATCTTCGAACTGGCCGACTTCGGCGTGGTGGGCGACCTGTTCAAGGTCGTCCCGCAGGCGGCCGAGGAGATCCGCAAGCGCAGGTAGCCACCGTCGTGCAGCGGCTCCGCCGGACGGCGGGGCCGCTGTGCGCCGGTCCACACCGGCCGCCGAAATTCGTACACCCCCGCCACGGGATTCGGTGATGCCCTTCCCCGGCGATAGGCTGGAGAACGATGGCATACCTGGACCATGCGGCGACCACGCCGATGCTGGATGAGGCGTTGGAGGCGTACGTCGCCACCGTCCGCGAGGTCGGCAACGCATCGTCACTGCATGGCGCGGGCCGGTGCGCCCGACGCCGGGTGGAGGAGTCGCGGGAACGGATCGCCGCCGCGGTCGGCGCCCGGCCCTCCGAGGTGATCTTCACGGGCGGCGGCACGGAGAGCGACAACCTCGCCCTGAAGGGCATCTTCTGGGCCCGGCGGGCGGCCGACCCGGCCCGTACCCGGGTGGTGGTCAGCGGCGTCGAGCACCACGCGGTGCTGGACGCCGCGCACTGGCTCGGCGACCACGAGGGCGCCACGGTGAGCCTGCTGCCGGTGGACGAGGCCGGCCGGATCCGGGTGGACGCGCTGGGCGAACTGCTCGACGCGTACCCCGGCGAGGTGGCCGTGGTGAGCACCATGTGGGCCAACAACGAGGTAGGCACCGTGCAGCCGGTGGCCGAGCTGGCGGCCGTCGCGTCGCGGGCCGGTGTGCCGCTGCACACCGACGCGGTGCAGGCGGTCGGGCAGGTCCCGGTGGACTTCGCGGCCAGCGGCGCCGCGGCGCTCACCCTCACCGGCCACAAGCTCGGCGGCCCGGTGGGCGTCGGTGCCCTGCTGCTGGGCCGGGACGTGGCCTGTACGCCGTTGCTGCACGGCGGCGGCCAGGAGCGCGACGTGCGGTCCGGCACCCTGGACACCGCCGGGGTGGTCGCCCTCGCGGTCGCGGTGGAGACCGCGGTCAAGCGCCAGCAGGAGTACGCGGCCCGGCTGCGCGGGCTGCGCGACGAGCTGATCGAGCGGGTCCGCGCCGCCGTGCCGGACGCCATCGTCAACGGCGATCCCGCCGACCGGCTGCCGGGCAACGCGCACCTGAGCTTCCCCGGGTGCGAGGGGGACGCGCTGCTGCTGCTCCTGGACGCCCAGCGGATCTCCTGCTCCACCGGGTCGGCGTGCTCGGCCGGGGTGGCCCAGCCGTCGCACGTGCTGCTCGCGATGGGCGCCGACGACGCTCGGGCGCGCTCGTCGCTGCGCTTCTCGCTCGGCCACACCTCCACGCCCGCCGACGTCGAGGCGCTGGTGGCCGCGCTGCCGGCGGCCGTGGACCGGGCCCGGCGGGCGGCCGCAGTACGCGACCGGCGGTCCTGACCGGCGGGTGCCGCCCGTGAGGCCCGCCCGGCGGCGGCGCTACCCTCGTAGGCGGGGCTAAGGAGGATGCTGGCGTGCGGGTACTGGCGGCGATGTCCGGTGGGGTGGATTCGGCGGTGGCGGCCGCCCGGGCGGTCGACGCCGGGCACGACGTGACCGGCGTGCACCTGGCGCTGGCCCGCAACCCGCAGACCTACCGGACCGGCGCCCGGGGCTGCTGCACTCTGGAGGACTCCCGGGACGCCCGCCGGGCCGCCGACGTGATCGGGATCCCGTTCTACGTCTGGGACCTGGCCGACCGGTTCCATGCCGACGTCGTGGACGACTTCGTCGCCGAGTACGCCGCGGGGCGTACCCCGAATCCCTGCCTGCGCTGCAACGAGAAGATCAAGTTTGCGGCGGTGCTGGACCGGGCCGTCGCGCTCGGCTTCGACGCCGTGGTGACCGGCCACCACGCCCGGCTCGGCCCGGACGGGCTGCTGCGCCGCAGCGTCGACCTCGACAAGGACCAGTCGTACGTGCTGGCCGTGCTCACCCGGGACCAGCTCGACCGCTCGATCTTCCCGCTCGGCGGCTCCACCAAGGCGCAGGTGCGCGCCGAGGCCGCGGACCGGGGGCTGGCGGTGGCCGACAAGCCCGACTCGCACGACATCTGCTTCATCTCCGACGGCGACACCCGGCGGTTCCTCGCCGAGCGGCTCGGCGAGGAACCGGGCGACATCGTGGACGGCCGCACCGGCGCCGTCGTGGGCACGCACACCGGCGCGTACGCGTACACCGTGGGCCAGCGGCGCGGGCTCGCGCTGCGGGAGCCGGCGCCGGACGGGCGGCCGCGGTACGTGCTGTCCATCACCCCGGTCACCAACACCGTGACGGTCGGCCCGGCGGAGGCGCTGGCCGTCTCCACGGTCTCCGCGCAGCGTCCGGTGTGGACCGGCGGCGCCCGCCCGGACGGCCCGGTCGAGTGCCGGGTGCAGTTGCGGGCGCACGGTTCGGTGGTGCCGGCGACGGTCCGGTGCGACGACACCGGCCTGCACGCCCGGCTGCACGAGCCGGTCCGCGGCGTCGCGGCCGGCCAGGCCATCGTGGCGTACCGGCCGGACCCGGCCGGCGACGTGGTGCTCGGCTCGGCCACCATCCGTTGATCACTGGGTAGAGTCGGCGGACGTGACGGAGGAACAACCCTGGCCGTGGCCGGCCGCAGCGGCGAGCGGGATCGGCTCGCTGCCCGGCACGGACGTGGCGGAGGCGCAGCGCATCGTGCTGGGCGAGCTGCCGGAACTGCCGCACCTGCCCGAGCTGCCGGGCCGTGGTCCCGGCGCCGATCTGCTCGGCCGCACCGCCGGCCTGCTGGTGGGGCTGCCGGTCGAGCTGTACGCGGCCCGCTGGCGGATCGCCGCCCGCGCCGGCCGGGACCTGCGGCGCTCCCGCGACCTGTTGGAACGCGACCTGGACCAGATGACCGAGCAGGCCGAGGGCTTCACCGGCACCTTCAAGATCCAGGTTGCCGGGCCGCTCACCCTGGCCGCCGGGCTGGACCTGCCGGTCGGGGCGCGGATGCTGCGCGACCCGGGCGCGGTCCGGGACCTCACCGAGTCCCTGGCCGACGGGGTCCGGTCGCACGTGGCCGACGTCCGGCGCCGGCTGCCCGGTGCCGGTGTCCTGGTCCAGCTCGACGAGCCGTCCCTGCCGGCGGTGCTGGCCGGCCGGGTGCCCACGCAGAGCGGGCTCGGCACGTACCGGCCGGTGGAGACCGCGTCGGCCACCGAGGCGCTGCGCCGGGTGGTCGAGGCCGCGGCCGCGCCGGTGGTGCTGCACTGCTGCGCGCCCGACGTACCGCTGGACCTCGTCCGGGCCTCCGGCGCCGCCGCCGTGGCGATCGACCTCGACCTGGTCCGCCGGCTCGACCCGCTGGGCGAGGCGATCGACGCGGGGCTCGGCCTGCTGGCCGGCGCCGTGCCGGCCACCCCGGCGACGCCCGGACAGCGACCGGCCTCGGCGCGGGCCGCCGAGACGGTCCGGCGGCTGTGGGACCGGCTCGGCTTTCCCCGCCGCCGGCTGGTCGAGCAGGTCGTGGTGACGCCCGCGTGCGGCCTGGCCGGCGCCGATCCGGAGTACGCCCGCGCGGCGCTGGCGGCCTGCCGGGACGCCGCCCGGCGGCTCGCCGAGACCTGACCGGCGCGGCCGGGACTCTGCGACACCGGCGCGTCCGCCACCGCGGTCTGGCGGCGGCTCGCCGGGACCTGACCGGCGCGGGCGGGACCGGCCGGCGCCGCACCGCCGGTCCGGTTTGGTTGTCGTATCCCGCGGGCAGGATGGCGGCATGATTGGACAATTGCGCACCGTGGTCATCGACTGTCCGGACCCGCGGGCCCTCGCCGGCTTCTACGCGCAGCTGCTGGGACTGCCGGTCACCTTCGACGACGGCGACGACCCGGACGCCTGGGTGGTGCTCGGCGGCAAGCCCGGCGAGCTGCCCCGGCTGGCGTTCCAACGGGCGCTGGACCTGCTGCCCCCGGCCTGGCCGGATCCGGCGCGCCCGCAGCAGTTCCACCTGGACGTGACGGTGGAGGACGTCGACGAGGCCGAGCCGCAGGTGCTGGCGCTCGGCGCCACCCGACTGACGGCCGTCGACGACGAGCACTTCCGGGTCTATGCCGACCCCGTCGGCCACCCGTTCTGCCTCTGCTGGGACTGATCGGGGTGGCGGTCGGCCCCGTCATGGCTGATCATGATGAGCCATGACACCCCGCCGCGCCTCCGGCTCGTTGTTCGGGCTCGCCTACGGCGACGCGCTGGGCAAGCCGACCGAGTTCCTGCCGGTGGCCGAGATCGTCGCCCGGTACGGCCCGGCCGGCCCCCGCGAGCTGGCCGGCGACCCGGCGTTGGTCACCGACGACACCCAGATGGCGCTCGCGGTGGCCTGGTCGCTGCGCGAGGCGCCGGCCGCCGCCCCGGCCGCGCTGGAGGCGGCGCTGCGCCGGCGCTTCGTCGCCTGGGCGCAGAGCCCGGAGAACGATCGGGCGCCCGGGATGACCTGTCTGCGCGCCTGCGCGGCACTGGCCGACGGCCGGCCGTGGCAGGCCGCCACGGTGGCCGGCTCGAAGGGCTGCGGCGCCAACATGCGGGTCACCCCGGTCGGCCTGGTCGCCGGGTTCGACCTGGACACCCTCGCCGGGGTGGCGCAGCTGCAGGCCGGGCTGACCCACGGGCACCCGACCGCGCTGGCCGCCAGCGAGCTGACCGCGTACGCGGTGCGGCTGGTCCGCGACGGCGCCGCGCCGGCCGACCTGCCGGCGCTGCTGCGGGCGCGGGCCGCCGCCCAGCGGCGCGTCTACCGGTACGACTGGCTCGGCGACCTGTGGCAGCGGCCCGGCCTGACCGACCCGGCCGACTTCATCGAGCGCGGCTGGGTCGACTGCCTCGCGGCGCTGGACCGGCTCGACGCCGCGCTGGCCGGACCGGACGACGGCGGCGACCCGTGCGAGGCCACCGGCGAGGGCTGGATCGCCGAGGAGGCGCTGGCCACGGCGCTGCTGTGCGTGCTGCGGCAGCCGGCGGACCCGGTCGCCGTGCTGGCCCGCGCGGCCACCACGGCGGGTGACTCCGACTCCATCGCCGCGCTCGCCGGCGCCGTGCTCGGTGCGCTGCACGGCATGCCGGCCTGGCCGGCCGAGTGGGCCGGGCGGATCGAGTACGCCGACCAGCTCGACGCGCTCGGTTCGGAGCTGGACTGACCGCCCCGCGGTGACCCGGCCGGGCGGCCCGCGCGGGGTGGTCCGGCTGCCGACCGAACGTCGTACCCAGGCGATACGGTTTCCCCGGACGATCAGCCGGGTCGCGAGCAGGGGTAGCGGTGTCCGAGGAAGCCATCCCGCAGCAGGTGAGCGCCGAGCAGGAGGCGGCGGCGGGCGCCGAGCCGCCGGCGCCGGCCCGGGAGCGGCACGCCGTGTTGAGCACCGAGCTGACCGACCACCAGTACCGCTACTACGTGCTCGACGCGCCCGTCATCTCCGACGCCGAGTTCGACACCCTGCTGCGCGAGCTCACGGCGCTGGAGGAGCGCTACCCCTCGCTGCGCACCCCCGAGTCGCCCACCCAGCGGGTCGGCGGCACGTTCTCCACGCAGTTCACCCCGGTCAGCCACGCCGAGCGGATGATGTCGCTGGACAACGTCTTCGACATCGACGAGCTGACCGCCTGGGCCGAGCGGGTGGAACGGGACGCGGGCGGCCCGGTGACCTACCTCTGCGAGCCCAAGGTCGACGGCCTGGCCATCAACCTGACGTACGAGCGGGGTCGGCTGGTGCGGGCCGCGACCCGCGGCGACGGGCGCACCGGCGAGGACGTCACACCCAACGTCCGGACCATCCGCGACGTCCCCGAGCGGCTCACCGGCGCCGGGGTGCCCGAGCTGATCGAGGTGCGCGGCGAGATCTACTTTCCGGTGGCGGCCTTCGCCGACCTGAACGCGAGCCTGGTCGAGCAGGGCAAGCCGCCGTTCGCCAACCCGCGCAACGCGGCGGCCGGCAGCCTGCGCCAGAAGGATCCGCGGATCACCGCGAGCCGGCCGCTGCGGATGGTCGTGCACGGCATCGGCGCGCGGCAGGGGTTCCAGCCCACCGCCCAGTCCGAGTCGTACGCGACGCTGCGCGAATGGGGGCTGCCGACCAGCGACCGCTGGCGGGTGGTGCCCGACCTCGACGGGGTGCGCGGCTACATCGACCACTACGCCGAGCACCGGCACGACGTCGAGCACGAGATCGACGGCGTGGTGGTCAAGGTCGACCCGGTGGCGATCCAGGGCCGGCTCGGCTCCACCAGCCGGGCGCCGCGCTGGGCGATGGCCTACAAATACCCGCCCGAGGAGGTCACCACCAGGCTGCTCGACATCGACGTGAACGTCGGGCGCACCGGCCGGGTGACCCCGTTCGCGGTCCTCGCGCCGGTCAAGGTGGCCGGCTCGACGGTGGCGCTGGCGACCCTGCACAACGCCCGCGAGGTCGAGCGCAAGGGCGTGCTGATCGGCGACACGGTGGTGGTGCGCAAGGCCGGCGACGTGATTCCCGAGGTGCTCGGCCCGATCGTCGACGTGCGCCCGGCCGACGCGCGGGCGTTCGTGATGCCGACCCACTGCCCGGCCTGCGGCTCCCCGCTGGCACCGGCCAAGGAGGGGGACGTCGACATCCGCTGCCCCAACGCGCGCACCTGCCCGGCGCAGTTGCGGGAGCGGCTGTTCCACCTGGCCGGCCGGGGTGCGTTCGACATCGAGGTGCTCGGCTACAAGTCCGGCAGCGCCTTGCTGGAGGCCGGCGCGATCACCGACGAGGGCGACCTGTTCTTCCTGGACGCCGAGAAGCTGGCGCGGGTGCCGTTCTTCGTGAACAAGGACGGCAGCCTCGGCAGCAACGCGGTCAAGCTGCTGGACAACCTCAACGAGGCGAAGTCGCAGCCGCTGTGGCGGGTGCTGGTGGCGCTCTCCATCCGGCACGTCGGGCCGACCGCGGCGCAGGCGCTGGCCCGGCACTTCGGCTCGATCGACGAGATCAGGACGGCCGGCGAGGAGGAACTGTCCTCGGTGGAGGGGGTCGGCCCGACCATCGCGGTCAGCCTGCGCGAGTGGTTCGCCGTCGACTGGCATCAGGACGTGGTGGAGAAGTGGGCCGCGGCGGGCGTACGGATGGCCGAGGAGCGGCTCGACGAGGGCCCGCGTCCGCTGGACGGGTTGACCGTGGTCGTCACCGGCACCCTGGCCGGCTACTCCCGGGACGGCGCGGCCGAGGCCGTGCAGGCCCGGGGCGGCAAGGTCAGCGGATCGGTCTCCAAGAAGACCGACTTCGTGGTGGTGGGGAGAACCCGGGCAGCAAGGCCGACAAGGCGGCCACCCTGAAGCGGCCGATCCTGGACGAGGCGGGCTTCACCGTCCTGCTCGACGAGGGTCCCGAGGCGGCGCTGCAAGTGGCCCGCATCGACGGGACGGCTGAGTCGTCCCCCGCCCGGCGGGTACGCACCGACCCCGCAGGGCCGTGCGGATCTTATCCGGTGAGATGCGGTGTATTCCAACTTAGTCACGACTACGTCCGTTTCGCGTCTGTCGGGCGCCAGAGTGCCTGGCAGCGGCGTTTCATGGAGAAGCGGCGCGACGTGAAGGGCCGCGCAGACCGAGCAGGCGTCGGGAGGTGCCATGGAGGCCGCATCGCTGCGGAACTCCGTTCCCCCGGACGGGCCAGGGCATTCTTCGGCTTCGTCTGGACCGTCGTCGCCGTGGCCACGGCGCTCAGCGCGGCCCCGCTGGCCGCCCTGCCCGACCGGGTGCCCGCGCTGCCGGCCGCGTTCTGGCTGATGGCGGTGCTGGCGGTGGCCGGCGACGCGCACCCGTTCACCCCGAGCGGCCAGCGGCCCAGCCCGGCCGTGTTCCCGTCCATCTGCTTCAGCTTCGCCATCCTGCTCGGCTGGGGGCTCGGCCCCGCGGTCGCGGTGCAGACCCTGGCGGTGGTGGTGGCGAGCTGGCGGATGCGGCACGCCGTGTGGCGGGCGGCCTTCAACGCCGGCCAGTACGCCCTGGCCCTCTTCGCGGCCCGCGAGGTGGCCCGGCTCGCCGTACCGGCCGGGTTCGCCGCCGGGTTCGCGGTGACCTGGCGCGACGTGCTGGCGGTGGCCGCGGGCGGCGCCGCGTGGTTCCTGGTCAGCTACGGGCTGGTCACCCTGGCGCTGCGGATGCGGTTCGGCGTGCGGTGGTGGTCGGTGTTCCGGCAGGGCTTCGCGTTCGAGGCCGTGTCGAACAGCTCGCTGCTGCTGCTCGGACCGGTGCTGATGGCCGCCGCGCGGCTCAGCGCGGCGCTGATCCCGTTGATCGTGGTGCCGCTGTACGCGGTCTCCCGGATGGCCCGACTCGCCGGTGAGCAGGAGCGGCAGGCCCGGCTGGATCCGCTCACCGGCCTGGCCAACCGCAAGGCGCTGCTGCTGGAGGTGGCCGAGCGGATCTCGCTGCACGCCGAGCGGGCGGCGAAGGGCGAGCCGAGCCGGCTGGCCCTGCTGCTGCTGGACCTCGACCGGTTCAAGCACGTCAACGACGCGCTCGGGCACGCCGTCGGCGACCGGCTGCTGGTGGAGGTGGGCCGGCGGCTGACCGCCGCCGTCCGGCCGGGCGACATGGTGGTCCGGCTCGGCGGGGACGAGTTCGCGATCCTGGCCGGCGGGCTGCACGACATCGAGGCGGCCCGCGAGATCGCGGACGGGGTGGTGCAGACGCTCACCGAGCCGGTGCCGCTGGACGGGCTGCCGCTGGACGTGGGCGGCTCGATCGGTGTCGCGCTCTATCCCGAGCACGGGCACGACTTCGAAACCCTGATGCGCCATGCCGACGTGGCGATGTACGACGCCAAACACCGCGGCGACACCGTCGCCGTGTACGCGGCCGAGTCCGACCACAACTCGCCGGAGCGGCTCAGCCTGCTCGCCGACCTGCGTCAGGTGCTGGAGGCGCCCGGCGCCGGCACGGCCGAGGACGTCGGCGAGATCACCATGTACTACCAGCCGCAGATCGCCATCGCCACCGGGGAGGTCGTCGGGGTGGAGGCGCTGCTGCGCTGGCGCCATCCCCGGCGCGGCATGGTGGACCCCGAGGAACTGATCCGGGTGGCCGAACAGAGCGCCGTGATGCGGCTGCTCACCCGCCGGGTCGTCGACGACGTGGTCGAGCAGATCGCCGCCTGGTCGGCGAGCGGCCTGCGGCTGCGGGCCGCGGTGAACGTCAGCGTCCGGGACCTGCACACCGGGGAGATCGCCGACCAGATCGCCGACCGGCTGGCCCGGTTCGACGTGCCGCCGGCCCAGCTCCAGCTGGAGATCACCGAGGGCGCGCTGATGGCCGACCCGCGCCGGGTGCTGGCCACCATCTCCCGACTCGACAAGATCGGCGTGGCCATCTCGCTCGACGACTTCGGCACCGGCTACTCGTCCATGCAGCACCTGCGCCGGCTGCCGCTGGCGGAGGTGAAGGTGGATCGCTCCTTCGTGCTCGGGATGGCGGTCGACGCCGACGACGCCGCGATCGTCCGTTCGATGATCGAGCTGGCCGGCGCGCTGGGCCTGCGGGTGGTCGCCGAGGGCGTGGAGGACGACCGGACCTGGCGGCTGTTGTACGCCGCCGGGTGCGACGTCGCCCAGGGTTGGTTCTACGCCCGGCCGATGCCGGCCGCCGAACTGGCATCCTGGCTGTCCCGCTACCGCCCGCTGCGACCCGGCCCGGTGCAGGAGTCCTCCGGCCGGCACCGGTGGCCGACCGCCTCGATCCGGGGGCTGCGGGTGGACCAGGGTCGGGCCGACGTCACCTGAGCGGGGCGCCGGTTCCGACGCGGCGCGGGTTTCCGGGCGGCGGTTTCCGGGAGGCGGTGGCCGGCGCCCACCCGGTGACAAATAGACTCGCTCGGGTCACCGCGCGCCGAGCGAGGCTCCGGTCGGTGGCCGGTGTTCCGGTCCGAGGACGTACACCGTCGAGGCACGAGAAGGGGATACGGATGGCCGCCATCTCCCGCGAGGAGGTCGCGCACCTGGCGCGCCTGTCGCGGCTCGCCGTCACGGAGGAGGAGCTGGGCACGTTCGCCGGCCAGCTCGACGTGATCCTGCAATCGGTGGCCCGGGTGGGCCAGGTCGCCGCCGCAGACATCCCGCCCACCTCGCACTCCGTGCCACTGACCAACGTGCTGCGCGAGGACGTCGTGACGCCGTGCCTGACGCCCGAGGAGGCGCTCTCGGGCGCGCCGGACGCCGACCAGCAGCGATTCCGGGTGCCCCGGATCCTCGACGAGGAGGCCGGATCATGAGTGAGCTGCTCCGCATGACGGCGACCGAGATCGCCGCGGCGGTGGCCGGCGGCGAGACGTCGGCCGTCGAGGTGACGCGGGCACACCTGGACCGGATCGCCGCCGTGGACGACCGGGTGCACGCCTTCCTGCACGTCGACGCGGAGGGCGCCGAGGCGGCGGCCCGGGCCGTCGACGAGCGCCGCGCCGCGGGTGAACCGCTCGGCCCGCTGGCGGGGGTGCCGGTCGCGGTCAAGGACGTGCTGACCACCCGGGGCGTACCGACCACCGTCGGCTCGCGGATCCTTCAGGGCTGGCGACCGCCGTACGACTCGACGATCGTGCAGCGGCTGCGCGCCGCCGGCACGGTGATGCTCGGCAAGACGAACATGGACGAGTTCGCGATGGGCTCGTCGACCGAGTACTCGGCCTACGGACCGACCCACAACCCGTGGGACCTGAGCCGGATCCCGGGCGGCTCCGGCGGTGGCAGCGCCGCGGCACTGGCCGCGTACGAGGCTCCGCTGGCGATCGGCTCGGACACCGGCGGGTCGATCCGGCAGCCGGGCGCGGTCACCGGCACGGTGGGCGCCAAGCCGACGTACGGCGGCACCTCCCGGTACGGCCTGGTGGCCTTCTCCTCGTCGCTGGACACCCCGGGCCGTGCGCCCGGACGGTGCTGGACGCGGCCCTGCTGCACGCGGCGATCGGCGGGCACGACCCGCGCGACTCGACGTCCATCCCGGCGCCGGTGCCGGACGTGGTGGCCGCGGCCCGCGCGGGCGCCGGCGGCGACCTCACCGGGGTCCGGCTGGGCCTGATCCGCGAGTTCGCCGGCGACGGCGCCGAGCCGGGGGTGATGGCCGCCTTCCGCGACGCCGTGGACGCGCTCACCAAGCTGGGCGCCGAGGTGGTCGAGGTGTCCTGCCCGCACTTCGAGTACGCGCTGCCGGCCTACTACCTGATCGCCCCCAGCGAGTGCTCGTCCAACCTGGCCCGGTTCGACGGGGTCCGGTTCGGGCTGCGGGTCGGCGACGACGGCAACCGGTCGCTGGAGGAGGTCATGTCGGCGACCCGGGAGGCCGGCTTCGGCCCCGAGGTCAAGCGGCGGATCATGATCGGCACCTACGCCCTGTCGTCGGGCTACTACGACGCCTACTACGGGCAGGCGCAGAAGGTCCGCACCCTGATCAGCCGGGACTTCACGAGCGCGTTCGAGCGGGTGGACGCGCTGATCGCGCCGACCACGCCGACGGTCGCCTTCCCGCTCGGCTCGCGGACCGCCGACCCGTACCAGATGTACCTCGCCGACCTCTACACCATCCCGAGCAACCTGTACGGCGGTCCGGCCATCTCGGTGCCGTGCGGGCTGTCCGAGGGATTGCCGGTGGGCCTTCAGGTGATGGCCCCGACCATGGCCGACGACCGGATGTACCGGGTGGCCGCGGCGCTGGAGAGCGCCGTCGGCACGTTCAACCCGCCGGCACTGTGAGGCAGGAGCACCCATGACGACGACGCTGCCCGCGTACGACGAGGTCGTGACGCGGTACGAGCCGGTGATCGGCCTGGAGACCCACGTCGAGTTGGGCACCCGGACCAAGATGTTCTGCGGCTGCCCGACCGACTTCGGCGGCGAGCCGAACACCCGGGTCTGCCCGGTCTGCCTGGGGCTGCCCGGCTCGCTGCCGGTGGCCAACAAGGCGGCGATCGAGGCGACCATCCGGATCGGCCTCGCGCTGAACTGCTCCATCGCGCAGTGGTGCCGGTTCGCCCGGAAGAACTACTTCTACCCGGACATGCCGAAGAACTTCCAGATCAGCCAGTACGACGAGCCGCTCTGCGTCGACGGCTACCTGGACGTCGAGATCGACGGCGAGACCGTGCGGATCGGCATCGAACGGGTGCACCTGGAGGAGGACACCGGCAAGACGCTGCACGTCGGCGGCGCCACCGGGCGGATCCACGGCGCGACCGAGTCGCTTGTCGACTACAACCGGGCCGGCATCCCGCTCGTGGAGATCGTCACGAAGCCGATCCCCGGCACCGGCGCGCTGGCCCCTGTGGTCGCCCGCGCGTACGTCACCGAGCTGCGCGACGTGATCCGCTCGCTCGGCGTCTCCGACGTGCGCATGGAGGAGGGCTCGCTGCGCTGCGACGTGAACACGTCGCTGAACCTGCCCGGAGCGCAGTGGGGGACCCGCACCGAGACCAAGAACGTCAACTCGCTGCGCTCGGTGGAGCGGGCGGTCCGCTCCGAGATGCTGCGCCAGGCGTCCGTGCTGGACGGCGGCGGCCGGATCACCCAGGAGACCCGGCACTTCCACGAGGACACCGGGGAGACCACCTCCGGCCGGTCCAAGGAGACCGCCACCGACTACCGCTACTTCCCCGAGCCGGACCTGGTCCCGCTGGCGCCGGACCCGGACTGGGTGGCCGGGCTGAAGGCGGAGCTGCCCGAGCTGCCCCGGCTGCACCGCCGGCGGCTGCAGGACCGGTGGGGGCTGTCCGACCTCGACATGCAGTCGGTGGTGAACGCCGGTGCGGTCGAGCTGATCGAGCAGACCATCGCCGCCGGCGCCAGCCCGGCCGGCGCCCGCAAGTGGTGGCTGGGCGAGCTGTCCCGGCGGGCCAACGAGACGGGCGTCGAACTGGCCGCGGTCGGTGCCACCCCCGGCCAGGTGGCCGAGCTGCAACGGCTGGTCGACGAGGGCAAGCTCAACGACAAGCTGGCCCGTACCGTGCTGGAGGGCGTGGTGGCCGGCGAGGGTTCGCCCGCCGAGATCATGGCCCGCCGCGGCCTGGAGGTGGTCTCCGACACCGGCGCGCTGAGCGCCGCGGTCGACGAGGCGATCGCCGCCAACCCGGACGTGGCCGACAAGGTACGCGCCGGCAAGGTCGCCGCGGCCGGCGCGCTGGTCGGTGCGGTCATGAAGACCACCCGGGGGCAGGCGGACGCCCGCGCGGTCCGCGAACTGGTCCTGGAGCGGCTCGGCGTCCAGGGTTAGCCTGGCGCCGGCCGCATGTCGACCAACGGGTGGTGACCGGGGCCGTCAGCCGGTGGTGGGTACGGGAGAGCCGGGGGTGCTGCTCGGGTTCGTCGGGCTGGCGGAGCCGGTCGGGGCGCTCGGGGTCGGGCTGGGACCGCGGGTGGGCGTCGGGGTGACCGAGGCCCTCGGGTCGCCCTCCTTCGGGTCGGTGATGATGTGCCGTTCCAGGTTGACCTGCGCCTGCCCGGTGCCGCCGACGGTGATCTCGTCGTACGCCTGAAGCTTCTGCCCCGGGTCGAAGTAGAGCACGGTCATGGACAGCGGGGTGGGCTTCTCGCCCTCCAGGCCGCGCAGCCCGGCGCCGCCGGTCGAGCCCTCCACGAACAGCTGGGTGGACTGCTCGTCCGGCACCTGCGGCAGCTTCAACACCTCCCGGTGGTGCACGTGGCCGGCCAGCACCAGCGGCACGGTGCCGGAGAGCGGGCCGGCGGAGGCCGGGTCGTGCACCAGGGCGATGTCCACCTTCTGCGGGGCGGCCATCCGGATCGTGTCGGCCAGCCGCTCACCCGTGGTGATCACCTGGTCGGCGACGGTCGCCGTGAGCCCCGAACCGGCCGGGGAGGTCTCCTTGTCCGGGGTGAACCGCGGGTCGCCGGCCCCGGCGATGGTCAACCCGGCCACCCTCGTGATCGACTGGTCGAGCACGATCGCGTTGGGCTGCTTCGCGACCTCGGCCGCCGTGTCGCTGGAGTCGTGGTTGCCGCGGATGTAGACGTACGGCTTCTTGAGCTGGCCGATGGAGTTGACGAAGGACGCCTCCGGTTCGCTGCCCCAGTCGGTGATGTCGCCCGTGTCGATCACCACGTCGATGTCGAACTGCTCGACGACGGTCTGGATGACCTGGAACGCGGACGGGTTGAGGTGCAGGTCGGAGATGTGCAGCACCCGGGTGGTGCCGGGGCTCGGCTCGTAGACCGGCAGCGCGGACAGGGTGGTGTAGAGCTTGCTCACGTTGCCGACGAGCCGCTGGAGCTGCTGGGCGTACTTGCCGTAGTTCGTCGCGATCGAGCGGGCGTCACCGATCACCGCGGGGGCGTTGACCAGCAGACCCTCGTAGCGCGGCTCCTCCAGGGCGCGCGGGTGCATGGTCAGCCCGGCCAGCCCGAGACTGCCGCCGGTGATCGCCAGTGAGAGCACCCCGGACCAGGCCACCCGGCGGACGTTGCGGAAGACCAGCGCGGCCAGCAGCAGCGAGCTGAGCAGGGCCGCGCCGACGGTGCGCAGCACCAGCCGGGCCGCGCCCTCGCTCACGTCGTGTACGGCGAGCTTGCTGATCCGGTCGAGGTTGCCGGGATCGCTGATCAGCGCCTCGGTGCGCCGCTGGTCCAGCGCGCCGAGCTGGACGGTCAGCCGGGCCGGCCCGTCGTGGCTGTCGAACTGGAGGGCGCCCAGGGGCGGGATCCGGACCGTGGTGCCGCCGCTCACCGACGGGCTGAGCGCCAACTGCGCCCGGAAGGGCCCTATGTCGGTCTCCACCCGCCCGCCGAGCAGCACGCCCAGCAGCACGCCCAGCAGGCTCACCACGGTGGTGGCCAGGGCGATCCGGGTGCGCCGTCCCCAGGTGGAGGCGGCGGCACGCCGGGTGCCGAGGCTCGCCGCGGTCAGCCCGTCGGCCGCGACGGTGCCCCAGCGTCGCGCCGTGGCCAGCGCGGCGCGGGCGCCGCTCACCGCCCGCCGCTGCCGGGTTTCCGGGGCGTCGTTGTCGTCGTACCGGTCCATCATGGGGTCCTGTGCCTGTCCGTCACGGAATCCTGACCTGCCCGATCACGGATCTTGGAAAACCTGCTCGCCGGTCGCGCGGTCAACTGCGCCCCGCACCGCCGTCGGAGAACACCAGCCGGATCAGCCGGTCGTCGTCGGCGCTCGGCCGGCCCCGGCCGTCCTTGTTGGAGGTGGAGATCCAGAGCGAGCCGTCGGGCGCCGCCGCGGCCGCCCGCAGCCGTCCGTACCGGTTGGTCAGCAGCGCCCGGGGCTGGCCCAGCACGCCGCCGTCGCCGGTCAGCTCCATCAGCCACAGCCGCTCGCCCTTCAGGCACGCGGCGGCGAGCAGCCGGCCGATGATCGCCGCGCCCGAGCAGGACGCCTCGTCGGTGTGCCACTGCACGAGGGGTGCGGTGAACTTGTCCTCGGCGCCGGGTTGGGCCGATGCCGACACACCGCCCTCGACCTGCGGCCAGCCGTAGTTGTGCCCCGGCTCGATCCGGTTGATCTCGTCCCAGGTGTCCTGGCCGAACTCGGTGGCGTACAGGTGCTTGTTCTGGTCCCAGGCGAGGCCCTGGACGTTGCGGTGGCCGAGCGACCACACCGGCGAGTCGGGGAACGGGTTGCCCGGTGCCGGCTTGCCGGCCGGGGTGATCCGGAGGATCTTGCCGGCCAGGCTCTTCGGATCCTGCGCGAGGCCGCGTTCGGTGGCGTCGCCGGTGGTGGCGTACAGGAAGCCGTCCGGGCCGAAGGCCAGCCGGCCGCCGTTGTGCACGGTGGAGCGGGGGATGCCGGTGAGGATCGGCGTGGGTTGCTCGCCCAGGGTGAGCCGGCCGATCCGGTTGTCCCGGGCGGTCGAGTAGTAGACGAAAACGGTCTGGTCCTGCTCGTACCCGGGGGAGACGGCGATGCCGAGCAGGCCGCCCTCACCGCTGGCGGCGACCCCGTCGACCTGCTGCACGGTGCTGGTCTTCAACCCGTCCGGGTTCGACTCGGGGCCGATCTTGAGGATGTTCGCGGTGTTGCGTTCGGTGACCAGCGCGCCGCCGTCGGGCAGGAAGGCGATGGCCCACGGCACGTCCAGGCCCTTGGCCAGGACGGTGGCCACCACCTCCTGATCGGTGCCGCCGCCCTGGGTGGAGGGCGGCGCACTGGGGGTGGGGAAGCGCGGCGGTTCCCCGGCCGGGTCCGGTTTCGGCTCACCGAACGAACAGCCGGTGGTCGCGAAGAGGACGGCCGCGCACAGCACGGCCGCCGTCCGGGTCCGGCCGCCATGCCGGTACGCGGTCCGAAGGCTCACCGCTTCAGCCTAGTCCGGGCCGGAGCGCGACTGTGGATCTCCGCCCACGCCCGCCCGGACGTCGAGGGAGGTGGCTGTGATGGAGACATGGGTGTAATCATGTAATCAAGTAAACGGGAGGTGTGTCATGCGGGACAGGAGATGGGACGGCCCGGGATTCCGGCACGAGCCGCCGGCGGCGGACGACGCGGCCGGATGGATCACCGGCGCCGTTCCGGACGGCTGGTTCACCGGAGCACCGCGGGTGGTGGTGGACCGGGAGGAGATCGCGATCGTGGGTCGGCTGCCGGAGCCGGAACTGCCCACGGACGCCACTCCGGCGGACCGGGCCGCGGCCGAGGCCGGCCGGATCAACCAGTACCGGGAGGAGACCCGCGACCGGCGCATCGCCATCGCCCGGCAGGTCGAGCACCGGTACCGGCGCAAGGTCGCCTGGGGCGTGGCCTGCGGGGAGACCGAGGAACTGTTCACCAACCTGTCGGCGCCGGTGATGACCCGGCTGCGCCAGCCGGAGCGCCAGGTGCTCGACACGCTCGTCGACGCCGGGGTGGCACGGTCCCGCTCCGAGGCGTTGGCCTGGTGCGTCCGGCTGGTGGGCGAGCACGCGGAACAGTGGCTCGGCGAGCTGCGGACCGCCATGGGCACGGTCGAGGAACTGCGCCGACGCGGCCCGGCCTGAGCACAACCCGCTCCCGGGGTGGCCGCCACCCCCGGGAGCGGCGGCGGCCACCGCCGGGGGCTATCGTCGGCCAGCGTGAAGATCTGGATCCCGCACGAGGAGGGCCGGTCGCTGCTGGCCGGGCTGCCCGGCGACGTACGGCTGGAGGTCGTCGCGGACCCGAAGCGGGCGCCGGACGACCGCGACGGCGTGGAGTTCTGGGTGCCGCCGTTCCTCGCGCTCGGCACCGCGGTACGGCTGGCCGGTGAGCTGCCCGACCTGCGGGTGGTGCAACTGCTCTCGGCCGGCGCCGACGCCTGGACCGGCCGGCTGCCGGCCGGGGTGACCCTGTGCGACGCCCGCGGCGTGCACGACTCGTCCACCGCCGAGTGGGTGCTCACCGCGATCCTGGCCCACCTGCGCGCCTTCGACGAGTTCGCCCGGGCACAGGGCCGGCACGAATGGGCCAACCCGGACTTCCTGCCCACCGACGAACTGGCCGGCAAGCGGGTGCTGATCGTCGGCGCCGGCTCGATCGGCGCGGCGATCCGGTCCCGGCTCGCCCCGTTCGAGGTGGAGATCACCATGGTGGCCCGCACGGCCCGGCCGGCGCAGGGCGTACACGGGGTGGCGGAACTGCCGAACCTGCTGCCGCTGGCGGACGTGGTGGTGCTGATCGTGCCGCTGACCGACCGGACCCGCGGCCTGGTCGACGCGGACTTCCTCGCCGCCATGCCGGCCGGGGCGCTGCTGGTGAACGCAGCCCGCGGGCCGGTGGTGGACACCGCCGCCCTGGTCGCGGAGCTGACCGCCGGCCGGCTGCGGGCGGCGCTGGACGTCACCGACCCGGAACCGCTGCCGGCCGGTCACCCGCTCTGGGACCTGCCCGGCCTGCTGCTCACCCCGCACGTGGGCGGCGCGGTACGCGGGCTGCTGCCCCGGGCGTACCGGCTGGTCGAGGCGCAACTGCGCCGCTACCTGGCCGGGGAACCGCTGGCCAACCAGGTGGTCGACGGCTACTGAGGCGGCTCGCCGGCGGATGCGGCGGTCGCCGCGTCCAGCGGCTGCCCGCTGGCCGCCACCAGGCGGGGCAGGTCGGACCCGCGCACGCCGGGCAGCCCGATCACGCGACCGTCGGTGAGCGTGGCCAGCACCCTGCCCCGCGGATCGGCGCCCAGCTCGGCGACCTCCGACCAGGGGATGCGGTGCTGGCCGAACAGTGCCCGAAGTCGCAGGCCGGACCGGTCGGCCGCGGTGCCCGAACGCCAGCCCCAGACGGCGATGGCCAGCGGCACCAGCAGGATCGGCGCCACGTACCACGAGACGCTGGCGATCGGCAGGGCGCTGAAGAAGGCGACCAGGGCGGCCAGCCAGATGGTCTGGTTGGGCCGGAAACGGACGGTGTCGACGCTGCGCACCCGACGATTTTCGCACCCGGCCCGGCGACCGCCGGGCCGGGTGCCCGTCGTGCGGTGGTGCGGCGCGGGCCGCGGACCTCCTCCGCGAGCCCGCGCCGCCGGGCTCAGTCGGGCAGCGGGTAGCCGGCCAGCAGGTCCCGGACCTCGCCGGCGATCCGATCCAGGGTGGCCTCGTCGTCCTTCACGGCCGCGTCGATCGCCTCGTCCATCCAGGCGGCGACCTGCGGCATCCGCTCCTCGGTGAGACCGCGGGTGGTCAGCGCGGCGGTGCCGAGCCGGATCCCGGAGGGGTCGAACGGCTTGCGCGGGTCGAACGGCACGGCGTTGTAGTTGAGCTCGATGCCCGCCCGGTCCAACGCCTGGGCGGCCGGCTTGCCGCCGATGCCCTTGCTGGTCAGGTCGGCGAGGATCAGGTGGTTGTCCGTGCCACCGGAGATCAGCTCGTAGCCGCGCTCCAGGAGCGCGGCGGCCAGCGCCTTGGCGTTGGTCACGATCTGTGCCGCGTACGCCCGGAAGTCCGGGGTCGACGCCTCGTGCAGCGCCACCGCGATGGCCGCGGTGGTGTGGTTGTGCGGGCCGCCCTGCAGGCCGGGGAAGACGGCCTTGTCCATCGCCGCGGCGTGCTCGGCGGTGGTCAGGATCATGGCGCCGCGGGGACCGCGCAGCGTCTTGTGCGTCGTCGTGGTGATCACGTCGGCGTGCCCGACCGGCGACGGGTGCGCCCCGCCGGCGACCAGGCCGGCGATGTGCGCGATGTCGGCCACCAGGACCGCGTCGACCTCGCGGGCGATCTCGGCGAAACCGGCGAAGTCGATGGTGCGCGGTACGGCCGTACCACCGCAGAAGATCACCTTGGGGCGTTCCCGGCGGGCGATGTCGCGGACCTCGTCCAGGTCGATCCGCCCGGTCTCGCGGGGGACGCCGTAGCGGACCGGGTTGAACCACTTGCCGGTGGCCGAGACCGACCAGCCGTGCGTCAGGTGCCCGCCCATCGGCAGCGACATGCCGAGCACGGTGTCGCCGGGAGAGAGGAAGGCCAGGTAGACGGCGAGGTTGGCCGGCGAGCCGGAGTACGGCTGCACGTTGGCGTGGGCCACCCCGAAGAGTGACTTGGCCCGCTCGATGGCCAGCGTCTCGATCTGGTCGATGAACTGCTGGCCCTCGTAGTAGCGCCGGCCGGCGTAGCCCTCCGAGTACTTGTTCGTCAGCACGGTGCCGCTGGCCTCCAGCACCGCCGTCGAGACGTAGTTCTCCGAGGCGATCAACCGCAGCTTGTCGTGCTGGCGCTGGGCCTCGGCCTCGACAAGGGCGGCGAGCTGCGGGTCCGTCGCGCTCAAGCGGGGAATCGGTGGTACGTGCACAGGCGTCCTCCTGGCGTCCTCCGCTCGGTCGCTGTGCGCGACCGGCGGGATGCAGTGGCGTCGTCCGCACCGGATCCTGCCAGTGCGGCCAGCCGCGGGCCCCGACGGGTGGTTGCCCGTCGGTCTCCGCGTACGCCCAGGCGCGCGGCGCACGCTTCCGGTCGCTCCCCGGTGGTTGATTCCACCTGCCGCGCCAGTTGCGAGTACGCCGATGCTACCCGTTCGGGAGCCCCGCGTCCGGTACCGGTGGACCGCGCGGAGCGTCGCCCGGAGCGTCGCCAGGACGGCTTGACCGGTTCAGCCGGCCCGGGGCGGCGCGGTGCTGCCGCGCGGGGTCAGGTGCGCCCCCTCGTCCTGGTACGCGCCGATCGACTCGCCGCCGATCGCCGCCAGCAGGTGCCGCGCCGCGTGCCCGCCGTAGGCCGGGATGTCCCGGCTGAGCGCGGTGAGCGGCGGATGCACCAACTGGCACAGCGGCGAGTCGTCCCAGGCCACGATCGACACGTCACCGGGCACGGCGAGGCCCATCTCCTGAGCCACCGAGAGCCCGGCGATGGCCATCACGTCGTTGTCGTACATGATCGCGGTGGGCCGCTCGGTCGAGCTGAGCAGCCGCCGGGTGGCCCGGGCGCCGTCCTCGCCGCTGTAGTCCGAGGACACGGTGACCGACCAGCGCATCTCGGGCCGGCGGCAGACCCGCTCGAAGGCGGCCGTGCGCAGTTCGGTGTGCAGCAGTCCGGGCAGCCCGCCGACCCGGGCGATGCGCCGGTGCCCGAGCGCGATGAGGTACTCCAGCGTCTCGGTGACCGCGGCGCCGTCGTCGGACCAGACGTGCGGGAGCCGGCCGGTGTGCCCCGGCCCGCCGATCACCACGGCGGGCAGGTCGAGTTCCTCCAGCATGGGCACCCGGCGGTCGTCGGCGCGCAGATCGCAGAGGAAGACCCCGTCGACCCGGCGTTCACCCCACCAGCGGCGGTAGACGGCCACCTCGGCCTCCGGATCGGTGACCACCTGGAGGGTGAGCGCGTATCCGCGGGCGGACAGTTCCGACTCGACGCCGCTGATCAGCTCCATGAAGAACGGCTCGATGCCCAACACACGGGCGGGGCGGGACAGGGCCAGGCCGACGGCCCGCGAGCTGGCGCCCGAGAGCGCCCGGGCGGCGCTGTTCGGGTTGAACCCGATCTCCTCGGCGATGGCGAGGATGCGCTGTCGGGTCGCGGCCGAGACACCGGGCTGACCGTTCAGGGCGTACGAAACGGCCCCTTTGGACACCCCGGCCCGCCGGGCCACGTCAGCGATCGTGGGCCGCTTCACCCGGTGCTCCTCCACGTACGTGCCGCCCGTGCCACGTAAGCCGAACACGGGGTTCCAGCAACTTACCCAGTCGGTAGGTCCGGACGGGAGGCGGCTGGCTACTTGCCCGGTTAAGCATAGTGGTGCCAACGCCTTCAAGGTGCTCCGCTCGACAATGCTGAAACCGGTGGGAGCGCTCCATGTAACGGTAAAGAGCGGTAAAGCCGGCCAATCGGCACCGTAGTTTTTAGCCAAGGTCACGGCTCGGCTACGGGATGGGGCGCTTATTGACACGTCCTGCGCCCCCACTTACGGTGGCTCTCACTTACCCGGTTCAGTCAACGTTCCTCGATCTTGGGAGCGTTTCCAATGGTGCTCGGAGGATTGGCAAATGAGACGGTCTTTGCCCAGATGGCTGCGGGTGGCCGCGGTGGGGCTGGCGGCGACGACGATGGTCGCCGCGTGCAGTGGTAAGAGCACGAGCAACTCCGGCGGCGGCGACGAGCAGGTCACCCTCAAGATCGCCTTCTGGGGTGACTTCGGTCTGACGGACCTCAAGGCCAAGTACGAGGCCGCGCACCCGAACGTCAAGATCGACCTGAACACCGGCGAGTACAACGCCCAGCACGAGGACCTGCAGAAGAAGCTCATCGCCGGCTCCGGCGCGCCGGACATCGCCGCCATCGACGAGGGCTTCATCGTGCAGTTCCGCTCGCAGGCGGACAAGTTCGTCAACCTGCTCGACAAGGGCGCCGGCTCGTACGAGAGCAAGTACCTGCCGTGGAAGTGGAAGAACTCGATGTCGCCGGACGGCAAGGCCCAGATCGGTCTCGGCACCGACGTGGGCGGCCTGGCGATGTGCTACCGCAGTGACCTGTTCAAGGAGGCGGGCCTGCCCACCGACCGCGACCAGGTCTCCGCGCTCTGGCCCACCTGGGACAAGTTCATCGAGGTCGGCCAGCAGTACACCGCCAAGACCAACAAGAAGTTCATCGACGCCGCGTCGAACATGTTCAACCCGATCCTCACCCAGCAGCCGGTCGGCTTCTACGACGAGAGCGAGCAGCTGCAGATGGACGGCGGCCCGAAGGTCGCCTTCGACTACAGCGTCAAGGCCGTCGAGGCCGGCCTCTCGGCCAACCTGGCCAGCTTCCAGGCCGACTGGGACAAGGGCTTCCTCGGCAACAAGTTCGCGGTGCTGGCCTGCCCGGCGTGGATGCTCGGCCACATCAAGGACACCGCTCCCTCCACCGAGGGCAAGTGGGACATCGCCGCGGTTCCCGGTGGCGGTGGCAACTGGGGCGGCTCCTGGCTGACCATCCCCAAGCAGGGCAAGAACGTCGACGAGGCGTACAAGCTGCTGGAGTGGCTGGTCCAGCCGGAGCAGCAGATCGAGATCTTCAAGACGGTCGGCAACCTGCCGTCGCAGCCGGCGCTCTACACCGACCCGGCGATCACCGACTTCAAGAACCCGTTCTTCAGCGACGCCCCGGTCGGCCAGATCTTCCCGAAGATGGCGGAGGGTCTCCAGCCGCAGTACCTGGGCAAGAAGGCCGGCCCGACCCGGGTCGCCGTGGAGAACGTGCTGACGCGGGTGCAGAACGGCTCGCTGAAGCCGGACGCCGCCTGGGCGGAGGCCGTCAAGGAGGCACAGAAGGCGGCCAACAGCTGACGCCGCGACACCGGGACCGGACCGTGGAGCCCCAACCGACTCCGCGCAACGGTACCGCCGGATGACGGCCGGGACCGGATCGCCAGCATGGCGGTCCGGTCCCGGCCCGCAGCCGCGAAGTCCCCGACCGTTCCGGCCATCGTTCTGGAGAATCCCATGTCCACCACCCGAACCCAGCCGGCCCAGGCCGGCGGTCCCGCGGCCGGTCGACCCGGCGGCGGGCCGCCAGCGCCCGGCCGTGCACCCGTCCCGCGGCGGTCGAACCTGCGTAACCGGCTGCTCCGTTTCGACATGCGGTACATGCCGTACGTCATGATCGCCCCGTTCTTCCTGCTGTTCGCGGCGTTCGGGGTGTTCCCGCTGATCTTCAACGCGGTCGTCGCGTTCCGGCACTGGCGGCTGGACGATCCCGACCTGACCGGCTGGGCCGGCATGGAGAACTTCAGCCGGCTGATCGCCGACGAGGACTTCTGGAACGCGCTCTACAACACGCTGGGCATCTTCGTGCTGTCCACCGTGCCGCAGCTGCTGATCGCGCTGGTCGTGGCCGCCCTGCTGAACCGCCACCTGCGCGGCAAGACCTGGTGGCGGGTCGGCATCCTGCTGCCGTACGTCACGCCGCTGACCGCCTCGACCATGGTGTTCAGCACGATCGTGTCCCGCGACTACGGGGTGGCCAACTGGGTGCTCGGGCTGCTCGGCATCGGCGGCGGCGACAATCCGATCGACTGGCGGGCCGACAAGCTGCACTCCTGGATCGCCATCGCCACGATGGTCAACTGGAAGTGGATCGGCTACAACGCCCTGCTCTACCTGGCCGCGATGCAGTCCATCCCGCGCGACGTGTACGAGGCGTCCGCCATCGACGGGGCCGGGCCGAACCGGCAGCTCTGGCAGATCACCGTCCCGATGATCCGGCCGGTGCTGCTGTTCACCATCGTGGTGTCCACGATCGGCGGGCTGCAACTGTTCACCGAGCCGATGCTGTTCGACCTGAACTCGCAGAGCGCCACCGGCGGGCCGGCCGGTGAATGGCAGACCATCGCCCAGCTGATCTACAAGGTGGGCTGGAAGGACCTCAACCTGGGCTACGCGGCCGCCATGGCCATGGCGTTGTTCGTCATCGTCGTCGTGGTCACCGGCATCAACACCCTGCTGACCAACCGCATTGGAGGGGGACGACGGTGACCGCCGCCAGCACCACCACGCACCAGGCCCGACACAGCGCACCGCCGGCCGGGCCGCCGCGCGGCCGCCGCCGCGCCGCGCTGATGGGTCGGGCGCCGCAGGACACCAGGGGCAGCGTCTGGACGTACCTGCTGCTCTCCCTGATCGTGCTGTTTTCGGCGTTCCCGCTCTACTGGATGTTCGTGATCGCCACCAGCACCGACGAGGCGTTGGCGAAGCTGCCCCCGGCGGTCGTGCCGGGCAACCAGTTCTTCATCAACCTGAACGAAGTCTTCACCATGCAGGACGTCTACTTCGCGGCGTCGCTGATCAACAGCGCCATCGTGTCGTCCGTGGTGACCTTCTCGGTGCTGTTCTTCTGCTCGCTGGCCGGGTTCGCGTTCGCCAAGCTGCGCTTCCCGGGCAGCAACGCGCTGATGATGGTCGTGGTGCTCACCCTCACCGTGCCGCAGCAGCTCGGCATCGTCGCCCTCTACATCGTGATGGGCAAGCTCGGCTGGAACGGCACGCTGCTCGCGGTGATCGCGCCCGGTCTGGTCACCGCGTTCGGGGTGTTCTACATGCGGCAGTTCGTCGTGGGCGCGGTGCCGGACGAGCTGATCGAGTCGGGCCGGATGGACGGCGCCACCACCATGCGGATGTACTGGAGCCTGGTGCTGCCGGCGATCCGGCCGGCGCTGGCCGTGCTCGGGCTGCTCACCTTCGTGATGACCTGGAACGACTTCCAGTGGCCGCTGATCACGCTGAACGGCTCGGACTATCCGACCTCGATGGTGGCCATATCCGACCTGGCCAGCGGCAACTACGTCATCTACCGCCGGGTGCTGGCCGGCGCGTTCGTGGCCACGGTGCCGCTGCTGGTCCTGCTCGGCATCGGCGGTCGGCAGATCGTCCGCGGCATCATGGAAGGCGCGGTGAAGGCGTGACCGTGGACCCGAGCGGCGTGCCTGGTTCACCGCCGGGTCCGGTCGGGCCGTCGTACGGCGATCCGTCGCCGTACGACGGCCGCCCGTCCGCCGGCCCGCCGCCGCGGTACGGCCGGCCGCTGCACGACGGGTGGACCCTGCGCGCGGAGCCGGGGCCGCACGTTCCGGCCGGTATCGCCGGGGTGGTGGTGCCGGCCACCGTGCCCGGGTGTGTGCACACCGACCTGCTGGCCGCCGGCCTGATCCCGGACCCGTACCTGGACGGCAACGAGACGGCGCTGTCCTGGATCGGGCGCACGGACTGGACGTACGAGACCCGCTTCGAGCACGCCGGCGTCGCGACCGAGCGTGTCGAGCTGGTCTGCGCCGGGCTGGACACCGTCGCCACGGTGCTGCTCAACGACGTCCAGGTCGGCCGCACCGCGAACATGCACCGCGGGTGGCGGTTCGACGTCCGGTCGGCGCTGCGGACCGGCCAGAACGTGCTGCGGGTGCGCTTCGATTCGGCGTACCGGTATGCCGAGCAGCAGCGGGACCGGCTCGGCGACCGGCCGAACGCGTACCCGGAACCGTTCAACTTCATCCGCAAGATGGCGTGCAACTTCGGCTGGGACTGGGGTCCCAACCTGGTCACCGCCGGGATCTGGCAGCCGATCTCGCTGCACGGGTGGAACACCGCCCGGCTGGCCGAGGTCCGGCCGCTGGTCACGGTGGACCGGGGCCAGGGCCGGGTGGCGGTGCACGTCCGGCTGGACCGGGCCGCCGACGAGCCGGTCCGGGTGGTGGCGGCACTGGCCGGCGCGCCGGCTCCGGCGGGCGGCACCGGCGTTGAGCCCGACACCGACACCGACACCGACACCGACGCCGACACCGCGGCCGGCGCGAGCGCCGCGGCCGGCACCAGCGTCGGCGTGCTCATTCCGGCCGGGGAGCGTACGGCCGTGCTGGATCTCGCGGTGGCCGACCCCGAGCTGTGGTGGCCGCGCGGGTACGGCGGGCAGCCGCGCTACCCGCTCGCGGTCACCCTGCACGCCGCAGCCGGTGCCGAGCTGGACCGCACGGACCGGCTGATCGGATTCCGCTCGGTCCGGGTGGACACCACCCCCGACGCCCTCGGCACGCCGTTCACGCTGGTGGTCAACGACCGGCCGGTGTTCGTCAGGGGTGCCAACTGGATCCCCGACGACGCGTTCCCGACCCGGGTCACCCGCCAGCGGTACGCCGACCGGTTCGACCAGGCCGTCGGGGCCAACCTCAACCTGCTGCGGGTCTGGGGCGGCGGCCGGTACGAGTCGGACGACTTCTACGACCTGGCCGACTCGCTCGGGCTGCTGGTGCAGCAGGACTTCCTGTTCGCCTGCGCGGCGTACCCGGAGGAGGATCCGTTCCCGGCGGAGGTGGCGGCCGAGGCGCGCGAGCACGTGGCGCGGCTGGCCGGGCACCCGAGCCTGGTGCTGTGGACCGGCTGCAACGAGAACATCTGGGGGTTCCACGACTGGGACTGGCAGGAGCCGCTGGCCGGCCGCACCTGGGGCGCCGGCTACTACCTGGACCTGCTGCCGAGCATCGTGGCCGAACTGGACCCGACGGTGCCGTACTGGCCGGGCAGCCCCTGGTCGGGCCGGGACGACGTGCACCCGAACGAGCCCGGGTACGGCACCATGCACATCTGGGACGTCTGGAACACCGACGACTACACCAAGTACCGCCAGTACGTGCCCCGGTTCGCCGCGGAGTTCGGCTGGCAGGCTCCGCCCGCGTACGCCACCCTGCGGCGGGCGCTCTCGGACGAGCCGCTGGCGCACGACTCGCCGGGGATGGCGCAGCACCAGAAGGCCATCGACGGCGACCGCAAGCTCCAGCGGGGGCTGGACGCGCACCTGCCGGCGCCGCGGGACTTCGACGACTGGCACTACCTGACCCAGGTGGTCCAGGCCCGTGCCCTGCAGACCGGCATCGAGCACCTGCGGGCGCACCGGCCGGTCTGCATGGGCAGCATCATGTGGCAGCTCAACGACTGCTGGCCGGTCACCTCGTGGTCGGCGGTGGACGGCGACGGGCGGCGCAAGCCGCTCTGGTACGCGCTGCGCCGTGCGTACGCCGACCGGCTGGTCACGGTGCAGCCGCACGAGGGCGGCCTGGTGGTGGTCGTGGTGAACGAGACGCCGGTGCCGTGGTCGGCCGAGTTGGCGTTGGCCCGGGTGACCCTGGACGGCGAACCGCGGGCCAAGGCGTCGCTGCCGGCCCGGGTGCCGGCGTACTCGGCGGTGGCCCTGCCGGTGCCGACCGACCTGGCCGCCCCCGAGAACGCCCGCGGCGAGCTGCTGCTCGCCGAACTGGACGGCGACGCGGACATGGTCGCCGCTGCCGGGCCGGCGGACCGCGACGCCGGGCCGGCGGACGACAATGCGGGGCCGGCGGGCGACGGCGCCGGGACGGCGGACGGCGGCGCGGGGCTCCCGGGCCGGGCGCTGTGGTTCTTCGCCGAGGACCGGGAGCTGGACTGGGTGGCCGCCGACTACACCGCCGAGGTGGATCCGGTGCCCGGCGGCTACCGGGTCCGGGTGAACGCCCGCACGCTGCTGCGCGACCTCACCCTGTATCCGGACCGGCTCGATCCGGCGGCCAGCGTGGACGAGGCGCTGTGCACCCTGCTGCCGGGCGAGACCGCCACGTTCACCGTGCGCAGCACGGCGACGTTGGACCCGGCCGCCCTGGTGACCCGGCCGGTGCTGCGCTGCGTCAACGACATCGGCTGAGGGCGGAGCCCCGTCCCGGTCCCGGCACCGGACCGGGACGGGGCTCGTTCCCGGCCGCCGCGCCGGCGCCAGTCAGGCGGACGAGCCGGCCGCGGCCCGGGCGGACAGCGGGGCCGGCCGGTCGGCGTACCGGAGCGCGGTGGCGGTGCCGGCGGCGGACGCCGGCAGCAGCGGCGGCCGTACCGCCGGGGTCGCGATGCGACCCTGCGCGTGCAGCACGGCCTTGACCACCGCGGGGTTGGGCTCGGCGAACAGCGCCGCGGACAGCGGCGCGAGCCGGTGACCCAGGGCGCGGCCCCGGGCGGCGTCGCCCGCCCGCCACGCCCGCACCAGGGCCGCGAACTCCGCCGTGGCCACGTGCGCCGAGGCCAGGATCCCGCCGTGCCCGCCGAGGGCGAGCAGCGCGGAGACGAACACGTCGTCGCCGGCCAGGACGGCAAAGCCCGGGGGTACGTCGGCCAGCAGCGCGACGGTGTCCGCGTCGATGCCGCCCACCGACAGCTTCACGCCGCAGACGTTGGGCGTTGCGGCCAGTTGGCGCAACGCGCGTTCGGAGAGCGGTTGCCCGGTGCGGTACGGCACGTGGTAGACGAGCACCGGCACCGGGCTGGCGGCGGCGAGGCGGCCGAGATGTGCCACGGCCGCCGCCTCGCCGGGTCGGACGAACGGCGGCACCAGGGTGAGCGCGCCGGTCACGGCGGACCACCGGGACAGGTCGCCGAGCGCCGCCTCGGTGTTCGCGCCGACGATCAGCTCCGCGGCCCGCTCGCGGCACACCCGCGCCACGACGTCGAGCACCAGCGCGCGCTCGGCGTCGGTGAGCGTGGCCGGCTCGGCGGTGGTGCCGAGCGCGACCAGTCCGGTGGCCCCGTCCGCGAGGACCTGCCGGGCCAGCGCGTCGAGCGCGCCGGGGTCGACCCGTCCGGCATCGTCGAACGGCGTGATCAGGGGTACGTACAGGCCGCCTGCTGTCATGGGGATCAGCCTTGCCGATCGTGGAGCATCAGGTCCAGTTCAGTTTTCTGCACAGATACGTAAGCTGAACTGATGCTTGACGTTCGCCGCCTGCGCCTGCTGCGGGACCTCGCCCGGCTCGGCACGATCGCGGCGGTCGCCCAGGCCCACGCCTACACGCCGTCCGCGGTGTCCCAGCAGTTGACCGTCCTGGAACGCGAGGCGGGGGTGCCGCTGCTGACCCGCACCGGTCGCCGGGTCGCGTTGACCGCCGCCGCCACGGCCCTGGTCCGGCACGCCGACGAGGTGCTGGCGGCGCTCGAACGCGCGGACGCGGCGCTGGCCGCCGCCCGCACCGCGGTGTCCGGGGTACTGCGGGTGGGCGCCTATCCGAGCGCGGCCCGCACGCTGCTCCCGGCGGCGCTCGTGGCGCTGGCCCGGGACCATCCCGCGCTCGATCTGGAGGTGACCGAACTCGACCCGGTGGCCGTGCCGGACGCGTTGCGGGAGCGCCGGCTGGATCTGGCGCTCGTGCACGACTACGACGTGGTGCCGGCCGAGCCGGACCGGACCCTGGACGTGGAACCGCTGCTGGCCGAGACCGTGTACCTCGCCGTGCCCGGCGACGACCGGTCGGCCCCGCCCGTGCCGCCCGGCCGATCCGTGCCGCCCGGCCGATCCGTGCCGCCCGGCGGATCCGCGCCGCAGGCCGATCCGCTGGCCGCGACCCGGGATGCCGGCTGGATCGTCGGCACGGCCGGCACCCTCTGCCACACCGTCGCGCTGCACGCCTGCCGGGCCGCCGGCTTCGGGCCGCGGATCCGGCACCACGCGGACGACTTCGGCACGGTGCTGGCGCTGGTGGCCGCGGGGCAGGGGGTGTCGCTGGTGCCGCGGCTCGCCGCCGGGCAGCCGCCGGCCGGTGTCCGGCTGATCCCGCTGGCGCTTCGCCGCCGCACCTGGATGGCGTACCGCCGGGGTGGCGCGGCGCATCCGGCGGTGGCGGCCGGTGCGGCGGCGATCCGCTCGGCGGCCGAGCCGTACCGGATCGACGGGTAGCCCGGCCGCCCGGTTCCGGGCCGCGGGTCCCGGCGGGAATGCCGGCCCTTTGAATTGCAGAATTCTTCAAGTGCTAAAGTCGCACGGCCGACCCCGCAGAGGAGTTCTCGTGTCCGTGCCGCTCTACCAGGCGAAGGCGGAGCTGTTCCGCACCCTCGGCCATCCGGTGCGGATCCGCGTACTGGAACTGCTCCAGGATGGCCCGAAGCCGGTCCGGGACCTGCTCGCGGCCATCGACGTGGAGGCGCCGAACCTGTCCCAGCAGCTCGCCGTGCTGCGCCGGGCCGGGATGGTCAGCTCGCACCGCGAGGGACCGCTCACCGTGTACGCGCTCAGCACCCCGGACGTCGCCGACCTGCTGGCGGCCGGCCGGCGCATCCTCGGCGCGGTGCTCACCGATCGGGACGCCCTGCTCGACGAGCTGCGCGCCGAGGCGAACCGGTGAGCGCAGCCGTGCTGGGCCGGCTGGCCGGCCTGCTGCCCGACGCCGGCGACTGGACGGCGGTGCGCCGGTCGCCCCGCCGGGACCTGCTGGCCGGGCTGACCGTGGCGGTGGTGGCGCTGCCGCTGGCCCTGGCGTTCGGCGTCACCTCCGGGCTGGGCGCGCAGGCCGGCCTGATCACCGCGGTGGTGGCCGGGGCCGTGGCGGCGGTGTTCGGCGGCTCCAACCTCCAGGTCTCCGGCCCGACCGGGGCGATGACCGTGGTGCTCGTGCCGGTGGTGCACCGCTTCGGCCCGACCGGCGTGCTCGCCGTCGGCGTGCTGGCCGGGCTGGTGCTGATCGTGCTGGCGGTGGCCCGGCTCGGCCGCTACGTGCAGTACCTGCCGACGCCGGTGATCGAGGGCTTCACCGCCGGCATCGCGGTGGTGATCGCGCTGCAACAGGTGCCGGCCGCGCTGGGCGTGGTCGACGCGCACGGCGAGAAGGTCTGGGCGGTGGCCGCCGACGCGGTCGTCCGGTTCGCGGCGCACCCCCGGCCGGCGGCCGTGCTCGTGGCGGCGTCGGTCGCGGCGCTCATGCTGATCGGCGCGCGGTGGCGGCCGGCCCTGCCGTTCTCGCTGCTCGGGGTCGGTGCCGCGACCGTGCTGGCCGAGCTGGTGCCGGTCGACCTGGCCCGGATCGGCACGCTGCCGCAGGGGCTGCCGGCGCCGTCCCTCGACTTCTTCGACCCGGGCGCGGTCGGAGCGCTGCTGCCGTCCGCGCTCGCGGTGGCCGCGCTCGCGGCGCTGGAGAGCCTGCTCTCGGCCACCGTGGCCGACGGGATGACGGTGGGCGAGCGGCACGACCCGGACCGGGAGCTGTTCGGGCAGGGCCTGGCGAACCTGGCCGCGCCGGTCTTCGGCGGCATCCCGGCCACCGCGGCGATCGCCCGGACGGCGGTGAACGTCCGGGCCGGCGCGGCCTCGAAGCTGGCCGCCCTGACCCACGCGGTCGCGCTCGCGGTGATCGTGCTGGCCGCGGCGCCGCTGGTCGGGCGGATCCCGCTGGCCGCGCTGGCCGGGGTGCTGCTGGCCACCACGGTCCGGATGGTGGAGGTCGCCTCGCTGCGCGCCCTCGTCCGGGCCACCCGCGCCGACGCGGTGGTGCTGGTGCTCACGTTCGCGGTCACGGTGATCTGGGACCTGGTGACCGCGGTGGCCGTGGGCATCGCGGTCGCCGTCGTCCTCGCGCTGCGGGCGGTGGCCCGCAGCGCCAAGCTGGAACAGGTGCCGCTGGAGGCCGGGGACCACAGCGCCGAGGAGCACGCCCTGCTGGCCGAGCACATCGTGGCGTACCGCCTCGACGGGCCGCTGTTCTTCGCCGCCGCCCACCGTTTCCTGCTGGAACTCTCCGAGGTGGCCGACGTCCGGGTGGTGATCCTGCGGATGTCCCGGGTCTCCACCATGGACGCCACCGGCGCCCGGGTGCTCGGCGACGCCATCGACAGGCTGCGCGGACGGGGCATCACCGTGCTGCTCTCCGGCATCACCGCCGACCACCACCAGGTGCTCGACGCGCTGGGCGTCGCCGAGGAACTGCGCCGCGCCGGGCTGGTCTTCCCGGACACCCCGGCCGCGATCCGCTACGCCCGGTCGCTCGCCCTGGCCGCACCGGCGGACGGGGCGGGCGCGGCGCAGGCCGACCAGCACCTGTGAAACACGCCCTAGTCGGGCACCCGCCGGTAGGCGCCGTCGCTGGCCGAGGTGGCCATCGAGGCGTACGCGCGCAGCGCCGCGGAGACCGGGCGTTCCCGGTCGGTCGGCGTGTACGGCCGGTCGCGCTTCTCCTCGGCGATCCGGCGGGCCGCGAGCACCTCGTCCGGGACGTTGAGTACGACCGACCGGCCCGGAATGTCGATGACGATCTCGTCACCCTCGGCCACCAGCGCGATGAGCCCGCCGCCGGCCGCCTCGGGGGAGACGTGCCCGATGGACAGCCCGGAGGTGCCGCCGGAGAACCGGCCGTCGGTCAGCAGCGCACAGGACCGGCCGAGGCCGCGCCCCTTGAGGAACGAGGTGGGGTAGAGCATCTCCTGCATCCCCGGCCCGCCCTTGGGGCCTTCGTACCGGATCAGCACGACGTCGCCGGCCACCACCCGCCGGGCGAGGATCGCCTCGACGGCCGCCTCCTGGGACTCGAACACCCGGGCCGGCCCGCGGAACGTCAGGCACTCCTCGGGCACCCCGGCGGTCTTCACCACGCAGCCGTCCGGGGCCAGGTTGCCACGCAGGATCGCCAGCCCGCCGTCGGCGGAGTACGCGTGGGCGAGGTCCCGGATGCAGCCGTCGGCCGGATCGGTGTCCAGCGCGTCCCAGCGGTTGGTGGTGGAGAACGGCTCGGTCGTGCGCACCCCGCCCGGCGCCGCCGCGAACAGTTCGTTCGCCGCCGCGGTGGCCCGGCCGCCCCGGATGTCCCAGTCGGCGAGCCAGGCGTCCAGCGAGTCGGCGTGCACCGCGTGCACGTCGCGGCGCAGCAGTCCGGCGCGGTCCAACTCGCCGAGGATGGCGGGGATGCCGCCGGCCCGGTGCACGTCCTCCATGTGGTACTTCGGCGAGTTCGGCGCGACCTTGGCCAGGCAGGGCACCCGGCGGGAGATCTCGTCGATGTCGACCACCCCGAAGTCGAGTTCCGCCTCGCGGGCCGCGGCCAACAGGTGCAGCACGGTGTTGGTGGAGCCGCCCATCGCCACGTCCAGCGCGATGGCGTTCTCGAAGGCGGCCCGGGAGGCGATCGAGCGGGGCAGCACCGAGGCGTCGTCCCCGTCGTACCAGCGACGGGCCAGCGCCACGGCGGTCCGGCCGGCCTCGACGAACAGCGACCGGCGCGCGGCGTGGGTGGCCAGCGTCGAACCGTTGCCGGGCAGGGCCAGGCCGATCGCCTCGGTCAGGCAGTTCATCGAGTTCGCGGTGAACATGCCCGAACAGGATCCGCAGGTCGGGCACGCGGAGCGTTCGATCTCCCCGAGTTGGCCGTCGCCGACCGCGTCGTCCGAGGAGGCGATCATCGCGTCGATCAGGTCGAGCTTGCGGCCGGTGGTGGTGGAGACCACCCCGTCGACCACGGCCAGCCCGTCGACCTTGCCGGCCTCCATCGGGCCACCGGAGACGAACACGGCGGGGATGTTCAGCCGCAGCGCCGCCAGCAGCATGCCGGGGGTGATCTTGTCGCAGTTGGAGATGCACACCAGGACGTCCGCGCAGTGCGCGTTGACCATGTACTCCACCGCGTCGGCGATCAACTCGCGGCTGGGCAGCGAGTAGAGCATGCCGCCGTGGCCCATCGCGATGCCGTCGTCCACCGCGATCGTGTTGAACTCCCGGCCCACCCCGCCGGCCTCGGCGACCGCCTCCGCCACCAGGCCACCGAGGTCCTTGAGGTGGACGTGTCCCGGTACGAACTGGGTGTAGCTGTTGGCGATGGCGACGATCGGCTTGCCGAAGTCGCTGTCGGTCATCCCGGTGGCACGCCACAGCGCCCGGGCGCCGGCCATCGTCCGTCCGTGCGTGGAGGTCCTCGACCGCAGGTCAGGCATACCACCCAGTCTGGCACCGGCGTGGTCACGGTGCGACCACCCGGGTGCCGACCCGCCCACCACGCGGGATGGCGGGGCCGCCCGGCGGGACGGCTCCGATGGATACGACCCGGGAACAACGCGCGTGCCCGGTTTCCGTGCGTGGCACCGATCCGGCAGAGTTGGGTTGTGCACCCACTTCCGGTCGTGGTGACCATCGCCGTCGGTGGCGGGTCGGTCGCCACGATCGCCACCGTCCTGCTGTTCCGGGCGGCGCGGCGGGCGGTTCCGGTCGGCCCGGCGCCGGCCGGCCCGCACCCGCTTGAGCATCCGGGTGCGGTCGCCGCCTGCCGCTGGCTGGCCGCCGGTGCCGCGGTCACCACCCTCACCACGGTGGCCGGGCTGGGCGTGCTGGCCGGGCTGGGCGCGGACTGGTCGGATCACCACCGGGAGCGGGCGCTGCTGGCCTCCGTGGTGGCGATCGGCTGCACGGTCGGCGGCGCGGTGCTGTGGGCCGGGCTGCTGCGGTTTCCGCACCTGATCCGCGGCGCCGCGGTCGCCACCCGGCTGGCGCTGGACGGCGTCATCGTGGCGGCCGCGCTGTGGTTCGTCGGCTGGGTGCTGCTCAGCCGGCCGACCCGGCTGCTCGGCGCCGCCACCCCGGTGCCCGGCCCGGCCATCCTGGTGGCCACGATCACCACGGCCGGCGGGGCCGGCCTGGCGGCCATGGTGATCCTGCGGGCCGGCCGGCCGCGGACCCGGTCCGTGCTGGCCGGCGTCGGCGTCACCCTCACGGCCCTGGCCGGCCTGCTGCTGTCCGCGGGCATCGGCCAGTCCGGCCCGGTCGCCACGGCGGTCGGCGCCGTGCTCGCGCCGGGCGGGCTGCTGCTGCTGGCGCTGGCCGCCCGCACCACCGAGGTGCTGGACGAGACCGGCGTGGACGTGATGCTGCGCGGCACCGGGTACGCGTTCCTGCCGATGATCGGGCTCAGCCTGGCGGCCTGTTACCACGAGGCGGTCGGCGGCACCTTCTCCGGAGCGGTGGTGGCGGCCGGGGTGGTCGAGGGGTTCGCCCTGGTCTCCCGGCACTCGCTGGCGCTGCGCCAGGTGCGCGGCTACGCCAACCGGCTCGTCGAGCGCGAGGCGCACTTCCGGGAGTTGGCGCACACCGACCCGCTCACCGGGCTGGCGAACCGGCGCGGGCTGCTGCGCGCGCTGCACGAGGAGCTTTCGCCCGCGCCGGTGGTGCTGCTCGGACTCGACCTGGACGGGTTCAAGGTCGTCAACGACATGCGCGGTCACGACGTCGGCGACGCCGTGCTCGTCGAGGTGGGGCAGCGGCTGCGCCGCACCCTCGGGCCGGGGCACGTGCCGGCCCGGCTGGGCGGGGACGAGTTCGCGGTGCTGCTGCGCGGCGATCCGGCCGGGGCGCAGCGGATGGCCGAACGGCTGCTGCTGGCGCTCGGCGGGGCGTACCAGAGCGCGGAGGGGCCGGTCTACCTGTCGGTGAGCATCGGCGTGGCCGTCCGGTCCGGCTCCGGCGCGGTGGAGGACCTGCTCCGGCACGCCGACCTGGCGCTGCGCTACGCCAAGCAGCGCGGCAAGAACCGGGTCGAGCGGTACGACGCCGGCCACGAGGACCGGCTGCGCCGGCGTACCACGCTGGAGCACGAACTGCGCGGCGCGATCGGCCGGGACGAGCTGTGGCTGGCCTTCCAGCCGGTGGTGGCGGTGCCCTCGGTGCGCCCGGTGGGTGCCGAGGCGCTGCTGCGGTGGGAGCACCCCACCCTCGGGTCGGTCCGGCCGGACGAGTTCATCCCGCTGGCCGAGGAGTGCGGGATGATCGCCGACCTGGGGGCGTGGGTGCTGCACCGGGCCTGCCACCAGCTCTCCGTGTGGCTGGCCGACGGGCACGACGTCTGGGTGTCGGTGAACGTCTCGCCGCGGGAGCTGCACCGGCCCGAGTACGTCCGGCAGGTCACCGAGGCGCTGCGGATGCACCGGGTGCCGGCGCAGCGGCTGGTGCTGGAGGTGACCGAGCACGCCGTCGCCACCGACCTGGACGAGCTGATCGACCGGCTCACCGCGCTGCGCGCGATCGGCGTACGGGTCGCGCTGGACGACTTCGGCGCCGGCTACTCCTCGCTGGGTCAGCTGCGCCGGTTGCCCATCGACATCCTGAAGATCGACCACAGCCTGGTCACCGATCCGGAGCCCGAGCCGAACGGCGCGATCCGCAGCGTGGCCGCGGTCGGGATGGTCGACATGGTGATGCGGCTCGGGCACCGGCTGGGCCTGGAGGTGATCGCCGAGGGGGTGACCACGCCGACCGAGCTGGCGGCGGTGGTGGCGGCCGGCTGCCGGTTCGGGCAGGGGCTGCTGTTCGGCTGGGGCGTGCCGGCGGAGCACCTGGCGGCCCAGTTGGAGGCGGCTTCGGCGCGTACCGGCGAGGGGCCGCGGGCGGACGGGGTCGCGGTGCCGCCCCGCTCGCCGGTGGACGAGGTGATCGTGGCGTCGGCGCAGGGGGTCACCGTGGTCCCGGTGTCACCGGTAGGGGTGCCGCAGGCGGGGCCGCCGGAGAGCCCCACCGGGGCGCCGGTCGCGCCGGTCGCCGCCGCTCCGGCCCTGGCCGGGGGCGGTGAGGACGGTCCGGTCCGGCCGTCGCAGCGCGGCGCCGGGTCCACCGGAGCGACGCGTTCTGTCCAAGATGTGGGAGCAGTTGACTCAGGGCGTGAGATGCGTCAGGCTTGACCCCATGTCGTCGACCCGGTCGGTCCGAGTACTTATTTGAGCGCACTCTCGTGTGACGAGAGTGCGCTGGCCCCGTGCATCACGCACGAGGGCTTTTTTGTTGCCCGGCCCCAGACCCGAGACCCGCACCCAAAGGCTGACACCGCCATGACGCGACCCACACCAGAGACCATCGCCCAGCGAGCCCACGCCGCCCAGCCGGTGCCGGCCGTCGCCTCGCCCGCCACCGTGGCGGCGGCCGCGGCGGTACGCACCACATCCCCGGTCCAGCTCTCCGGCGCCGGCACGCTCGTCCGGTCGCTGGAGGCGCTCGGCGTGGACGTGGTCTTCGGCATTCCCGGCGGCGCGATCCTGCCGGCGTACGACCCGCTCTACGACTCCGCCGTGCGGCACATCCTGGTCCGGCACGAGCAGGGCGCCGGGCACGCCGCCACCGGCTACGCGCAGGCCACCGGGAAGGTGGGCGTCTGCATCGCCACCTCCGGCCCGGGCGCGACCAACCTGGTCACCCCGATCGCCGACGCGTACATGGACTCGGTGCCGCTGGTGGCGATCACCGGGCAGGTGGCCCGGCCGCTGATCGGCTCGGACGCCTTCCAGGAGGCGGACATCCAGGGCATCACGCTGCCGATCACCAAGCACAACTTCCTGGTCCAGACCGCCGAGGAGCTTCCGCGGATCCTGGCCGAGGCGTTCCACCTGGCCTCGACCGGCCGGCCGGGGCCGGTGCTGGTGGACGTCCCCAAGGACGTGCTCCAGGCGCAGACGACCTTCCGCTGGCCGCCCACGCTCGACCTGCCCGGCTACCGGCCGACGCTGCACCCGCACGGCAAGCAGATCCGGGAGGCCGCCCGGCTGATGGCCGCCGCCCGCCGCCCGGTGCTGTACGTCGGCGGCGGGGTGCTCAAGGGGCGGGCCACCGAGGGCCTGCGCCGGCTGGCCGAGCTGACCGGGATCCCGGTGGTGACCACGCTGATGGCCCGGGGCGCGTTCCCGGACTCGCACCGGCAGCACCTGGGCATGCCCGGCATGCACGGCACGGTGGCCGCGGTGTACGCGCTGCAACGCACCGACCTGATCATCGCGCTCGGCACCCGGTTCGACGACCGGGTGACCGGCAAGCTGGACTCGTTCGCCCCGGGCGCCAAGGTGGTGCACGCCGACATCGACCCGGCGGAGATCGGCAAGAACCGGCACGCCGACGTGCCGATCGTGGGTGACGTGCGGCACGTGATCGACGAGCTGCTCACCGCGGTCGGCCAGGAGCGCTCCGGCGCGGTCGACCGGACCGAGTGGTGGGCGCAGCTGGACGATCTGCGTCGCCGCTACCCGCTGGGCTACGACGAGCCGGAGGACGGCACGCTCGCGCCGCAGCACGTGATCAAGCGGCTCGGCGAGATCGTCGGCCCGGACGCGGTGTACGTGGCCGGGGTCGGGCAGCACCAGATGTGGGCCAGCCAGTTCGTCTCGTACGAGAAGCCGCGCAGTTGGCTGAACTCCGGCGGCCTCGGCACCATGGGCTACGCCGTGCCGGCGGCCATGGGCGCCAAGGTGGGCCGGCCGGACGCGACCGTCTGGGCGATCGACGGGGACGGCTGCTTCCAGATGACCAATCAGGAGCTGGCGACCTGCGCCCTGGAGGGCATCCCGATCAAGGTCGCCGTGATCAACAACGGCAATCTGGGCATGGTGCGCCAGTGGCAGACGCTCTTCTACGACCAGCGGTACTCGAACACGGAACTGGGCACCCACAAGCACCGGATCCCGGACTTCGTGAAGCTGGCCGAGGCGCTCGGCTGCGTGGGTCTGCGCTGCGAGAACGCGGCCGACGTGGACCGGACGATCGAGGCCGCGATGGCCGTCAACGACGCCCCCGTGGTGGTCGACTTCGTGGTCGGCAAGGACGCCATGGTCTGGCCCATGGTGGCCGCCGGCACCAGCAACGACGAGATCATGTTCGCTCGGGACGTGCGGCCGAACTTCGACGAGGACGACGAGGTTCTCTCATGACCGAACGCACCGGGCGCAGCGAGGGCCGTGAGGGCGTGGCGAAGGAGATCCGGCAATGACCATTCACACCCTCTCCGTCCTGGTGGAGAACAAGCCGGGCGTGCTGGCCCGGGTGGCGGGGCTGTTCTCCCGGCGCGGATTCAACATCGACTCGTTGGCCGTGGGGGAGACCGAGAACCCCGAGGTCTCCCGGATCACGATCGTGGTCAACGCCGAGACCTCGCCACTGGAGCAGGTCACCAAGCAGCTCAACAAGCTGGTCAACGTACTGAAGATCGTGGAGCTGGATCCGGTGGTCTCGGTGGCTCGGGAACTTCTGCTGGTCAAGGTGCGGGTCGACCGGTCCGCCCGGTCCCAGGTGCTGGAGACCGTGGACCTGTTCCGGGCGCGTGTCGTGGACGTCTCCCCGGAGACCCTCACGATCGAGGCCACCGGCACGCCCGACAAGCTGGAAGCGCTGCTGCGCGACCTCGAACCGTTCGGCATCAAGGAGATGGTCCAGTCCGGGCTGGTGGCGATCGGCCGGGGCTCCCGGTCCATCGCCGCCGGCCCCGCGCTGCGGGCCGCGTGACCGGCGAGCCACCCGGCCGCCGTAGGAAAGGGAAGAGTTCATGAGCGTTGAGGTGTACTACGACGACGACGCCGACCTGGGGGTCATCCAGGGCCGCACGGTCGCGGTGATCGGGTACGGCAGCCAGGGGCACGCGCACGCGCTGTCGCTGCGGGACTCCGGCGTCGACGTGGTGGTCGGCCTGCCCGAGGGTTCCAAGAGCCGGGCCAAGGCACAGGAGCAGGGCCTTGTGGTGCGTACGCCGGCCGAGGCGGCGCAGGCGGCCGACGTGATCATGATTCTCGCGCCGGACACCGTGCAGCGCACGCTCTACGCCGAGTCGATCGCGCCGCACCTGTCCGCGGGCAAGGCGCTGCTCTTCGGCCACGGTTTCAACATCCGGTACGGCTTCATCTCCCCGCCGGCCGACGTGGACGTGGCGATGGTGGCCCCGAAGGGACCGGGCCACCTGGTCCGCCGGCAGTACGTCGACGGCAAGGGCGTGCCGTGCCTGGTGGCGATCGAGCAGGACGCCAGCGGGAACGCGCTGGCGCTGGCGCTGGCGTACGCCAAGGGGATCGGCGGGACGCGGGCCGGGGTGATCCGGACCAGCTTCGCCGAGGAGACCGAGACCGACCTGTTCGGCGAGCAGGCGGTGCTCTGCGGCGGCGCCTCCGCGCTGGTGCAGACGGGCTTCGAGGTGCTCACCGAGGCCGGGTACGCCCCGGAGATCGCGTACTTCGAGTGCCTGCACGAGCTGAAGCTGATCGTCGACCTGATGTACGAGGGCGGCATCGCCCGGATGCGGTACAGCGTCTCCGACACGGCCGAGTACGGCGACTACTCGCGCGGACCGCGCGTGATCGACGCACGGGTCAAGGATGAGATGCGGCGGATCCTCGCGGAGATCAAGGCCGGGGACTTCGCCCGGGAGTGGATCGCCGAGGACGACGCGGGTCGGCCGAACTTCACCAAGTGGCGGGCCGAGGGCGCGGCGCACCCGATCGAGGAGACCGGTCAGAAGCTGCGCGGCATGATGAGCTGGGTGGACCGGCCGATCACCGAGACCGCCTAGCCGGTCCGCCGGTCCGGTCCGCCGGTCCGTTCCGGGGCCGGTGTTCCCCGCCGAGAAGCCGTTGATCAAGGCGTTTGTGCCGCGGTAAGCGCTTACCGTGGTCACAGACGCCTTGATCAATGTGCCTGTGGCCGCGATTCGACGGCGATCCGGCCGCGATCCGGCCGCGGTCGGACCGGGGCGGGGGCGCGATCGGACCGGGGCGGGGGGCGCGGCCCGGTGTGCGGGATGCGGGCGCGGGGTCGGTGCGGCGACCGGCCCGGAGCGCGGGCCGTTGGTGATCTTGCGCGTGATGTCGGGTTTGTGAGGGCGCTCACCCGGGCTGCCCGGTCGGGGTGGTGGCGGCCTACGATCGGCGGTGAGCGCGCCGGCCCGGGTCGGCGCCGTCACCCGAGATTCTCCACTGGCACACGGATCGGCCCGGTGACACCGCGCGGTGCTGCCCGGCCTGTGACATGGACCGGTGTGGGGTGCAGAGCTGCGCTCCCGCCGCCGACCCATCCAGACGACATCTACGAGGACCAATGACTCCTGTCGTACTGATCGCCGAAGAACTCGCTCCCGCCGCCATTGACGTGCTTGCCCACGATTTCGACGTACGGCACGTGGACGGCACCGACCGCCCGGCACTGCTGGCCGCGCTCGCCTCCGCCGACGCGGTGATCGTGCGCAGCGCCACCCAGATCGACGCCGAGGCGGTGGCCGCGGCCACCCGACTCAAGGTGGTGGCCCGGGCCGGTGTCGGGCTGGACAACGTGGACGTGCCGGCCGCCACCGCCCGCGGAATCATGGTGGTCAACGCGCCCACCTCCAACATCGTGTCGGCCGCCGAGCAGGCCGTCGCGCTGCTGCTGGCGGTGGCCCGGCACACCGCGAGCGCCAGCTCGGCGCTGAAGGCCGGTGAGTGGAAGCGGTCCCGGTACACGGGCGTCGAGGTGCAGGGCAAGACCGTGGGCGTGGTCGGGCTCGGCCGGATCGGCGTGTTGTTCGCGCAGCGGATGGCGGCGTTCGGCACCCGGCTCATCGCGTACGACCCGTACATCCAGCCGGCCCGCGCGGCCCAGCTCGGTGTCCGGCTGGTGGGGCTGGACGAACTGCTGCGGGACAGCGACTTCATCTCGATCCACCTGCCCAAGACGCCCGAGACGGTCGGCCTGATCGGCGAGAAGGAGCTGTCGATCGTCAAGCCCGGCGTGCGCATCGTCAACGCCGCCCGCGGCGGCCTGGTGGACGAGGAGGCCCTGGCGCACGCCCTGGCCGAGGGCCGGGTCGGTGGCGCCGGCATCGACGTGTACGCCAAGGAGCCGTGCACGGCGTCGCCGCTGTTCGCCTTCGACAACGTGGTCGCCACCCCGCACCTGGGCGCCTCCACGGCCGAGGCGCAGGACAAGGCCGGGCTCGCGGTGGCCCGCAGCGTCAAGCTCGCGTTGCAGGGCGAGTTCGTCCCGGACGCGGTGAACGTGCAGGCCGGCGGCGTGGTCGCCGAGGACGTCCGGCCGCTGCTGCCGCTGGCCGAGAAGCTGGGCAAGGTCTTCACGGCCGTCGCCGGGCAGGTCGCCGCGAGCGTGACCGTGGAGGTCCGGGGCGAGATCGTCGAGAACGACGTGTCGGTGCTGCGGCTCGCGGCCACCAAGGGCCTCTTCACCTCGGTGGTGGAGGAGCAGGTCAGCTACGTCAACGCCCCGCACCTGGCCGCGGACCGCGGCGTCGAGGTGGAGCTGTCGGCGATCGCCGAGACCAGCGAGCAGCCCAACCTGGTGACGGTACGCGGCGCCCTGCCGGACGGCCGGACCGTCAGCGTCTCGGGCACCGTGGTGGGCGGCCCGGGTGGCCGCGACGTGGTGAAGCTGACCGAGGTGGACGGCTTCGACCTGGAGCTGGGCGCCGAGGGCATCCTGCTGTTCTTCCGGTACGCGGACCGGCCCGGTGTGGTCGGCACGGTGGGCTCGATCCTCGGCGAGGCCGGGGTCAACATCGCGGCCATGCAGGTGGCCCGGCGGGAGGCCGGCGGCGAGGCGCTGATGACCCTCACCGTCGACTCGGCGGTCGGGGTCGAGCTGCTCGACTCGGCGGCCGCCTCGATCGGTGCCACCGCCGCGAGCGCCGTGGACCTGCGCGACGAGTAGCGGCGGGCAGCCCTTCCCGGTGACCGGCCCCCGTGGTGCCGCCCCAGGCGGCGGGACCACGGGGGCCGGTCTTCGTGCCGGGGGACTCCGCTACCGGGTGGCCGGCACGGGCTGTGCGGGCGCGGGGCCGACGTACCGGGCCGCCGGACGGATGATCTTGCTGTCCTGCGCCTGCTCCAGCACGTTGGCGCACCAGCCGATCACCCGGCTGGCGGCGAAGGTCGGGGTGAACATCTCCCGCGGCAGCCCGCAGAGTTCCATCACGACGCCGGCGTAGAACTCCACGTTGGTGTGCAGTTCCCGGCCGGGCTTCAGCTCGGCCAGCAGCTCCAGCACCCGCCGCTCCACCGTCACGGCGAAGTCGACCAGGTCGCCGCCGAGCGACCCGGCGATCTCCCGCAGCATCCGCGAGCGGGGATCCTCGGTGCGGTAGACGGGGTGGCCGAAGCCCATGATGCGCTCGCCGGCCAGCACCCGGTCCCGGATCCAGTCGTCGACGCGGTCCGGGGTGCCGATCGCGTCGAGGGTGTCCAGCGCCCGGCTGGGCGCCCCGCCGTGCAGCGGCCCGGAGAGCGCGCCGAGCGCACCGCAGAGGCAGGCCGCCAGGTCGGCGCCGGTCGAGGCGATGACCCGGGCGGTGAAGGTGGAGGCGTTGAAGCCGTGGTCGATGGTGGAGATGAGGTACCGCTCGATGGCCCGGGCGTGCGCCGGCTCGGGTTCCCGACCGGTGAGCATGTAGAGGTAGTTGGCGGCGTACCCGAGGTCGTCCCGCGGTTGCACCGGTTCCGCGCCGGTGCGCAGCCGGTGCAGCGCGGTGAGCAGGGTGGGGGTGAGCGCGCAGGCGGCGAGCGCGTCGGCGCGCCGGGTGGCCGGGTCGGTGTCCAGCAGCGGGCGCATCCCGTGGATCGGGCCGGCCAGCGACAGCGCGGTGCGCAGCCCGTCCAGCGGGCTGGTGCCGGTGTCCCGGGCGATCGGGGGCAGCAGCGGCCGGAGCGCGTCGGGGATCCGGCGCAGCGGGGCGATCTCGGCCGCGAACGCCGACCAGCCGGCCGGGTCCGGCAGCTCGCCGTCGATGAGCAGTGCCCAGACGTCCTCCAGGGTGCAGGCGGTGGCCAGCTCGATCGCGGAGTACTGCCGGTAGTGGTAGAAGCCCTCCCGGCCGCGTCGACCCGGGCGCACCCGTACGCGGTGGTCGCCGCCGGGCTCGGCGCCTTCGAGGGGCCGTTGCACGGCGCCGCCGCGAGCCGGGCGTACCGGCTGGTGGGTCAGGCCGTCGAGACCGGCGACCCGGTCGCGGTGTACGCGGAGTCGCTGCGCACCGGCGGCCCGGACGAGGCGATGGTGCACCGGCCGCACCCGCTGTACCCGTCCGGCGACGTGCGGGCCGCGGCCCTGCTGGACCTGTTGGCGGCGATGCCCACCGAGCCGCGGGTCCGGGCGGCGGTGGACGGCCTGCTGGCGGTGATCCGGCAGCACTCGTCCCGCCACCCCACCGTGGAGTTCGCGCTGGCCGCGCTCGCGCACGCGGGTGGGATGATCCCGGACGCCGGCGAGGCCGTCTTCGCGATCGCCCGGACCGCCGGGTGGATCGCGCACGCGATGGAGGAGTACCGGGAGGCGGGGTTGCGGTTCCGGTTTCGCGGCACCTACACGGGGGCGCGGCCCAGGTGAGCGCCGATCCGGATCACCGACGAGCCTTGCGGGCGGTTACGCAGGTTCGATAGCGTATTGACGAGGTTACCCGATGAGCTTCCCGGCGCAGGGCTCGTCTTCGGGTGACGAGGCGCGGCGTCGCATCGGGTGACTGGCTCCACCCCCGACGAGCGTGAGATATGCGCATACGTCGATGATCGGCCCTCACGATCGTTGCCGAGGCCGTGAGGGCCGATCAACGGGCGGGGTGCGCCGGCCTCAGTCCGCCGCGAACAGCGCGCGGTAGCCGTCGGTGGTGGGAAACCAGTCGTAGCCGGCCGGCCCGGCCGCGAACAGCGCGGTGGCGTAACCGTCCGCAACGGACAGTTGTGGTCCGAGCACGGTCGCCGCGGTGAGGTGGTGCACCGGCGCCCCGGTGTGCGGGTCGACGACGTGGTTGCGCCGCCCGCCGACTCCGGAGGTACCCACCGCCCCGGCGGTCATCTCCAGCACCAGTGGCGGCCGGCGGCGGTCCCGGGTCGGGTCGTGCACCGCAATGCGCCACGGCCCGCCGTGCGGCGCGTGACCGCGTACCAGCAGGTCGGCGCCGCTCTGCACGGCGTAGTCGGAGATGCCCGCGGCGCGCAGCCGGGCGGCGGCCCGGTCGACGGCCCAGCCGATGAGCGGGCCGCCGGGGTCGAAGCCGCCGGGCACCGCCCAGGCGTCGAACCAGCCGTCGGTGGCGGCCCGCATCGCGGCGCAGCGGTCCACGACGTCGGCCAGTGGCGGGTACGCGTCGGCGGCGATCTCGCCGCGGCGAAGCCGTGCCACCAGGCTGTCGGCGCGCAGCGGGCTGTAGGTGACGTCGATCGCCCGCAGTTCGGCGACCGCGTCGGCGATGGCCTCGCTCAGGCCGCGCCGGCCCAGCCGGGCGGGTGCGTTGAGCACCAGCCGGAACTCGGCGGTGGAGGTCTGCACGGTGTGCCGGGCGACGATGCGGTTGGCCGGTGTCCCGGTGAACGGGCGCAGCGGTCCGCCGCCGTCCACCCCGAGCCGCAGATCCGGCGGCTCCACCCGGTCCAGCGTCGATCCGGCCGTTCGGCCGGCACGGTTTCCCATCATCGTCTCGCCCCCCTGTGCGCAACGGAGATCACGCTAGGTGTTGAACATGTCGGAAGGTTGGATCGACGCTGTGAATAGCCTGTACCCTCCGTCACTATCCCATTATGTGAGACGTGCATACTGAGAAACGGGACGAAGACTACGGTGCCCAGAACGGGCAGCGACGGACGGGAGCAGGACGTGGCGCGGATCGCGGTGGTGGCCGGCGACGGCATCGGACCCGAGGTGATCGGTGAGGCCCGCAAGGTGATCGACGCGGTGCTGCCCGGCGTCGAGGCGACCGGGTACGACCTCGGCGCCGCGCGCTACCACCGCACCGGCGAGGTCCTGCCCGACAGCGTCCTGACCGAGCTGGCCGAGCACGACGCGATCCTGCTCGGCGCCGTCGGCGACCCCGACGTGCCGCCCGGGGTGCTGGAGCGCGGGCTGCTGCTGCGCCTGCGGTTCGCCTTCGACCAGTACGTCAACCTCCGGCCGTCGCGGCTCTGGCCGGGCACGGCCGGGCCGCTGGCCGACATCAAGGCCGGCGACATCGACCTGGTCGTGGTCCGCGAGGGCACCGAGGGCCTGTACGCGGGCGCCGGCGGGGTGCTGCACCGGGACACGCCGGCGGAGATCGCCACCGAGGAGAGCCTGAACACCCGGCACGGCGTCGAGCGGGTCATCCGCGACGCGTTCGCCCGGGCGCAGCGGCGGCCCCGCCGCCGGGTCACCCTCGTGCACAAGAGCAACGTGCTGACCCACGCCGGGTCGCTGTGGACCCGGACCTTCGCCGAGGTGGCGGCCGAGCACCCGACGGTCGAGACCGAGTACCAGCACGTCGACGCCGCGGCCATGTACCTGGTCACCCAGCCCCAGCGGTACGACGTGGTGGTGACCGACAACCTGTTCGGGGACATCCTCACCGACATCGCCGCGGCGGTCACCGGCGGGATCGGGCTGGCCGCCAGCGGCTGCATCAACCCGGAGCGGCGCTACCCGTCGATGTTCGAGCCGGTGCACGGCTCGGCCCCGGACATCGCCGGCCGCGGCGTGGCCGACCCGGTGGCCGCGGTGCTGTCGGCGGGTCTGCTGCTGGAGCACCTCGGCCACCCCGGCGCGGCCGAGCGGGTCTCCCGGGCGGTCGCGGCCGAACTGGCCGGCCGGGTCCCCGGCGCCGCACTGCGCACCGCCGAGGTCGGCGACCGGCTCGCCGCCGCCGTATCCTGACCCGCGCCTCCGGTCGGCGACATTTGCACACCGGCGACCGGAGGTTCCCACTGAACGAGCGTTCGGGGTAGGTTTCAGGGACTCGGTTTCTCCGGCGGACGTCTCCCGCCGGATCCAGCATGGAGGTCAGCGCAATGAGCGGTGGTGACAAGCTCGACTTCGAGATTCGTCCGAATCCGGCCCCGGTAGCCGCCGCCGAGCGAGCCGCACTGCTGGCCAACCCCGGATTCGGCCGGATCTTCACCGATCACATGGTCACCATCCGGTACGCCGAGGAGAAGGGCTGGTACGACGCCCGGGTCGAGGCCCGCGCCGCCATCCCGATGGACCCGGCCGCAGCCGTGCTGCACTACGCGCAGGAGATCTTCGAGGGGCTCAAGGCGTACCACGCCGCGGACGGCGGGGTGACGATGTTCCGGCCCGAGGCCAACGCGGCCCGGTTCGTCGCCTCGGCCAACCGGATGGCCATGCCGGCGCTGCCCGAGCAGGCGTTCCTGGACTCGCTGCGGCACCTCGTGGAGATCGACCGCGAGTGGATCCCCACGGCCGACGGCGGCAGCCTCTACCTGCGGCCGTTCATGTTCGCCAGCGAGGCCTTCCTCGGGGTGCGCCCGGCCAAGGAATTTCTCTACGTGGTGATCGCCTCCCCGGTGGGCGCCTACTTCACCGGCGGCGTGCAGCCGGTGACCGTCTGGATCTCGCCCAACTACACCCGCGCCGCGCCGGGCGGGACGGGCGCGGCGAAGTGCGGGGGCAACTACGCCAACTCGCTTGTCGCCAAGGCCGAGGCCGTCGCGCACGGCTGTGACGACGTGGTGTTCCTGGACGCCGCCGAGCGCCGGACCATCGACGAGATGAGCGGGATGAACGTGTTCATCGTGCTCGACGACGGCAGCCTGGTCACCCCGCCGCTGACCGGGACGATCCTGGCCGGCATCACCCGGGAGTCGGTGCTGATGCTCGCCGGGCGGGACGGGCGGACCGTGACCGAGCGCCCGTTCAGCCTGGACGAGTGGCGCGACGGGGTGGCCAGCGGCCGGGTCCGGGAGGCGTTCGCCTGCGGCACGGCCGCGGTGATCACACCGATCGGCCGGGTGCGCACCCCGGACGGCGACTTCACCATCGGCGACGGTGGGCCGGGCGAGGTCACCATGGGCCTGCGCCAGCAGCTCATCGACATCCAGCGCGGCCGCGCCGAGGACCCGTTCGGCTGGGTGCACCGGCTCCGCTGAGCGCGGGCGATCAGTCCAGCAGGTGCCCGCGGAGCGCCGCGATGCGATCCGCGGGCAGGCCGGTGGACCGGACGTACCCCTCGACGTCGCCGTGCCGGGCGCGCAGCCCGGTGAGGAAGCCGGCCATCGCCTCGGCCGGCGACGCCAGGAACGGCGGCGGCAGTTCCCCGTCCGGGGACTGGCCGCGCGCCCACTCCCGGTACCGCTCGCCGGCCGCGGTGCTGAGCGCGTAGTCGGCCGCGATGTCCGCGTCGGCCACGCCGAGCAGGGCGAGGGTGAGCGCGCAGACCATCCCGGTGCGGTCCTTGCCGGCCACGCAGTGCACCACCGCGGGCGCGTTGTCCGTGTCGGCGATCACCTCAAGCGCCGCCGCGATGCCGGCGGCGCCGGTCTCGGCCATCTCCAGGTACCGCGTCGCGAGGTAGTCGGACAGCCCGCCGGCGCCGTCGTACGGGGTCTCCTCCCACGGCCGGTGCGCCAGTTCGAGGTGCCGGTAGACCAGCCCGTCGTACGCCGGTACCCGGCCGTCGCGGTCGACCTCGTCCGACCGGCGCAGGTCGATGACCGTGCGGATGCCCAGGTCGAGGAAGGTCTCGCGGTCCGCGCGGAGGCGGTGCAGCGAGTCGGAGCGGTAGAGCCGGCCCCGGCGCACCGACCGGCCACCGAGACCGGTGTGTCCCCCGCGTCGCGGAAGTTGAAGCATTCGGTGAAGGCGAGCGAGGCGTACTCGGATTCGGTGGTCATCCGGCCACGGTAGTCGCGGTTGGCGGCCGCGGGTAGCGCACGGTGCCGCCCGCGGCCACGCGACGGGCGTGGCCGCGGGCGGCAACCGCGGACGGTCGGGGGTCGGCCGGCGGTCAGCCGCGCTCGGGCGGGGGCGTGTGGCCGGGCTGCGGGGCCAGCCCGCCGGGCGGCATGGCCGAGGGCGCCGCGCCCTCGCCGACCGGCGGGGCCATCTCCCCGGGCGGTACGGCGGTGCCCGGCGCGGCGTAGGTGTCGCCGTAGTACCCGCCGAGCTGCGTGCGGTAGGCCGGGTCGGCGTGGCTCGCCTCGTCGTACTCGGGGGCGGCCTTGATCTGCTCCTTGTCCCGGTCGACGTAGACCTTCCGGTCGTCGTGGTCGACCCGCTCGATCACCCCGGCGGGCAGCAGGACCTTCCGGCCGAAGATCCACGGTCCGGTGTCCACCACCAGGAAGCTGTCGTCCGTGTCGTGGTTGGCCCGGTCCACCTTGCCGATGTGTCCGTCGGTGGCCTCCACCCGGTAGCCGACCAGGTCGGTGTCGCTGACCTCGTGCACGCCGTCCCGGTACGCCCACGCCTGGAACGGTGCGGGTCCGCCGTGCAGCCCCGGCTCGGCGATCGGCAGCAGGTGTTCGCGGTTATCCATCGGGGGCCTCCTCTGTCGTCGGTAGCGGTGCATCCGCGGAAGGCGGTACACAAGGACGTACCCGCGTGGCCGCAGCCGTACACCGCAGGTCGCGGCGCCCCGGCGCCGGGACGGACCGTCACAATCCGCAACCGTCCCGTCATGTGGATTTTTCTTCCCGGCACACGGCCGGAGTGGCAGAGTCAGCGACCGTGACGCACGTCGTCTCCACCATTACCAGCTAGCGCGCCCGGCCGACGGCCGAGCGCGCAGACCTCCCGCGACCAGCGGGGGGTCTTTTTGTTTGCTCCGGAGGGACTCCCATGACTTTCCAGGTGTTCGACACGACGCTGCGTGACGGTGCCCAGCGCGAGGGGATCACCTACTCGGTGATCGACAAGCTGGCCGTGGCCCGGTTGCTCGACGACTTCGGCGTCGGGTTCATCGAGGGCGGATGGCCGGGCGCCGTGCCCAAGGACACCGAGTTCTTCCGCCGAGCACAGCAGGAACTCGATCTCAAGCACGCGCAGTTGGTGGCGTTCGGCGCCACCCGCCGGGCCGGGTTGGCCGCGGCCGACGATCCCCAGGTGGCCGGCCTGCGCGAGGCCGGGACCCCGGCGGTGTGCCTGGTGGCCAAGTCCGACCTGCGGCACGTGGAGCGGGCGCTGCGGACCACCGCGGCGGAGAACCTGGCCATGGTGGGTGACACGGTGACGCACCTGGTGGCCGAGGGGCGGCGGGTGTTCCTCGACTGCGAGCACTTCTTCGACGGCTTCCGTTTCGATCCCCGGTACACCGCCTCGGTCGTCGAGACCGCGCTGGCCGCCGGGGCCGAGATCGCGGTGCTCTGCGACACCAACGGCGGCATGCTGCCGTCCCGGATCGCCGCGGCCATCGGCGAGCTGACCGACCTGCTCGGCATCCCGGCCGACCGGCTGGGGATCCACTGCCAGAACGACACCGGCTGCGCGGTGGCCAACACCATCGCCGCGGTGGAGGCCGGGGTCCGGCACGTGCAGGGGACCGCGAACGGGTACGGCGAGCGTCCGGGCAACGCCGACCTGTTCACCGTGGTCGGCAACCTCGAACTCAAGCTCGGCATGCGGGTGCTGCCGGCCGGCTGCCTGGACCGGATGGTGCACGTCGCGCACGCCATCGCCGAGATCGCGAACATCACCCCGGACACCCACCAGCCGTACGTGGGTGCGGCGGCGTTCGCGCACAAGGCCGGCCTGCACGCCAGCGCGATCAAGGTCGACCCGCTGCTGTACAACCACGTCGACCCGCCGGTGGTCGGCAACGACATGCGGATCCTGGTGACCGAGATGGCCGGCCGGGCCAGCATCGAACTGAAGTCGCGGCAGCTCGGCATCGACCTGGCCGACCAGCCCGAGACGCTCGGCCGGGTCACCCGGCGGGTCAAGGAGATGGAGGCCGGCGGGTGGTCGTTCGAGGCCGCCGACGCGTCGTTCGAGCTGCTGGTCCGCGACGAACTGGCCGATCAGGCCGTGGTCCGGCCGTTCACCCTGGAGTCGTACCGGGTGCTGGTCGAGCACCGCGAGGACGCCGCGGTGGTCTCCGAGGCGACCGTGAAGATCCGGGTACGCGGCGAGCGGGTGATCGCCACGGCGGAGGGCAACGGCCCGGTGAACGCCCTCGACGAGGCGCTGCGCAGCGCGCTGATCCGGCACTACCCCGCGCTGCGCGACTTCCGGCTGGCCGACTACAAGGTCCGGATCCTGGAGGACAGCCACGGCACCGACGCGGTGACCCGGGTACTGGTCGAGACGGCGGGCGCGGACGGCCGGGACTGGACCACCGTCGGGGTGCACCCGAACGTGGTGGAGGCGAGCTGGCACGCGCTGGTGGACGCGCTGGTGTACGGGCTGTCCCGGGCCGAGGTAAAAGCGTGAGAGCGAATAGAATTTGCATTTCATAAACGCCGGGGAGGGCAATGTGAATTGCTCTCCGGCGGTGCGCCGTTATTGACGGCAATCCTTTGTTGGTGTTACGTTCCGAGCAGGTTGCGACACGACTATCTCGGGCCCATAACACCTGCTCAGAGTGGGTGTAGGACAGATTTCTCCGGATCCGGCCACCGCATCGGTCCCCTGTGGGAGCCGCTGCGGAGGCTGGCGTGCGCTACGGGGGGCCGGGAAATTGTGAGCGGCGGTTCACGAAAGGGGGAGGGTGCCCGCGTCGTCGCGACCGCCTCGCCCGGGGAGATTCCTCGACCGAGGCAATTCCTCGACCCGCTTGGGCAGAAAAGAGATCCTCATGGCCAGATTCTCGCGTCGCAAGGCGACCACGGTGGCGATCGGCGCGTTCGCCCTCGCCCTGCTCGGCGGCGGTGTGGCAGCCGCGGCCCCGAACGACAGTCATCCGGCGGCCGCGCGGGCCGAACAGCCCGGCATCGGCGGCCCGGCCGCCGCCCGCGGCTCCGCCGCCCAGCCGGCGGTCAGCAAGGCGGAGGCGGCCGCGGCCCGCGCCGCGCTCGCGCCGTCGGACGCGACGGTGGCCGACGCGGGCACCAAGCCCGAGTTCGCCGTGGTCGAGTCCAACGGCACCCTGGTCCGGGGCTACCACGCCGTCTCGGCCGCCCGGCTCGGTGTGGGTGAGTACCAGGTCGTGTTCACCCACGACGTGCGGCAGTCGGCGTACGTCGCCACCACCGGGTTCACCGGATCGCTGTACGTTCCGCCGCCCGGGATCGTTGTGGTGGCGGGCCGGACCGGCATCTCGAACGGGGTGTTCATCGCGACGTACGACACCAACGGTGCGCTGGTCGACCGGGCGTTCCACCTCGTCGTGACCTCCTGAGCCACACCGGCACCGCTACCGGCCCCCACCCCGACCCGGGGTGGGGGCCGGTAGCGGTACCGGCCCGGGTCCTCAGCCGGCCGGCAGGGCCAGCTCGGCCAGCAGCGCCCGGTGGTCGCTGTGCGGCAACCGGTGCACGCCCACGGCGCGTACCGCGATCCGCCGGTCCACCAGCACGTGATCGATGGCCACCGGCGGGATGAGGTCGCCGTCGTACGGTCCCCAGGTGCCCTGCCAACCCGCGCCGACCCGGTCGGCCGCGTCGGCGTACCCGCTGCCGAGCAGCGCCCGCAGCGGCGGGTGGTCGAGGGTGGCGTTGAAGTCGCCGGCCAGGATCCGCAGCGTGCCCTCCGGGGTGGCCCGTGGCTCGGCGGTGAGATCGGTGCGCCAGTCACCGACCGCCGAGAGCGCGTACGGCGCCATCGGATGCGCCGACTCCACCACCACCGGCGCCGCGCCGGGCGGCCGGATCGTCCCGTGCGCCTGGCTGAAGCCGCCGGCGTTGCGCCGGATGCCGCCGGCCGCGATGGGGAAGCGGGAGTACAACCCGGAGCCGGTGCTGCCCACCTCCGGATTGAGCTGCCGGTACGGCAGCAGCTCGGCCAGGCCGAGCCGGTCCAGCGCGGCCGCGATGTCCGGGGTGAACTCCTGCACGGTGAGCACGTCGACCCGGTTGTCCCGGACGAGGTCGACAAGCGCCCCCGGGTCGGCGTTGCCCAGCCACAGGTTGGCGGTGAGCACCCGTACGGTCGGCCCGCCGGCCGCCGGACCGGGGTCGGGCAGCATCCGGGGGAGCACCGCGCCGGCCAGCGCGAGCGCCGCCAGCCCGGCCAGCAGGGCCGGCCGCCAGCGACGCAGGCCGAGCAGCAGCGCCGTGCCGGCCAGCGCGGCCAGTGCGGCGTACGGGGTGAAGGCCAGCGCCTGCACGAGCGGGCCGCGGGCGGGTGCGGCCAGCCGGAGCACCGCCCAGCCGGCGCAGCCCGCGGCGATCGCCCAGCAGACCGTGGTGCGGGTGCGGCGGCGCCGGACCGGTCCGTCGGTGTTCCGTCCGTCCGCGCCCGCCATGGGGCACACGGTAGCCGGACCGGGTTCGTCCCGGCCGGCCCGGCCCGGCGCGGCTGGCCGGGCCGCCCGGCTTTCCGGTCGTCCCGGCCCGGCCGGCCCGGTCGCGCCGACCGTCGGGCCGGGACGAACCGGCCCCCGGCGACCCGCGGTCGGGCCACACTGGGCCGGGGTGGCGTGCCGCGGTCGGGCCGGTGGGTGTCGGCGGGCCGGGCTCTTCCCGTCGGTTCGGGCGATGTGAGCAATTCTCGGGTTTGATCAGGCTTCGCGGGGGAAGCTTGCACCGTGACGGACATGTCGGACAGCTTGGCCAGCCTGCCCAGCACGGTCGGGAACGCTGCGGTCGCCACCGACCTCGAACAGACGCTGTTCGAGGTCAAACGGGTGATCGTGGGACAGGACCAACTGGTCGAACGGCTGCTCACCGCCCTGCTCGCCGACGGGCACTGCCTGCTGGAGGGCGTACCGGGGGTGGCCAAGACGCTCGCGGCGCAGAGCCTCGCCCGGGCCGTCGGCGGCACCTTCTCCCGGATCCAGTTCACCCCGGACCTCGTGCCCTCGGACATCGTCGGCACCCGCATCTACCGCGCCTCGTCGGAGAACTTCGACGTCGAACTCGGCCCGGTGATGGCCAACCTCGTGCTGGCCGACGAGATCAACCGGGCGCCCGCGAAGGTGCAGTCCGCGCTGCTGGAGGCGATGGCCGAGCGGCAGGTGTCCATCGGCGGACGGACCTACCCGGTGCCCACCCCCTTCCTCGTGCTGGCCACCCAGAACCCGATCGAGTCCGAGGGGGTCTACCAACTCCCCGAGGCGCAGCGGGACCGGTTCCTCATGAAGGTCACCGTCGGCTACCCGAGCGACGCCGACGAACTGGCCATCCTCTACCGGATGAGCGCCGACCGGCCCCGGCCGCGCCAGGTGCTCGACCCCGAACGCCTGCTGGCGTTGCAGGCCCGCGCCCGCCGGGTCTTCGTGCACCACGCCCTCGCCGAGTACGTCGTACGCCTCGTGCTGGCCACCCGGGAGCCGGCCCGGTTCGGCCTGCCGGAACTGGCGCCGATGCTGGCCTACGGTGCCAGCCCGCGGGCCACCCTCGGCCTGGTCGCGGCGGCCCGGGCGCAGGCGCTGCTGCGCGGGCGCGACTACGTGCTCCCCGAGGACGTGCACCACCTCGCCCCGGACGTCCTCGCCCACCGGCTCGTGCTCTCCTTCGACGCGGTGGCCGACGGGGTGAGCGCCGACTGGCTGGTCCGCCGGCTCGTCGAGGCCGTACCGCCGCCCCGGGTCGCGCCGGCCCGGCCCCAGCCTGCCCCGGACCTGGCGGTGGCGTGAACGCGCCCGACCGGCCCGGCCTGCTGGCGCTGCGGGACCTCGCCCCGAGCGACCGGCTGCGCCGGCTCGAACTGACAGTGGCCCGGCGGCTGGACGGCCTGCTGCACGGCCAGCACCTCGGGCTGCTGCCCGGTCCCGGCACCGAGGTAGCGGGTAGCCGGGAGTACCGGCCGGGCGAGGACGAGGTACGCCGGATGGACTGGGCGGTCACCGCCCGGACCACCGTTCCGCACGTGCGGCAGACCGACGCCGACCGCGAACTGACCACCTGGGTCCTGGTGGACGCCTCGCCGAGCATGGACTTCGGCACCGCCGAGGTGGAGAAGCGGGACGTGGCCGCCGCCGCGGTGGCGGCCGTCGGCTTCCTCAGCGCCGGGGTCGGGCACCGGCTCGGTGGGCACATCCTCACCGCGACCGGGGTACGCCGGTTCCCGGCCCGAGCGGGCCGCAACCACCTGCTCGGGTTGCTCCGCGCGCTGCTCGGTACGCCCCGCGCCGAACCCGTGGACCCCGCCTCGGGGCGTACCGCGGCTCCGGCTCCCGCGGGTCCGGCGGGTCCGGCGGGTCCGGCGCCGGACGGTGCGGGCGCGCCGGTCGACCTGGCCGCCGCCATCGAGGGCCTGCACCGCTGCGCCACCCGGCGCGGCCTCGCGGTGGTGGTGTCCGACTTCCTCGACGGGCTGCCCGAATCCGACACCGCGGCACCGGACTGGGAACGCCCGCTGCGCCGGCTCGCCACCCGGCACGAGGTGCTGGCCGTGGACGTCACCGACCCGCGCGAGCTGGAACTGCCCGACGTCGGGCTGATCACCTTCACCGACCCGGAGACGGGCCGGCGCCGGGAGATCTCCACCGGCGACCGCCGGCTGCGGGACCGCTTCGCCGCCGCGGCGGCGGCCCAGCGCGACCAGGTGGCCGCCGCGGTACGCCGGGCCGGGGCGACCCGGCTGGAACTGCGGACCGACCGGGACTGGGTGGCCGACATCGTCCGGCACGTGCACCTGCGTCGCCGGTTGGCCGGCGTGTCCCGGCCCGCCCACGCCTGCGGAGGTGCGCCGTGACCCTGGAGTCACCGCAACGGCTCTGGCTGCTGCTCGCGGTGGCGGCGCTGGCCTACGCCTACGTCCGGATACAGCGCCGCCGCAGCCGGTACGCCGTGCGCTTCACCAACCTGCGGCTGCTGGACCGGGTCGCGCCGTACCGGCCGGCCTGGCGCCGGCACGTACCGGCAAGCCTGTTCCTGGCGATGTTCGCGCTGCTGGTGGTGGGTTTCGCGCGGCCCGCGGCGGACGTGCAGGTGCCCCGGGAGCGCGCCACCGTGATGATCGCGGTGGACGTGTCGACCTCGATGCTCGCCGACGACGTGGACCCGGACCGGCTGACCGCGGCCAAGGAGGCCGCGGTGAAGTTCGTCGGCAAGCTGCCCGACGAGTTCAACGTGGGGCTGGTGGCCTTCGCCGGCAGCGCGGCGGTGATCGTCCCGCCGGGCACCGACCGGGCGGCGCTCAAGTCCGGCATCCGGCGGCTCTCCGAGAGCAGCACCGGGGTCCAGGGCACGGCGATCGGCGAGGCCATCGACGCCTCGCTGGGTGCCATCAGGCAACTCGACCCGGAGGCGACCAACAACCCGCCACCGGCGCGGATCGTGCTGCTCTCGGACGGGGCGAACACCTCCGGGAAGGACCCGCAGGCGGCCGGCGAGGACGCGGTGCAGGCGCACGTGCCGGTGCACACGATCTCGTTCGGCACCCCGACCGGCTCGGTGGACCGGGGCGGCCGGCCGATCCGGGTGCCGGTGGACGGCGAGACCCTCCAGGCGGTCGCGGAACAGACCGGCGGCGGCTACCACGAGGCCGGCTCCAGCGCGGAGCTGCGGGCCGTCTACGAGGACATCGGCCGGTCGGTCGGTTACCAGACCAAGCGTCAGGACATCTCGGCCCGGTTCATCGGCCTGGGCCTGCTGCTGGCGGCGGGCGGCGCCGTCGGCTCGATGGTGTGGTTCTCCCGCCTGCCCTGACGGTGGGCGCACCGGACGGCGGTGCGAAGGCGGCCCTACGGCAAGGAGTGAGCGATGGCAGTGCAGAGCGGCCTCGGCGAACCCCGCGGCCCGTGGTTCGTCTCGCCGGACCTCGACCGGTACGGTCCGGACCCGGTCGAGGGGCACGGCATGCCGGTGGCCACCCGGGCGACCCGCTGGCGTCGGGCGCTGGTCTTCGCCCTGGCGGTGGTGGCCCTGTCCACCGTGTCCGGAGCGCTGGCCGGCGGCTACGTGGCCAGCCAGGGCGGCAAGCCCGGCGCCCCGGCCGCCTCGGCGGCCGCGCCCATCCCGCCGGACCTGGTCACCGCCGCCGGGAAGGTCGTGCCCGGGGTGGTGTCCGTGCTTGTCGACGCGGGCAACGGCAGCACCGCGACGGGCTCCGGCTTCGCCGTGGACAACCTCCAGCACATCATCACGAACGACCACATCGTCGCCCGCGGCAACGGTTCGGCGGTGGTGGTGGAGACCCCGGACGGGCGGCGGATGCCGGCCGTCGTGGTCGGGCACGACCCGAACAGCGACATCGCGGTGCTCAAGGTGCCGCCGGAGGCGCATCTCAACCCGCTGGCCCTGGCCAAGCCGGGCGCGACCCGGGTCGGTGAGCCGGTCCTGGCGGTCGGCTCGCCGCTCGGCCTGGCCGGCACGGTGACCGCCGGCATCGTCAGCGCGCTGGACCGGCCGGTGCGGCTGGGCACCAGCCGGCACACCGCCGTGCAGACCGACGCGTCGATCAACCCGGGCAACTCCGGCGGTCCGCTGGTCAACGCCCGCGGCGAGGTGGTGGGGGTGAACACCGCGATCGCCACCCTGGACGGCAGCGGGTCGATCGGGATCGGCTTCGCCATCCCGATCGACCAGGCCCAGCAGGTCGCCGACGGCATCATCGGCAAGGGCGGCTGACCGGTACGGGCGGCTGATGGGCTTGGGCGGCTGATGGGCTAGGGCGGCCGACCGGCGTGGGCGGCCGACCGGGACGGGCTCAGTGCTCGTCGGGCCGGCGCAGCCGCTTGATCTCGCCGCGCCGCTTCTTGTCGGCGATCCGGCGTTCCTTGGCGCCCCGGGACGGGCGGGTCGGCCGGCGCGGCGGCGGGGGCGGCGCGATGGCGTCGGCGAGCAGCGCGGCCAGCCGCGCCTCGGCCGCCTCCCGGTTGCGCAACTGCGCCCGGTGCTCCGAGGCCACGATGGTGAGCGTGCCTCCCACCAGCCGGTTTCCCAGCCGCTGGCGAGCCCGCTCCTTGAGCTGGTCCGGCAGCGCGATCGAGGAATCCAGGTGCCAGGAAAGCTCGACCCGCGAGTCGGCGGTGTTGACGCCCTGGCCGCCCGGCCCGCCGGACCGGGAAAATCGCCAGCTCAGCTCGCCGGCCGGGATCGACACCCGGTCGGTCACGCGCAGTTCACCGGCCACGCTCCCCAGGCTAGTGGCCGCCGCCGATCCGCACACCTGAGATTCTTGATCAACGCCGCGCACCGCGGCCGGGCCTTGGGGCCGGGCCTTGGGGTCGGGCCGACCGCGTGCCAGGGTGGGTCAGCGACTGGGGGTGTGGATGGACCGGCAACTGATCGCACTGGCGGCGGCGCACGGGGTGGCCACGGCGTACACGGACTGGCGGGGTCGCCGGGTGCGGGTACGCCCGGAGATCGTGATCGAGGTGCTCCGGCTGCTCGGGGTGGAGGCCGGGGATCCCGCGGCGGCCCGGGAGGCGCTGGCGGCGGCCCGCGCGGCGGCCGACGGGGCCGCGCTGCCCGGCACCGTGATCCTGGTGGCCGGCCGGACCCGGCCGCTGCCCGCGGCCGGCGTCGTCACGCTGGAGGACGGCGGGCGCCGGGACGTCGGGCGGGAACTGCCCGCCGACCTGCCGCTCGGCTGGCACCGGCTCGCCTGCGCGGGTCGGGACCTACCGCTGGTGGTGGTGCCCCGGCGGCTGCCCGCGCCGCCCGCGAGCTGGGGTTGGATGCTGCAGCTCTACGCGCTGCACTCGGCGCGCTCGTGGGGCATGGGTGACCTGGGCGACCTGGCCGAGTTCACCCGCTGGGCGGGCGCCGGGACCGGTGCCGGGCTGGTGCTGCTCAACCCGCTGCACGCGGTGGCGCCCAGCCATCCCGTACCGGCCTCGCCGTACTCGCCGTCCAGCCGGCGGTTCGCCAACCCGCTGTACCTGCGGGTGGCCGACACCGCGGCGTACCGGGCTGCGGATCCCGAGCTGCGGGCCCGGGTCGACGCCCTGCGTCCGCCGGCGCCGGCCGCGGCCGGCGAGGCAGGCGGTGCCGGCCCCGGGGAAGCCGGCGCTGTCGGATCCGGCGGCGCCGACGCGAGCGCGGACCTGATCGACTACGACGCGGTCTGGCGGGCCAAGCGGGCGGCGCTGGAACTGCTGTTCCCGCTGGCCGACCCGGTGGATCTGGACGCCGATCCGGAACTGGCCGCGTTCGCGACGTACTGTGCGCTGGCCGAGCGGCACGGCAGCGACTGGCGGACCTGGCCGGAGCCGTTGCGCCGGCCGGACGGGCCGGCGGTGGCCGAGGCCCGCGGGCGGCTGGCGGAGCGGATCGCCTTCCACGCCTGGATCCAGACGCTCTGCCGGGAGCAGTTGGCCGCGGCCGGGCACGCGGCCCGGGAGACCGGCATGCCGGTCGGGATCGTGCACGACCTGGCCGTCGGGGTCGACCCCGGCGGCGCGGACGGCTGGCTGCTGGCCGACGTGCTGGCCGCGGGGGTGCACATCGGCGCCCCGCCGGACGACTTCAACCAGCTCGGCCAGGACTGGGGGCTGGCGGCCTGGCGCCCCGACCGGCTCGCCGCCACCGGCTACGCCGCCTACCGCGACCTGCTGCGCCGGGTGCTGAGCGACGCGGGCGGGTTGCGCGTCGACCACGTCGCCGGGCTGTGGCGGCTGTGGTGGATCCCGCCGGGCGCCGGGCCGGGCGAGGGCACCTACGTCCGGTACGACCCCGAGGCGATGCTCGGGATCCTCGCCCTGGAGGCGTACCGGGCCGGCGCCGTCGTGGTCGGCGAGGATCTGGGTACGGTCCAGCCGGCCGTCACCCGGGGGCTGCGCGGGCGCAACATGCTGGGCTCGACCGTGTTGTGGTTCGCCCGCGACGCCGAGGTGGCGGGCGCGCCGTTCCTGCCGCCGGAGCGCTGGCCGCGTACCGCGCTCGGCACCATCTCCACACACGACCTGCCGACCGCCGCCGGGTTCCTGGCCGGTGAGCACGTCCGGGTCCGGGCCGAGCTGCACCAGCTCGCGGGCAGCGTCGCGGACGAGTGGGAGCGGGCGCGGGAGGACCGGCGCAGGCTCGTGGCGATGCTGCGGGACGCAGGGCTGCTGCCGCCGGGCGAACCGTCCGATGACGACGTGGTCGTCGCCATGCACGCCGCGCTGGCGGCCAGCCCGACCCGGCTGCTGGCGGTCTCGCTCTACGACGTGCTCGGCGAGGTGCGGCAGCCGAACCTGCCGGGCACGGTGGACGAGTATCCGAACTGGCGGATGCCGCTGCCGGCCACCCTGGAGCGGATCCGCGTCGATCCCCGGCCGCGCCGGATCGCCGAGCTGTTCACCCGCGGCCGTTCCCGACGGTAGGCCGGCGCCGGGAACGCGGCCGCGGCGTGCGGGGCCGGGGCCGGGGTGGGTCGGCGTCGGGGCGCGGGTACGCGGCCCGTCGCTACACCAGCGACAGCAGCCGGGCGCGCAGGATCGCGGCGCGCTCGGCGAACCCGCGCTGCGCGGTCGCGTACTCGGCGCGGCCGGCGGGGGTCTCCACCCGCACCGGCGGACAACCGAGCGCGGCCAGGTCGTACGGGCTGGCCCGCATGTCCAGGGTGCGGATCTCCCGGGCCAGCTCGAAGCAGTCCGCCACCACCTCGGCCGGCACCAGCGGGGACAGCTTGTGGGCCCACTTGTAGAGGTCCATGTTCGCGTGCAGGCAGCCGGGCTGTTCCAGGTCGGGCTGGCGCTCCCGGGTCGGCGTGAGCAGGTTGAGCGGCCGGGCCGGTGCGGTGAAGAAGCGGTACGCGTCGAAGTGGCTGCACCGGATCCGGTTCTCCTGCACCGTCCGGGCGATGTCGTCCGGGCACAGCCGCAGCGGCCAGGCGTTGTGCCGCACGTCGTCCGGGTGCTGCCGGTAGACCATCGCCCACTCGTGCATCCCGAAGCAGCCGAACTGCCCGGGGCGTTCGGCGGTGCGGGCCAGCAGGTTGCGGATCCAGTCGATCGATTCGGCGCGCCGGGCGCGCACCGCCGCGGTGTCCAGGGTCGCCCCCGCGGGCTCGGCGCGGTAGTCCCGGCCGAGGTCGGCGGGGTCCGCGCCGGCGAGCAGCACCCCGGCCCCGGGGTGCCAGCGCCGCAGCTGGGCCGGCCGGTACGAGTAGTAGCTGAAGAGGAAGTCCTCGACCGGGTGCTTGCGGCCGGCGCGGCGGCGGGCCAGGTGCGGCGCCAGCCAGGCGTCCACCCGGTCCTCGTGCGCCCGCCGCCGGGCGCGCCATGCGGCACCGTCCAGCACGGTCTGCGGGACGGCGGCGGGAACGACGGCGGTGCCCATCAGCCCAGGGTACGACCGCCGGTGCGCCGGCCGGCCCGCCGGGCGCTCCGGCTCGGCCCGGGCCGACCTCGGGCCGGGCGCTCCGACCTCAGGCCGACCTCAGGTCAGGTCTACCCGGGCGCCCGCCGAGAAGACCGAGCTGCGCAGCTCCACGGCGGTGGGTCGGGTCGTACCGGTGGTCGGGAAGACCAGCGGCACCAGCAGGCGTTCGCCCGGCGGGATCGGGTCGGCGAACTGGTCGGTGTTGCGGTTGGCGGCCCGGGTGGCGGCCTCGTCGGCGCTCACCCAGTTGCCGTCCGGCAGGTACAGCCGCTGCATCGAGGCGTACCAGCGCTGGCTCCGGTCGGAGGCGTTGTTGAGCCCACGGTGACCGTGCAGCCCTGGGCGGCGGGGCAGGAGACCTGGTAGACGGTGAACTCGAAGGCGGACTCGCGCAGCGTGGTGCCCACCGTGCCCTGCGCGGCCGGGCCGCTCCAGGCGCCGCTGGAGGGCTGCCGCGCCCCCTGGATCGCGCTCACCCGGGCCGTGGTGATCCACAGCGCCGCGCCGCCGACCAGGCCGAGCACCGCCAGCAGCACGGCCATGCTGGCCCACAGCGGTGGGCGGCGGCGTGCCGGGCGTACCAGGGTGGGGGTGGCCGCCCGTGGGGGCCGCGGGTAGACGTTGGGCTCGCTGAGCGCCGTCAGCTCGCGGTCGGCCTGCCGCCTGGTCTCCGCGCGCCGGCGGCGGACCCGGACCAGCAGCGCCACCGCGCCGGCCAGCAGCACCGCGGCGCCGATCAGACCGAGCACGCCCGGGCGGCGCCACAGCGGCGTCGAGGACGTGCCCAGGATGCCGCCGGAGGCTCGCCAGGTGGCCGTCGCGCAGTCGTCCGGCACCGCGTTCCCGGCGGTGAACGCGCAGGCCGGCGCCGTCAGGTCGGCGGTGCCGGCGGGTCTGGTGAGGGTGGCGCTGACCGTCTCGGTGCCGCCGGCCGGTACCCGTACCTGCCAGCTCAGGTCGGTGCCGCCGGCGGGCCGGCTGGCGGCGTCCGCGTGGCCGCCGTGGCTGATCGCGACCGGGTTCAGGCCGGCCGGCAGCTCCTGCCGGATGGTGGTGTTCACCGAGGCCGCCGTGTCGTTGCGGATCTGGATCTCGTACGACGGTGCCACGGTGCCGACCGGCACCACGGCCAGCGCGATGGCCGGCGGTGCGGCCGCGGCCGGTGCCGCCGGTGGGATGAGCGCGGATGTCATGATCGCGGTGAGGCTGGCCAGCAGCGTGCGGCCGATTTTCGAAATGTGCATCGTGGTTCCTCCCGCGCCCGACGCTAGGCGGGCGGTCCGGCGGGCCGAGCGGGAAGCGCGGAACCGGCGCGCCGGCCGGGTTCGCTGGCTTACCCTGCCCGCGGTCCCGGAGTTCTGGTGGGTTTTCGGCCCTTTTCCTGCCACCTGCGCCGGGTCCCGGCCGGCCGCGCCGCGGCCTGCTGGTGGTTCCCCGCTGGCACGCCCTAGATTGGCCGGGTGCGTATCGCTCGTTTCGCCCATCCCAACGGAATGTCCTTCGGCGCGGTCGAGGGGGAGCCGGCCGCCGGTCCCGAGGCGCTGACCATCGCCGAGATCGACGGCCACCCGTTCGGCCGGATCGGCTTCAGCGGCCAGCGCTGGGCCCTGGCCGACGTGCGGCTGCTCTCGCCGATCCTGCCCAGCAAGGTGGTCTGCGTCGGCCGCAACTACGCCGAGCACGCCGCCGAGCACGGTTCGGAGGTGCCCAAGGAGCCGCTGCTGTTCCTGAAGCCGTCGACGTCGGTCATCGGTCCCCGGGACGCCATCCGGCTGCCGGCGCAGTCCAAGCAGGTCGAGCACGAGGCGGAACTCGCGGTCGTGATCGGACCGCCGGGGGCGCGGCGCGCGGACCGGGCCGCCGCGCAGCGGGCGATCTTCGGCTACACCTGCGCGAACGATGTGACGGCGCGGGATCTGCAACGCTCGGACGGGCAGTGGACCCGGGCCAAGGGCTTCGACTCGTTCTGCCCGCTCGGGCCGTGGATCAGCACCGGCCTGGACGTGTCGGACCTGGAGGTCCGCTGCGAGGTGGGTACGTCGCCGGACGGGATGGAGGTACGGCAGTTGGGGCGTACCCGGGACATGGTCTTCGACGTGCCCGGCCTGGTGTCGTACATCTCGCACGTGATGACGCTGCTGCCCGGCGACGTGGTGTTGACCGGTACGCCGGCCGGGGTCAGCCCGCTGGCCGAGGGCGAGACCGTCACCGTGCGCATCTCGGGTATCGGCGAGTTGTCCAATCCGGTCGTGGCGCTGGACTGAGCGCGCGTCGCGCGGCGCCGTCCGTACCGGAAGAAAGCCCAGCCAGCGGGCGGTTTTTGGGGGTCGATTTGGCCCGGCACGCCGCTGGCGGTAGAGTTCAACTTCGGCGCCGCAAGCGCCGATGGGGTATGGGGTAATTGGCAGCCCGACTGATTCTGGTTCAGTTAGTCTAGGTTCGAGTCCTGGTACCCCAGCAACTGATGCCCGTGAGGGTGTCGGTAGCTGGTCTCTGATAGAGTTCAGCGGCGTTGATCGAGAGATCAACGAAGGAAGTTCCTGGCCCCGTCGTCTAGTGGCCCAGGACGCCGCCCTCTCAAGGCGGTAGCGCCGGTTCGAATCCGGTCGGGGCTACAGGGTAGCGGCCCGCGTCACCATGGTGATGCGGGCCGTTTCATTGTGCCTGGTGGTGGGCGCCGTTGTCCGCCGAATCGACTCCTGATCTCCACGCGCGTTCGCCGGGCCGCGGTCACAGTCCGCTGAGGCGTTGCCCGGCGCGGACCACCGCCATCGCGTGCCGGTCGCCCGGCCGGCGGCCCAGCCGCTCGATCGGTCCGGAGATGCTGATCGAGGCGATCACCCGGCCGGTGCGGTCCCGGATCGGGGCCGAGACGCTGGCCACCCCGGCCTCCCGCTCGGCGATGCTCTGCGCCCAGCCGCGGCGGCGCACCTCGGCCAGCGTGCGGCCGGTGAACTTGCAGCGCGGCAGCAGCGGCATCACCGCCTCCGGCGGTTCCCAGGCCAGCAGCACCTGGGCGCCGGAGCCGGCGGTCATCGGCAGCACCGAGCCGATCGGCACGGTGTCCCGCAGGCCGCTGGCCCGTTCGGCGGCGGCCACGCAGATCCGCTCGTCGGCGCGGCGCAGGTAGAGCTGGGCGCTCTCGCCGGTCGCGTCCCGCAGTGCGGTCAGCAGCGGCTCGGCCGCGGTGAGCAGCACGTCGGGCGCCGCGTTGGCGAACTCGCCCAGCCGCGGGCCCGGACGCCACCGGCCCTGCGCGTCGCGGACGAGCATCCGGTGGATCTCCAGCGCCTGTGCCAGCCGGTGCGCGGTGGCCCGGGGCAGCTTGGTGCGCTCGACGAGTTCGGCCAGGCTCGCCCCGTCCACGCAGGCGGCAAGGATGACAACCGCCTTGTCGAGGACGCCGACGCCGCTCATACTGTGTCCCACAAGCCGAAATTTACCTCCCAAACTTTAGGATGTCCAGATGGTGGGAGCCACACCTACGCCGGCGCCGCGGACGCTGGCCGAAAAGGTCTGGGACGCTCATGTCGTACGCGCGGCGCAGGGCGAGCCGGAACTGCTCTATATCGACCTGCATCTGGTGCACGAGGTCACCAGCCCGCAGGCGTTCGACGGGCTGCGCACCAGCGGGCGGCGGGTGCGCAGGCCCGATCTCACGGTGGCCACGGAGGACCACAACACCCCGACCGGGTACGCCGACCCCGGCGCCTCGGCCCGCCGGGGCGACCTGCTGACCGTCTCCGACCTGACCTCGCGGACCCAGCTGGAGACGCTGCGGCGCAACTGCGCGGAGTTCGGCGTCCGGCTGCACGCCCTCGGCGACGAACAGCAGGGGATCGTCCACGTCATCGGCCCGCAGCTCGGGCTCACCCAGCCGGGCATGACCATCGTGTGCGGTGATTCACACACCGCCACGCACGGCGCGTTCGGCGCGTTGGCGTTCGGCATCGGCACCAGCGAGGTCGAGCACGTACTGGCCACCCAGACGCTGCCGCAGCAGCGGCCGAAGACGATGGCGGTCACGGTCACCGGCGAGCTGGCCCCCGGGGTCACCGCCAAGGACCTCGTGCTGGCCCTCATCGCCCAGGTCGGCACCGGCGGCGGTCGCGGGTACGTGGTGGAGTACCGCGGCGAGGCGATCCGCCGGCTCTCCATGGAGGGCCGGATGACGGTGGCCAACATGTCCATCGAGTGGGGCGCCAAGGCCGGGATGATCGCGCCGGACGAGACCACCTTCGCGTACCTGCGCGGGCGTCCGCACGCGCCCACCGGCGCGGCCTGGGACGAGGCCGTCGCGTACTGGCGGAGCCTGACCAGCGATCCGGACGCCCGGTACGACGCCGAGGTGCACCTGGACGCCAGCCAGATCAGCCCGTTCGTGACCTGGGGCACCAACCCGGGCCAGGGCATCGGGCTGCACGGGTCGGTGCCCGACCCGGCCGGCATGGACAGCCCGGAGGACCGGGCGGCGGCCCAGCGGGCGCTGGAGTACATGGACCTGCGCCCCGGTACGCCGCTGCGCTCGGTGCCGGTGGACGTCGTCTTCGTCGGCTCGTGCACCAACGGCCGGCTGGAGGACCTGCGGGCCGCTGCCGACGTGCTGCGCGGGCACCGGGTCGCCAACGGGGTCCGGATGCTCGTCGTGCCGGGTTCCGCGTCGGTCCGCGAGGCGGCCGAGGCCGAGGGGCTGGACAAGGTCTTCCTGGACGCCGGCGCCGAGTGGCGGTTCGCGGGCTGTTCCATGTGCCTGGGCATGAACCCGGACACGCTGCGGCCCGGTGAACGCTCCGCGTCGACCTCCAACCGCAACTTCGAGGGCCGGCAGGGCCGGGGCGGCCGTACCCACCTGGTGTCCCCGCCGGTCGCCGCGGCGACCGCGGTGCTGGGCCGGCTGGCCGCGCCGACGGACCTGTAGACGTCGAGGGGACTGAGATGGACAAGTTCAGCGTGCACACCGGAACGGCACTGCCGCTCCGGCGTTCCAATGTGGATACCGATCAGATCGTGCCGGCCGTGTACCTCAAGCGGGTCACCCGGACCGGGTTCGAGGACGCCCTGTTCGCCGCCTGGCGGCAGGATCCCGGGTTCGTGCTCAACGACCCGGCCCGGGCCGGCGCCTCGATCCTCATCGCCGGCCCCGAGTTCGGCACCGGCTCGTCCCGGGAGCACGCCGTGTGGGCGTTGCGGGACTGGGGCTTCCGGGCCGTTCTGGCGCCGCGCTTCGGCGACATCTTCCGGGGCAACGCGCTCAAGGAAGGGCTGCTGCCGGTCGAGCTGGAATTGGCCGCCATCGAGCAATTGTGGGACCTCACGGAAAGCGATCCATCGGCGACTGTGACGGTAGATCTGATCTTGCGTGAGGTGCGCGCAGGCGCGGATCGATGGGCATTTCCGCTCGACGAGTTCAGTCGGTGGCGCTTGCTCGAAGGGCTCGACGACATTGGACTCACCCTTCGCCATGAATCGTTGATCACCGATTTCGAGCAGACCCGACCGGGATTCCTCCCCGCCGTGGTGTAGCGGCTCAGGGGGTCGCGGGCGGTGTTTCCGGCGCCGCCCGCGACCGCCGATTCGCCTGCCCAGCCACGCCTTCCAGCCTCATGTCCCGGCCCACGCGGCGAGAATTCGTTGCGACACAAGGGCTTTTTTGGAGCAGATGTTTGTTTCCGCGGGTCACAGGGCATACGGTGCGCGCAGAATGGCTCGCGTTGAGTCCAGTTGCACATCAGGAGGAAGTCGTGAACAAGGCCGAGCTCATCGAGGCGCTCGCGGACCGTCTCGGAGACCGGAAGACCGCGACGGCGGCGCTCGACGCGGTCCTTGCGGAGATCCAGGCGTCGGTCGCCAAGGGCGACAAGGTGGCGATCACCGGCTTCGGAAGCTTTGAGAAGCGGGAACGCGGCGCGCGAACAGCCCGCAATCCGCGTACCGGGGAACCGGTCAAGGTCAAGAAGACATCGGTTCCGGCGTTCAAGCCGGGCACCGGGTTCAAGGAGATGGTGGCCAGCGGCCGGGTGCCGAAGGCCACGGGGGCCAAGAAGACCGCCGGAGGAACCCGGACGGCGACCAAGGCTCCGGCGAGGTCCGCCGCCAGCAAGGCGACGAAGGCGTCGGGCGGCACCAGGACGGCCGCGGCGAAGAAGACCGCGGCGAAGAAGACGACGACGGCCACCAAGTCGACGGCCGCCAAGTCGACGGCCGCCAGGTCGGCGGCCAAGAAGGCGCCGGCGAAGACCACCAAGGCCACCAAGGCCACGGCCAAGAAGACCACGGCCAAGGCCACCAAGACGACCGCCAAGAAGGCACCGGCCAAGAAGACGGCCCGGCGCTGAGGCGGCGCCGAACCAGGCGTGGCGTGGGGGCGGTCACCCGAGCGGGTGGCCGTCCCCACGCCGTACCGGGGTCAGCCGGTCCGCACCGACCAGCCGGTCGCCCGCGAAGGCCAGCAACCAGCCGGTGCCCTTGGCCGTTTCATGCGGGGAGTCCCGCCGGGGCCGGGGGCCGACCCGGCCGTTGCGCTCGGGTCCGTCCCGCCCCGGCCCCGTGCCGGCGGTCGCGACGAGCAGGTCGAGCGCCCGCGGCAACACCTTGCCCTGGCTGCACACCGCCACCGGCCGGCCCTCGGCGGCCAACTCGACCAGCCGGCCCGCGGTGGCCAGCGCCCGCTCCTGCGCGTCCTGGCCGGGCCGCGGCTCGCCCAGGTCCGAGTCCACCTCGATCGGCAGGTCCAGCAGGCCGGCGAGCGGATCGAGGGTCTGCACGCAGCGCCGTGCGGGGGCGGACAGCAGGCGTACCGGTCCGGCCAGCGCCAGCAGCGGCGCCACCGCCGCGGCCTGCCGCCACCCGCCGGGATCCACCGGACGCGCGTCGTCCGGACCCGTCCAGGTCCCCCGCCGGTACGCGCTGGCGTGCCGTACCGCGGTCAGCTCGCAGGAGACCGCCGGCAGCGCCGCGAAGGCCCGCAGCACGTCCCGGTCGTGCCGGTAGCTGAGCAGCCTGGCTGCCTGCGCCACCGGCAGCCAGCGCAGGTCGTCCACCTCCGCGTGCGGCCGGAACCGGGCGCCGCCGGCCGCCCGCATCGACCAGTAGTCGACCACCTTCGGCCGCCCGTCCCGCCGGTACCGCACCCCCGGCAGCCGCAGCTGCGGCACGGCCCGCAGGCCGGTCTCCTCGGCCACCTCGCGCACGGCCGCGACCAGCGGGTGCTCACCGGGTTCGAGCTTGCCCTTGGGCAGCGACCAGTCGTCGTACCGGGGCCGGTGCACCAGGCACACCTCGGTCCGCCCGGCGGTCCGCCGGTGCACGACGCCGCCCGCGGCGCGGATGGTGGTCACGGCAGCCAACCCGTCCGGCCGGGGCGGGTGGCCCGGTGCCACGCCGCCGGGAAGGCGTCCCGGGCCGCGCGGACGGCGGCCCGTTCCCGCTCGAAGAGCCGACCCGCGGTGACCGCGGCCGCGTGGTCGGTGCGGATCTCGCCGGCCAGGTCCAGCCAGGTCTGCCCGGCGACGACCGCGTCCTGATGCTCGCCCAGCAGCGTCTGCACCCGGGCCAGCGCCTTGGCCAGCCGGCGCGGGCCGCCACCGAGCACCGGGGCCACCGCGTCGAGGGCGTACCGGGCCCGCTTGGCGTTGATCCGCACGGCGTGCCACCGGCGGTCCGGGTCCAGCGGTCGCAGTTCACCGGCGCCCGGCCGGTCCCCGTCGCCGGACACCAGCCGCCGCCACGGCTTGCCGACCAGCCGGGGGAGGACCTCGCCGGCCCGGTCCGCGGCGGCCGGCGTGAGCCGGGGTTCCCGGGCCGCCGCCACGAGCGCCCGCAGCAGGGCGACGTGGCGGGGCGACGCGAGGGCCTCGGCGACCCCGGCCAGCGCCCGTTCCTGCCGCCGCGCCAGCAGCGCGTCCAGCCGGTCCACGGCCGCGGTGTCCAGCCCGCTGCCCGGGTCGGCGGCTGCGGTACGGCGCAGCCGGTCCCGCAGCACCTCGGCGTCCCGGGCCGGCCCCAGCACCCCGGCCAACCACCGCAGCTCGGCCCGCAGCGGCTCGCCGAACCCCGGAGCCAGCAGCGGTGCGAACGTCCGCAGGTCGCTGCGCAACCGGCGGCACCCCACCCGTAGCTGGTGCACCGGGGTGTCGCCGCCGGGCAGCGGCTCGCCGAGGCGTACCAGCGGGTCGTGGTGCAGCACCCGCGCCACCTCGCGGCGGATCGCGGCCGTCACCACGTCCCCGGCGGTGGGCCGGGCCGGCAGGTCGCCGGGCGGCACCAGGTCGGGCGGTCCGGCCGCGCCCGGTCCCAGCGCGCGGACGTGTTTGGGCACGAAGCCACCGTCCCGCGCGCCGGCGGCGTGCAGCGCCGGTTCCAGCCGGTCCAGCAGGTCCCGCCCGCCGCCGGTGCGTTCGACCTCCAGTTCCCGGAACGTCGCGGTGACCCGCCCGCCGGCCAGCACCTCGACCGCGTCGTCGGCGATCTCGGCGAGCGACCGGTCCGCGGCGTCCCGCACCTCGTACGCCCGCCGCACCGTCCGGACCAGCACCGCCGGGGCCAGTTCGGCGCCCAGGGCGTACGCGGTCACCAGCGCCACCAGATCGTCCGGTGCGGCGTCCGGCGCGGCGTCCGGGCGTCCCGGGCGGGACACCTCGATCCGTATCCCGGTGGTGCCGGTGGGCAGCTTCACCGTCCACGGCAGCTCATCGCCGTCGCGGTGCCGCAGCGAGACACCGGCGCGGGCCAGCCGCAGGTCCGGGGTGTCGAGGTAGGTGGCCGTGAGCGTTGCCGGCCGGCGCGGCACCAGCCGGGTGCCCGCGGGCAGCACCGTGTCCAGCCCCGGCAGCACGAAGCCGGGGCCGACCTCGTACTTGCGTTCCTCCTCCAGCATCGACGGCTCCGTCCCGGTCTCAGCCGGCCGCCGGCGCGGTGCTGCTGCCCTCGACCCGGCGCAGCAGCGCCTCCTGCAAATGCACCAGTGGCCGGTCCGGGCCGCTGGTGCGGCGGTGCCAACTCCCGTCGCCGGCCAGCTCGAACGTCTCGACGTCCTCGCCCATGGCGGTGGTCAGCACGTGGTCCAGCTCGGCCCGGGCCACCGGGTCGGTGACCTGCACCAGCGCCTCGACCCGGCGGTCCAGGTTGCGGTGCATCAGGTCCGCCGAGCCGATCCAGAACTCGGCCGCGCCGCCGTTGCCGAACCGGAAGACCCGGGAGTGTTCCAGGAACCGGCCGAGGATCGAGCGCACCCTGATGTGCTCGGACAGCCCCGGCACCCCCGGCCGCAGCGTGCACATGCCGCGGATCAGCAGGTCGACCTGCACACCGGCCCGGGACGCCCGGTAGAGCGCATCGGTGATCTCCTCGTCCACCAGCGCGTTCACCTTGATCTGCACGAGCCCGCGGCTGCCCAGCCGGGTGTGCTCGATCTCCCGCTCGATCCGTTCGATGAGGCCGGCCCGGATGCCGTGCGGTGCCACCAGCAGCCGCCGGTAGCCGGTCTGCCGGCTGTACCCGGTGAGCACGTTGAACAGGTCGGTGAGGTCGGCGCCGACGGCCGGATCGGCGGTGAGCATGCCGAAATCCTCGTACAGCCGGGCGGTCTTGCTGTGGTAGTTGCCCGTGCCGATGTGGCAGTAGCGCCGGATCTGGTTGCCCTCCTGCCGGACCACCAGCGCCGTCTTGCAGTGCGTCTTCAGCCCGACCAGGCCGTAGACCACGTGGCAGCCGGCCCGTTCCAGCACCCGGGCCCAGCCGATGTTGGCCTGCTCGTCGAAGCGGGCCTTGATCTCGACCAGGACCACCACCTGCTTGCCGGCGCCGGCCGCCTCGATCAGCGCGTCCACGATCGGGGAGTCGCCGCTGGTGCGGTAGAGGGTCTGCTTGATGGCCAGCACGTTCGGGTCGGCGGCCGCCTGCTCGATGAACCGCTGCACGCTCGTGGAGAACGAGTGGTACGGATGGTGCACCAGCACGTCACCGTCGCGCAGGGTGGCGAAGACGCTGCGCGGCACCTCGCCCTCGACCAGCCGCGGGTGGGTGGCCGGCACGAACGGGCGGTCCTTCAGGTCGGGCCGGTCGCACGCCTCGTAGACCTGCCAGAGCGAGGCCAGGTCCAGCAGGCCGGGTACCCGCAACACGTCGTGGCTGTCCATGTCCAGCTCGCGGACGAGCAGTTCGAGCACGTGGTCGGTGATCGAGGCGTCGACCTCGAGGCGTACCGGCGGGCCGAACCGCCGGCGGGCCAGTTCCCGCTCCAGGGCCTGCAACAGGTCCTCGTCGCGGTCCTCGTCCACCTCGACCTCGGCGTTGCGGGTCACCCGGAACAGGTGACACTCGTCCACCACCATCCCGCTGAACAACTGGCCGAGGTGGGTGGAGATGAGATCCTCCACCGGCAGGAACCGCACGCCCGGCGCCTCCGGTTCCACCCGGACGAACCGCGGGACGTTGTTCGGCACCTTCACCCGGGCGAAGAACCGCGGGCCGCCGTCCGGGTCGCGTACCGCGACGGCCAGGTTGAGCGACCGGCCGGAGATGTACGGGAAGGGGTGCGCCGGGTCGACCGCGAGCGGGGTGAGCACCGGGAAGATGTGCTCCCGGAAGTAGACGCGCAGCCGCTCCCGCTCGGAGTCCGGCAGGTCACCCCAGCGCAGCAGATGGATGTCCTCGGCCGCCAGCTTCGGCTGTACGTCGTGCACGAAGCAGCGGGCGTGCCGGGCCACCAGGTGCGCGGTCTTCTCGCCGATCAGTTCGAGCTGGGTGCGCAGCGGCATCTGGTCGCCGCCGCGGACCGGCAGCCCGGCCTGCAACCGCCGCTTGAGCCCGGCGACCCGCACCATGTAGAACTCGTCCAGGTTGCTGGCGAAGATGGCGAGGAACTTCGCCCGCTCCAGCAGCGGGGTGCCCGGATCCTCGGCCAGCGCCAGCACCCGGGCGTTGAAGTCGAGCCAGGAGAGTTCCCGGTTGAGAAAGCGGTCCTCCGGCAGCGGCGCGGGAGGCGGCGGCAGGTCGTCCGCGGGCATCGGGATCTCGCCGGTCGGTGCGGTCGCGCCGGCCGGGCCGCCCGCGCCCGCCGGCTGCGCCTCGGTCGGGTCGGGCTCGGTCGGGTCCGGCGTGCCGGTCGGGTCCGGCCCGGTCGGGTCGTTGGCGACGGGCAGGCTGCGGAACCGGCCGTCCGGCCCACGCCAGCGGGAGCCGGCCGCCGGCTGACCGTTCGCGGGAGGCGTTCCCGAACTGCCGTTGTCGGACGTCACCGGACCATCATCACCCGATGGGGGTTAACGAAACATGAACTCAACCGGGGTTGATCATTGCATGGTGGGTATCGCCACCCGGCTGACCTGGCCGTCCGTCGTCCGCTCGACGTGCACCCGCTGGCCGAGCCGCAGCAGCCGCAGGCCCGAGGCGTCGAACGCGGCGGGCGGGAAGTCCAGCCGGGTGCCGTCGTCGAGCAGCAGCGTTCCCGACCGGCTGGACGGGTCGAAGCTGGCCACCGTGCCCTGCATGCGACAAACCCTACCGGGCGGGTCAGCCGTCCAGCGCCGTGGCGTACAACCGGCCGACGAGAGCCGCCGTCTGCCGACCCAGGCCGAGCACCGCGGCGGCGGCGAGGTCCGCGGCGGTGTCCACGTCCCGGCGCAGGCTGGGCCAGGTACCGCGCAGCGGCGCCGCCCCGGACGATGCGTGTGTCTCGGCGGACTCGGCCCCGAAGCGGGGATCCAGCGGTACGCCCGCGGACGCGGTGAGCAGCACCGTGCCGGTGCCGGGTGTGTCGGTGACGAAGCGCCGGCCGGGCGGCTCCGCGGCGGCGGCCCGCAGCGCGGCGGCCAGTTCGACCGGCCGCAGCGCCGGCAGGTCGGCGGCCAGCGCGGCCACCGGCTGCCCGTCGGCCAGCTCCGCGCCGAGCGACAGGGCGCGGTTGAGCCCGCCCTCACCGCCCTCGGGCACCAGGCGTACCGGCAGCGGCTCGAACGCTCCGGCCACCCGGTCGTCGTCGGTGACCACCAGCACGTGCGCGACATCGGTGCAGGCCACCGTTGCGGTGACGGTGTCCTGGGCGAGGGCCAGCGCCAGTTGCTCGTGCGCGACCCCGTCGAGCGCACCGCGCAGCCGGCTCTTGGCCGCGTCGAGGCGCTTGACCGCCAGCACCGCCGTCCAGATCGGCTCACTCACACGGCAATCCTGCCAGCCCGCCCGACGGGTGTCCGCGCGGCGTCCGTGTGCGCGACGGTACGCGGAGGCCTGCACTCATCTGGTTCTTTTATCCGTCTTGTTCCATGGGTGGGAAAGGTCGTTGCCGATATGGTGGCCCGGCCGGCCGGCCGGGGCGGCCCCTCGCTGGCCGACGCCGGGGCCGAGCAGGCATGATTTCCGCTGCGGGTGCCGCCGACGGCGCCGGTGCAGGGGCACGACGAGGAGGCATGGTGGCGCGGCGCAGGCTGGGGTTCTGGCGACGACTCGTGGTCCTGATGGTCAAGCCGATGCTGGTGGTGTGGACCCGGCGGGAGTGGTCCGGCCAGCAGCACCTGCCGGCGACCGGCGGGGTGATCATCGTGCCGAACCACATCTCGCACGCCGACCCGCTGATCTCGGCGCACTACGTCTACGACAGCGGGCGCTGGCCGCAGTACCTGGCCAAGGCGAGCGTCTTCAAGCTGCCCGTGGTCGGCTGGCTGCTGCGCAAGGTGCGGCAGATCCCGGTCGAGCGGGGCTCGGTGGACGCGGCCCGGTCGCTCGACCAGGCGGTCGCGGCGGTCCGGGCCGGTGACGCGGTGGTGATCTATCCGGAGGGCACCACCACCCGGGAGCCGGACCTGTGGCCGATGCGCGGCAAGACCGGCGCGGCCCGGCTCGCGCTGGCCACCGGCGCGCCGGTCGTGCCGATGGCCATGTGGGGGCCGGAACGGATCTTCGATCCCCGGACGAAGAAGCTCGACCTGCGGCCGGGACTGCCCATGCGGGTGACCGCCGGCCCACCGGTCGACCTCGGCAGGTGGGCCGGCGCGAGCCCGAGCCGGGCCACCCTGGACCAGATGACCGACGAGATCATGCTGCGGGTCCGGGACCTGGTGGCGCAGTTGCGTGTCGAGGAGCCGCCGCCGCTGTGGTCCCGGGGCGCCGGTGGCACAGCGGCCCAGCGCCCCAAGGGCGGTGCCGCGTGAGCGGGCGCAGCGGGTGGCTGCGCGGGCGCAGTGGGGAGCGGGCATGAGCCGCCACGCCGCCGTCCTGGGCGCCGGGTCCTGGGGTACGGCGTTCGCGAAGGTGCTCGCCGACGCCGGCCGGGACGTGCGGATCCTGGCCCGCCGCGAGCAGGTGGCCGCCGCCATCCGGTCCACCCGGATGAACCCCGAGTACCTGCCGGGCCGGCGCCTGCCGGAGCGGGTGACCGCGACCACGGATCCCGCCGTGGCCATTCCGGGCGCCGATCTGGTCGCGCTGGTCGTGCCGTCCCAGACCATGCGCGGCAACCTCGCCGAGTGGGCCGGGTATCTGGACCCGGACGCCACGCTTGTGTCCCTGATGAAGGGGATCGAGCTGGGCACCACCCGGCGGATGAGCGAGGTGATCGTGGAGACCGCCGGGGTGGCCGTCGACCGGGTCGCGGTGGTCTCCGGACCGAACATCGCGCCGGAGATCGCCGACGAGCAGCCGGCGGCGACGGTGGTGGCCTGCTCGGACATCGACCGGGCCACCTTCGTGCAGCGGGCCATCGCCACGCCCTACTTCCGGCCGTACACCAACGACGACGTCATCGGCGCGGAACTGGGCGGGGCGGTCAAGAACGTGATCGCGCTGGCGTACGGGATGGCCACCACGATGGGGCTGGGGCACAACACCAGGGCTATGCTGATCACCCGGGGGCTCGCCGAGACCGCGCGGCTGGGGGTGGCGCTGGGCGCCGACCCGCTGACCTTCGCCGGCCTGGCCGGGATGGGGGACCTCGTCGCGAGCTGCTCCTCCCCGCTGGCCCGGAACCGGACGTTCGGGGAGCACCTGGGCCGGGGGAGACCCTGGAGCAGGCGCAGACGGCCACCCGACAGACCGCGGAGGGTGTGAAGAGTTGCCTGTCCATTCGGGACCTGGCCCGCAGCCACGGGGTCGAGATGCCGATCACCGAGCAGGTCGAGATGGTCTGTCACGAGGGCGTCTACCCGCGGGTGGCGATGGCCGCGCTGATGGCCCGCTCGCCGAAGCCGGAATGACCGGGCCCGGCGGATCCGTGCCGCCCGGTGACGGCACCCGGTGCGTGCACGCCGGGCTGCCCGAGCCGGGGCCGGGCCAACCGTTCCTGCCCGGACCGGTCTTCGCGGCGCCGTACCACCTCGACCCGGTGGCCGGCCCGGCCGCGGCGCCGGACCAGTACGGCCGGCCGGACAATCCCACCCGCCGCCGGCTGGAGCAGGCCATCGGCGAGCTGGAGGGCGGCACCTGCCTGGCGTTCGCCAGCGGCCAGGCCGCGATCACCGGGATGTTGCTGTCGCTGCTGCGCCCCGGCGACCGGGTGCTGCTGCCCGCGGACGGCTACTTCGCGGTACGCGCGTTCGCCGCCGACACCCTGCGGGAACTCGGGGTGGACGTCGGGCTGGTACCGACCGCCGGGCCGTACCCGGATCTCGCGGGCGTCCGGCTGGTCCTGCTGGAGACCCCGGCGAACCCCGGCCTGGACGTGTGCGACGTGCCGGAGCTGGCCGCCAGGGCCAGGGCCGCCGGCGCGCTGCTCGCGGTCGACAACACCGCCGCCACGCCGCTGGGCCAGCGGCCCCTGGATTTGGGCGCCGACCTGGTGGTGGCCTCCGGCACAAAGGCGCTGACCGGCCACTCGGACCTGCTGCTGGGTTACCTGGCGAGCCGGGACGAGGCCCTGATCGGGCGGCTGCGCGGCTGGCGGACGGTGACCGGCGCCGTACCAGGCGCCTTCGACGCGTGGCTGGCACATCGCTCGCTGGGCACCCTGGACCTGCGGCTGGCCCGGCAGTCGGCCAACGCGGCCGCTGTGGCCACCATGCTGGCAACCCGGCCGGACGTGGCCGGGTTGCGCTGGCCGGGTCTGCCGGACGACCCGGCGTACCCGGTGGCGAGCGCCCAGTTGCGGCGGATGCCCGGCCTGCTCTGCTTCGACCTCGGCACGGCGGAGCGGGTGGCGGCGTTCCTGCAGGCTTCCCGCCTGGTGTTCGCGGCGACCTCGTTCGGCGGTCTGCACAGCACGGCGGACCGGCGGGCGCAGTGGGGGGACGACACCTCGCCCGGATTCGTGCGGTTCTCCTGCGGCGTCGAGGACACCGCGGACCTGCTCGCGGACGTCAGCGCCGCGCTGGACGCCGTCGCGCCGCCGGACGACGGACCGTGACGGGCCTTCGACCGTGACGGACCCGGACCGGGCCGACCTGGTCGGCCGGCTCCGGTCGGCCGGCTGCGTCTTCGCCGAGGACGAGGCGGAGCTGGTGGAGGCCGCCGACGGCCAGGTCGACGAGTTGCGCCGGGCGCTGCTGCGGTCCAGGCTGGTGCCGGACGTCCGGCACGACGCGCAGCTGGGCGCGACCGTGCTGACCGGCCGGCGCGGCTGACCGTTGTGCAGCGCAAAGCGATGACAGCGGGCTCCTCCCGCCGATCTGGCCACTAGCATTCGGCTCACGACGGTGGGTCCGGCAGCGGTGGGAGGGTGGAGCGATGAGCAACGTCCAGCTACCGGTGGTCGTCGGCCTCGACAACGGGGGTACCAGCAACAACGCCACCGTGCTCGACTCGGCCGGGCGGTTTCTGACCGACCGGATGGTCGAGACGCCGAGCCGCGTGCACGACGGCCCGGTGGCGGCCGTGACGGCGCTGGCCGAGGCCATGGACGCGGCGCTGGCCAGCGTGGCGCTGAGCCGCGACGCGGTGCTCGGGGTGGGGCTGGACTCGCCCGGTCCGGCCAGCGCGGACGGCGTCATCTCCTCGAAGGGCTCCACCAACTTCTCCGAACCGGAGTGGCGGGGATTCGACTTCCGGGGCGCGTTGCAGGACCGGCTGGGACTGCCTGTCGTGTACCACAACGACGGGAACGCCGCGTCGCTCTACGCGCACCACACCCTGTTCGGGGCGCAGGCCGGCGAACGGTCCTCGGTCGCGGTCGTGGTGGGCACCGGGCTGGGCGGCGGGCTGGTGGAGAACGGGCGGGTGATCTCCGGGGCGGTCGGCATGGCCGGCGAACTCGGCCACGTCCACCTGCCGATGACCGACCTGCTCGAAACCGACCAGCCCATCCCGGTCTGTGCCTGCGGCTTCGTCGGTGACGTGGAGAGCATCGCCTCGCTGACCGGCATCGTCCGCAACCTGCTGCCGTACTGGCTGAGCCGCTATCCCGACCACCCGCTGGCCGCCCTCGGCCCGACGGTGGAGGCGGCCAAGCAGGTCCGCGGGTACGGCGTGGCCGGCGACGAGATGGCGCTGCGCATCTTCGGCCAGCAGGCGGCGGCGCTCGGCCGGCTGTTCACGCTGGCCGCCAACTTCACCGACCCGCACGCGTACTTCCTGGGCGGCGGGGTGGTGGAGGCCACCCCGGAGTTCGGCGACTGGTTCCTCGACGAGGTGCGCCGGCACACGCGACTGCGTACCGAGCAGGCCGCGGTGGCCCGGTTCGCCCTGGTGCCCGACCTGGACGCGGCCGGCGCCCGCGGCGTGGCCATCGCCGCCATGACGGACCTGGGCGGCGCCGCGGCCACCCCGCGGGGCTGAGCCCGGACCCGTGACCGACCACCCGGCGCCGCGATCGACACGGCGCCGGTACCGGTGACCGGCTCCGCGCCGGGGAAGCGGCGCGGAGCCGGGGCGGAGTCACCAGGGCGGGGCGACTCCACCGGGCAGGGCGTCCACCGGCGTTGGCGCCTGCCCTGCCGGACGCCGGCTTCGGGTTGACCGGCGTCCGAGGTGTGCCGGCTTCGGGTTGACCGGCGTGCGGGCTTGCTAGCGGTTCGCCGGCGCGGTCGTCGGCCCGGTCGGCGGCGCGGCGGCGAACGCCGACCAGGCGCCGGGCGGGAACCGCAGCACGGGTCCGGCGACGTCCTTGGAGTCGCGCACGCCGACCCGGTCGGGCGCGAGCGAGACCTCGACGCAGGCCCCGTTGTCACCGCTGCGGCTGCTCTTGCGCCAGCCGGACCGGTCCGGGCGGGAGGTGGTCATTGACACGTCAGCGTCCTTTCCCCAGGCGGGCGATCAGGTCCCGGCTCGCGTCCGGGCTCAGTGCGACGGCCCGCAGGTTTTCCATGACTTTGGTGCAGGTGCGCAGGTCCGCCGGACGGTCCAGAGTGAGTTGTCCGGCGACCGTCTCCACCGAGGCGAGGATGGGGTCCGTCGGATCGGCGAATTCGAGGATGTGCAGCGAGCCGCCGGTGCCCCGGTGGTAGCCGGCGGCAAGCGGCACCACCTGCAGGGTGACGTTCGGCAGTTCGGCGATCTTGAGAAGCTGGTTGAGCTGCGCGGCGAGCACGTCCGGGCCGCCCACCGGCCGCAGCAGGGCGGCCTCGTCGAAGATGGCGTCCAGCAGCGGCGGTTCGGCCTCGGTCAACCGCTGCTGGCGGCTGAGTCGGGCCTGTACCCGTTGCTCGACCGCGCCGTCGGAGAGAGTGTTGGGTGCCCCGCGCATGACCGCCCTGATGTAGTCGGCGGTCTGCAACAGTCCCGGTACGACGCAGGGTTCGAAGTTGGCGATGGCCGTCGCCTCGGATTCCAGGGCGATGAAGTCGAGCGTCCGCCGGTCCAGTACGTCCGAGTAGGACTGCCACCAGCCCGGTATGCGGATCTCCCGGGCCAGCAGGACCGCGGCGGCCGTCTCCTGTTCGCCGGCACCGTAGAGCGAGAGCAGGGCGCGTACGGTGGCGGGGCTGACCAGTGTCTGCGCGTTCTCGTACCGGGACAGGGTGCTGCGGGTGCTGTTGATCTCGTCTGCCGCTTCTTCGAGGGTGAGCCCGGCCGCCTCGCGCAACGAGCGGAGGGCGAAGCCGAGCCGGCGGGCGCGGGCTGTCTTCGGTGCCATGGGCCGATCCTGGCATAGATGTACGGGAATGCACGCATGAGAGAATCGCCGTGAGATTTGCATTCACGTTTTCCCATGCATCAGTGTTTTAGGCGCATCCTCATCGCCAGTGGTCGTGTGGACGGTGGTGTTGAGTGATAGGGGGAAACGAGGTGCACGGTGGCCGGGCCTCCCCGTACCCGGTCGCCGTGTGCCGTTCGCCGCGCACCCGAAGGATCGACGATGACCTCGACCAGCGCCCGATCCAGAATCCTGCACCGGCCGGACTCCGCCGGGCCGGCCGTTGCCGGCGCCGCGGTCGGCGCAGGTGCACCGTGGTGACCCGGTTTCTCGTGGTGCTCACCGACGTCCGGCCGATCCGGGAGGACGGCCGGGACGAGCGGGCCGCGCCGGAACGCCGCCGGCAGGTGGTGGGCGCCACCGACCGCGAGGCCGCCGAACGGATCGCCGGCGCGTTCATGGCGCTGGGCATGGTCCGGGCCGGCCGGCAACGGGTGAAGGTGCTCGCGGTGGGCCGCCGCAAACAATCCGGACATCCGGTCTGAGTCGCGGCGGTCCCGGTACGGCGGGTTTGCCGGCCCTCCCGTTGGTTAAACGCCCCTGCGGCACGTCGTCCGGGTGGGTTGGCCCGTCGGGGGGCCGGGCTCAGCCGGTCTACCGGTCCGATTCCCCGGTCGTGCCCGCGGAGTAGGGTCACCCGAAACGCACCGGCCCAGCAGGCGTACGGGCGTCCGGCCCGTCCGGCCGCGGCCGCGCGAACGAAAGGTGAGCTGAGTGAGCAGCCCAGGCAAGACCCGTGTCGCCGTCGTCTTCGGGGGCCGCAGCCCGGAACACGGCATCTCAGCGGTGAGCGCGGGCAGCGTGATCGCCGCCCTCGACCCCGACGAGTACGAGGTGGTGCCGGTCGGTATCACCCGTGCCGGCAAGTGGGTGTTGACCAGCGCAGACCCGAGGGAGTTGGCGATCGCCGAGCGCCGGCTGCCGGAGATCACCCCGGCCACCGGCTCGGCCATGGTGCTGCCGGCCGACCCGACCGGGAACGGCATCATGGTGCTCGACCCCACCGCCGGTCCGTCGGCGCTGGCCAGCGTCGACGTCGTGTTCCCGGTGCTGCACGGCGCGTACGGCGAGGACGGCACCATCCAGGGCATGCTGGAGATGGCCGGCATCCCGTACGTCGGGTCCAACGTCTTCGCCTCGGCGGCGGCGATGGACAAGGAGTTCACCAAGAAGCTCTGCGCCGCCGAGGGCATCCCGTCCGGCCCGTACGCCGTGCTGCGTGCGGGCATGACCCTTTCGGACGCCGACCGGGACCGGCTCGGGCTGCCGGTGTTCGTCAAGCCCGCGCGCGCCGGGTCCTCCTTCGGGATCACCCGGGTGACCGACTGGGCCGACCTGGACAACGCCGTGGCGGCGGCCCGGGAGATCGACCCGAAGGTCCTGATCGAGGGCGCGATCCCGGGGCGCGAGATCGAGTGCGGGGTGCTGGAGGGGGAGACCGGCGGGGCGCCCGAGGCGTCCCTGCTGGCCGAGGTGCGGGTGGTCAGCGACCACGACTTCTACGACTTCGAGGCCAAGTACCTCGACGACGCGTGCGAGTACGACATCCCGGCGAACCTGCCCGACCGGGTCACCGCGCAGATCCGCGACTACGCCTGCCGGGCGTTCACCGCGCTGGACTGCGCGGGGCTGGCCCGGGTCGACTTCTTCCTCACGCCCCAACTGGACGTGTACCTCAACGAGATCAACACGATGCCGGGCTTCACGTCCACCTCGATGTTCCCCCGGATGTGGGCGGCGGCCGGCCTGGAGTATCCGAAGCTGGTCAACAGGCTGATCCGCACGGCGCAGTACCGCGGGACCGGCCTGCACTGATCCGCTCGGCACCGGCCCGCTCGGCACCGGCCCGCTCGGCACCGGCCCGCCCGGATCCGGCCCGGAACGGGGCTCGGCCCGCGGTGCGGTCTCAGCCGGAGCAGCCGCTGGGCACCGATCCCGAGCGCGGCGATATCGCGTCCCGGACGGCGGAGGAGATCGACGACAGCCACTGCAACGCCGGCCCGTACGTCTGCGGCACGGTCACCCGGACCGGCACCTCGCGGTCGACGGTGGTCAACGTGGCGGCGGCGTCGGTCTGCTCCACCGGGTACCAGCAGACGCCGTTGACGTTCCACACCTGTTCGGTCGGCGGCACCGTTGCCGGTGGCACCCCGCAGCCGATGGTCAGCGCCGGATCGCCGTACGCGGCGTTCTGCTCGGATCCGGCGGTGACCGGCCGGCGGGCCAGGTCCCGCAGTTGGGCCGGCAGCGACGAGGTGAGCAGCCGGCACCGCGTCGTCGGGTACGGGTCGAGGGCCGGCGCGGCCATCTGCACCGGCGCGCTGGACTGCGGCCGAGGGCTCGCCGAGGCCGATTCCGACGCCGGCGCGGACGGGGACGGCGCGGCCGTATCCCGCGGCAGGGCCGACAGCACGGCGGCGCCAACGGCGAGGGTGACCGGCACGGCGACGACGGTGGCCCAGAGCGCGGCCAGTCGGCTCGTCCGGTCCGGTCCGGTCCGGGACCCGGCCCGCGTCCCGGTCCCCGCCTCGGACGTGGTCGGGGTCCCGGCCCCCGCCTCGGCGTCCGGCGCGGCCCCGGCCTCGGCCTCGGACCCGGCCCCGGCCTCGGCCTCGTTCACAGCGTTCCGGCGCATCTACAGCCGTACCACCGAACACGTCAGGGTGCGGGTGATTCCGGGCACCATCTGTACCTTGCTGACGATCATCTTGCCCAGCTCGTCGACCGTGTGCGCCTCGGTGAGCACGACCACGTCGTACGGGCCGGTGACGGCGTCCACCCGCACGACACCGGCAACTTCGGCAATCTCGCCGGCCACGTCACGCGCCCGGCCGACCTCGGTCTGGATGAGGATGTACGCCTGGACCATGATCCGACTCCCGTCCCGCCGCCGAGCGGCTCGACGGAGAAAATACCGTACGGACGAACTGGGACCATTACCGGTAGGCAGCGGAGGCAACTGTGGGTGAGGGTTGGGCGGTGCGGCGGCGGTGAGCGTGGCCGAGGACGGCGAGTTCGGGCTGATCGCCCGGGTCACCGCACGGCTGGATCCGGGCCGTTCCTGCCTGCTCGGACCGGGCGACGACGCCGCGCTGGTGGCCGCGCCCGACGGCCGGGTGGTGGCCTCGACGGACGTGCTGGTGGACGGGCGGCACTTCCGGCGGGACTGGTGCAGCGCCACCGACGTCGGGCACCGGGCGGCGGCCGCGAACCTGGCCGACATCGCCGCCATGGGCGCCCGGCCCACCGCGCTGCTGGTGGCGCTCTGCGTACCGCCCGACCTGCCGACCGCCTGGGCCGAGGGCCTCGCCGACGGGCTGGGCGCGGAGGCCGCCACGGTGGGCGCCGGGGTGGTCGGCGGCGACATGTCGGCCAGCCCCACCATCACGATCGCGGTGACCGCGCTCGGCGACCTGGCCGGTCGGGCGCCGGTGCTGCGCTCGGGAGCCCGCCCCGGCGACGTGGTGGCGCTGGCCGGCCGGACCGGGTACGCCGCGGCCGGGCTGACCGTGCTGTCCCGCGGATTCCGCACCCCGAAGCTGCTGGTCGGGGCGTACCGCCGGCCGGAGGTGCCGTATCCGGCGGGGCCGGCGGCGGCGCGGGCCGGCGCCACCGCGATGATCGACGTCTCCGACGGCCTGCTCGCGGACCTCGGGCACGTGGCGACGGCCAGCGGGGTCGCGATCGACCTGCGCCGGGAGGCGTTCGAGGTGCCGCCGCAGATGCGCGACGCCGCGCACGCCCTCGGCCAGGATCCGTACGACTGGCTGCTCGGCGGCGGCGAGGATCACGCGCTGGCCGCCACCTTCCCGGCGGACGCCGCGCTGCCGGACGGCTGGCGCCCGGTCGGCCGGGTCGGTGCGGGCGGCGGGGTGACCGTGGACGGCCAGCGGTACGCCGGGCCGGCCGGTTGGGACCACTTCCGCTGACCGCCGCGACCGGGGCCGGTCGCGCCCCTCGTCGTACGCTTCAGGGGTGAGTGGGATCGAGATCAGAACCGCCCGGTACGACGCGCCGGAGGCCCGTACGCTGGTGACCGCCGCCCTTGCCGACCTCGGCGAGCGGTACGGCGGAACCGGCGACGAGACCCCGGTGGCGGTGAGCGATTTCGACCCGCCGGCCGGCACCTTCCTGGTGGCGTACCTCGGCGGTGAGCCGGTGGGCTGCGGCGGCTGGCGCAGCCACGGCGACGCGGGCGAGGTCGCGGAGCTGAAGCGGATGTTCACCGTGCGGGCGGTCCGGGGCCGGGGCGTGGCCCGGGCCCTGCTGGCCGCGGTCGAACGGTCGGCCCGGGAGCACGGCCGCAGGCGGATCATCCTGGAGTGCGGCGACCAGCAGCCCGAGGCGATCCGGCTGTACCAGTCCAGCGGGTACGAGCGGATCGAGAATTTCGGCTACTACCGGGAGATGGAGGCCTGCCAGTCCTTCGGCCGTCCGCTCTAGCGACTGCCGGTCAGGGATCTGCGGGGGTCAGGGCCTACGCGGGCGGCTCCGGCCGCGCCCGCGGAGGCCGCACACGCGGAGGCCGTACACGCCGAGGCCGCGCCCGCCGAGGCCGCACACGCGAAGAACCGCCGGGTCGAGCGACCGCGGCGGTTCTCACTCCGTACGCCCGGAGGCGTCAGGCGCGGGCGACCTTGCCCGCCTTGATGCAGGAGGTGCACACCTTGAGCTTCTTGGTGGTGCCACCACCGGCCGGAGTACGCACCGACTGGATGTTGGGGTTCCAGCGGCGGTTGGTCCGCCGGTGCGAGTGGGACACGTTGTGGCCGAAGCCCGGCCCCTTGCCACAGACGTCACACACGCTAGCCACGGGATACTCCTGAAGTCTGATTTCGTACCTGAGGTCGCCGGCAGGCACTGCCTGGGCAACCTGGTCAGGTTACCCGATGCGCCCCGGCCCCGGCCAACCGGCTCCGTCCCCGACTCCGCGCCCGCCCTCGCCCGCCCGGCGGCGGGCGGCTGTCGGGGTGCGTTAGTAGGCTGCTGGCGTGCTGGACACCCTCGATGCCGCCGCGGTCCGCCGGTGGTGCTCGGGTGGGCTGGCCGCGTTGCGCCGGCACCAGGCGGAGATCGACGAGCTGAACGTCTATCCGGTGCCGGACGGCGACACCGGGACGAATCTGGTGCTCACCCTCGCCTCGGCGCAGCGCTCGCTGGCCGCCGAGTCCGACGGCGCGGACGCGGGCAACGCGCCGCTGTCGCACGGCCAGGCGCTCCGGTTGATGGCCCGGGGGGCGCTGCTGGGCGCCCGGGGCAACTCCGGGGTGCTCGTGGCCCAGATCTTCCGGGCCGTCGCCGAGGCGCTCGGCGAGGTGACCCCGGTCCGGGGCCGGGCGCTCGCGACCGCGCTGCGTTCGGCGGCCACCGCGGCGTACGCGGCGGTCGCCGCACCGGTCGAGGGCACCCTGCTCACCGTCGCGGCCGCGGCGGCGACGGCGGCCGAACGTGCCGACAGCGACGACCTGCGGGCGGTGGCCCGCGCCGCGGCCGCGGCCGCCGCCGAGGCGCTGGCGCACACCCCGGAGCAGTTGCCGGTGCTGGCCCGGGCCGGGGTGGTGGACGCCGGCGGCCGCGGCCTCTGCCTGCTGCTGGACGCCCTCGTGGAGACGGTCTGCGGTGCCGACCAACGGCCGCCCGGCACGCCGCCGGCCCCGCGCCCGGCCCCGTGGGACCCGGCCCCGCGGGACACGGCCCCGCGGGACACGGCCGCGCCGGACCCGGCCCCGTGGGACCCGGCGGCGGCCGACCCTGGCGCATCCCCTCTCCCGGCCGGGTCCGGTCCGGCCGTGTCCGTGTCCGTCGGGCCGGCGCCCGATCCGGTCGCGCCCGGCCAGGAGTACGAGGTGCAGTACCTGCTGGATGCCGCACCGGCCGCGGTGGACCGGCTGCGGACCGTGCTCGCCGGACTGGGCGACTCGCTGGTGGTCGCCGGCGCCGGGCTGGCCGACGGTCCCGGGCTGGCCGACGGTCCCGGGCCGGCCCGCGGCGGCGCGGGACCGGACGGTGCCGAGACGGACCGCGAGCACACCTGGAACGTGCACGTGCACGTGGACGACGTGGGCGCGGCGATCGAGGCCGGAATCGCGGCGGGACGGCCGTACCGGATCTCCGTGACCCGCCTCACCGCGGCGACCGGGCCGGCCGGCGGCCGGGACCGGCCGACCGATCGGGACCGGCCGACCGATCGGGACCGGGCGACCGTGGTGGTGGCCGCGGGGGACGGGCTGGCCCGGCTGTTCACGGCCGAGGGTGCGGCGGTGGTCGGCGGCAACCCGTCGATGGGCGAGCTGCTGGCCGCGATCGAGGCCACCGGGGCGCCACGGGTGGTGGTGCTGCCGAACGACCCGAACGCCCGTTCCGTCGCGGACGCCGCGGCCGCGGAGGCACACCGGTACGGGGTGCGGGTCAGCGTCGTGCCCACCCGCTCGCCGGTGCAGGCGCTCGCCGCGCTGGCGGTACGGGATCCGCAGCGACGCTTCGACGACGACGTGATCGCGATGGCCGAGTCGGCCGGGGCGTGCCGGTACGGCGAGGTCTGCCACGCCTCCCGCGAGGCGCTGACGGTCGCCGGCCGCTGCCGCCCGGGTGACGTGCTGGGGCTCGTCGAGGGGGAGGTGAACCTGATCGGCGCCGATCTTGCGCGCACCTGCCAGGAACTGCTCGACCGGATGCTCGGCGGCGGCGGGGAACTGGTGACACTGCTGCTCGGCGCGGGGGCGCCGGACGGGCTGGCGGAGGCGCTGCGGGCGTACCTGGCCGGCCGTTGGCCGTTCGTGGAGGTCCAGGTGTACGACGGTGGCCAGCCCAACTACCCGCTGCTGGTGGGTGTCGAGTGAGCGGGCCGGAAACCACGACCACCACCCTGGAGACGCCGCTGCGCAAGCTGCTCGGGGAGAAGACCGCCAAGGCCCTCGCCGGCCATCTGGGCCTGGAGACCGCCGGCGACCTCGTCTACCACTTCCCGCGCCGGTACGACGAGCGGGGCGAGCACACCGACATCCGCTCGCTGGAGGTGGGCGAGCAGGTCACCGTGCTGGGTCAGGTGCAGCGCACGACCGTACGCCCGATGCGCCAGCGCCGCGGGAAGCTGCTTGAGGTGACCGTGGGCGACGGGTCGGGCGGGGTGCTCACGCTCACCTTCTTCGGCAACCAGGCGTGGCGGGAACGCGACCTCAAGCCGGGGCGGTGGGGGCTGTTCGCCGGCAAGGTCACCGAGTTCCGCGGCAAGCGGCAGCTCAACGGCCCGGAGTACGTGCTGCTGGGCGGGGGTGCCGCCGACGGCGAGGCGGCGGCCGGTGACGAGATCGAGGAGTTCGCCGGCGCGCTGATCCCGGTGTATCCCGCGGCGGCGGCCGTGCCGACCTGGGTGATCGCCCGCTGCGTGCGGGTGGTGCTGGACACCCTCGCGCCGCCGCCGGACCCGCTGCCGCCGACCGTGCGGGCCGGACGCAACCTCGTCGAGCTGGGCACCGCGCTGCGCGAGATCCACCGGCCGACCAGCAAGGAGGAGCTGTACCGGGCCCGCCGCCGGCTCAAGTGGGACGAGGCGTTCGCCGTACAACTCACCCTGGTGCAGCGCAAGCACCGGGCGGCGTCCTGGCCCGCGCGGCCCCGCCCGCGTGGCGACGGGGGCATCCTCGCCGCGTTCGACGGCCGGCTGCCGTACGAGCTGACCGCCGGCCAGCGGGACGTGGGGGAGGAGATCGCCGCCGACCTGGGGACCGCGCACCCGATGCACCGGTTGTTGCAGGGCGAGGTGGGTTCCGGCAAGACGGTCTGCGCGCTGCGCGCGATGCTCCAGGTGGTCGACGCGGGTGGGCAGGCGGCGTTGCTGGCCCCGACCGAGGTGCTGGCCGCGCAGCACCACCGGGGGGTGGCCGAGCTGCTGGGTCCGCTGGGCCGGGCCGGCGAACTGGACGGGGATGCCGCCGGCACCCGGGTGACGCTGGTGACCGGTTCGCTCGGCGCCGCGGCCCGGCGCCGCGCCCTGGCCGAGGTGGCCTCGGGCGAGGCCGGCATCGTCATCGGCACCCACGCGCTGCTGTACGAGGGGGTGGACTTCGCCGACCTCGGCCTGGTGGTGGTGGACGAGCAGCACCGGTTCGGGGTCGAGCAGCGGGACGCGCTGCGGGCCAAGGCCGAGCAGCCGCCGCACGTGCTGGTGATGACGGCCACGCCGATCCCGCGGACGGTCGCCATGACCGTATACGGCGACCTGGAGATCTCCACCCTGTCCCAGCTGCCCCGCGGCCGGTCGCCGATCGCCTCGCACGTGGTGCCGGCGCTCGACAAGCCGGCCTTCCTGGATCGGGCCTGGCGCCGGTTGCGCGAGGAGGTGGCCGCCGGGCACCAGGCGTACGTGGTGTGCCCCCGGATCGGCGAGCCGGGCGAGGCGGGCGGCGGAACGGGCGGGGGTGCGGGCGGCAGCGGAACGGGCAGCGGAACGGGCGGCGGAGCGGGCGCGCAGCCTCGTGGGGATGACCGGGCCGACGAGGAACCGCCGCCGGCGGACGAGCCGGCCCGCCGGCCGCCGATGGCGGTCGCCGAGGTGGCTCCGCTGCTGGCCGATGGGCCGCTGCACGGGCTGCGGATCGGCGTGCTGCACGGCCGGCTGCCGGCCGACGAGAAGGACGGCGTGATGCGGGCCTTCGCGGCGGGGGACCTGGACGTGCTGGTGGCGACGACGGTGGTCGAGGTGGGTGTCGACGTACCCAACGCGACCGTGATGATCGTGCTGGACGCGGACCGGTTCGGGGTTTCCCAGCTGCACCAGCTCCGCGGCCGGGTGGGCCGGGGAGCGGCGGCCGGGCTGTGCCTGCTGGTCACCGAGGCGACCGAGGGTACGCCGGCCCGCGATCGGCTGGACGCGGTGGCGTCCACCACGGACGGCTTCCGGCTGGCCGAGCTGGACCTGGAGCAGCGCCGCGAGGGCGACGTGCTGGGCGCGACCCAGTCGGGCCGTCGTTCGCACCTGCGGCTGCTGTCGCTGCTGCGGGACACGGACCTGATCCGGGACGCGCGAGCCGAGGCGATCACGCTGATCGAGGACGATCCGGAACTGGAGCGCCATCCCGCCCTGGCCGGGTCGGTGGCCGCGCTCGTCGACGAGGAACGCGCGGGGTACCTGGAGAAGGGCTGATCCGCCCCTCCCACCCGCGACACCGAGCCACGTTGCGTCCAAGATCGACACGACGTCGGCGAAAGTTGGAGCGCGACCGGCGCCGACGTCGTGCCGCGACCCTGCTCGGCGTGGAAACGGCGGAGGGCGCGTCGACCGGGTGGTCGACGCGCCCTCCGGGTGCGTCAGCTCGGCGGTTCAGCGCCGAGGCGACCGGGCTCAGGCGGTGAAGCGGATCCGCCGACGGCGAGCCACGACGAAGAGCACGGCACCCGCGGCCAGCAGCAGGGCCGCGCCGGCCGCGATGCCGCCGGCGGCGGCGCCGGTGACCGGCAGGCTCGGGCCGCCGCCACCGGTGGCGCAGTCGGCCGGCTGCTCCCAGGCGACCGGCTCGGCGTCGTCCATGCCCTCGGCCGACGGAGTGACCGTGAGGCCCTTGACCGCGTCGAACTCGACCGTCTTGGTCTCACCCGGAGCGACGGTGAGCTTCTTGACGTCGCCCTTGTTCGAGGTGAACGTGACCTCGACGGTCGTGCCGTCCTGCGGGTTGGCGACCTCGAAGGTCAGCTTGTCGCAGGTCGACTGGTAGGCGCCGGTGGGCTCGCCCGGCTTCACGCAGTCGGTCGCGGCCTCCGGCTTCTGGTCGTAGAGCGGCTCCTTCTGACCCTTGGCCGTCACCGTGACCTTGTCGGCGCTCGCTGCCGGTACGGTCACCGTCGTGCTCTCGCCGGCCGCGACCGTCACCTTCTTGCTGAAGCCGTCGGTTCCCTCGACCGTGAACTTGGCCTCGGCGGTCGCCTCGGCGGCGTTTTCCAGCTTCACCGCGACGCTGCCGTCGCAGTCGGCCGTCACGGAGGCCTTGGGCAGGGCCTCTGCCGGCGGCGGGGTGACAATCTTGCTGCACTCGCCGCTGAGCCCGATGGTCTTGCTCTTGGGCGAGTCCTCGGTGAACCTGTTGTTCCACTGGGCGCGTACCACGAGGGTTGCCTTGGTGACGTCACCCGGCAGCCGCGCCGAGCCGACCAGCGGGGTGCCGCTGGGGTTCGGGAAATTCCCCTTCGGGGTCACGGCGATGCCGGGGATCGTGAAGGGTGCGGCCGTTTCACCGACGTAGCTGGTGGCGTCCGCCTGCACGAAGCGGTACTTGCTGACGCCGGCGGGAGCGACGGTGTTCACGGTCCACTCCGTGACCCACTCCCCGGTGGCGGTGTCGCAGTCTGCCTTGACAGAGATGACGCTGTGGTGAGCGCTGGCGGGGGTGGCTACCGCAACGGCGGCCGTGAGGCCGGCGAGCATGGCCCCCACGACGGCGAGCGGCCGCCGGAGCGACAGCTTGGGACGGATCACGCGTGACTCCTGAGAGGGATGGAAGCATCAGGGCACGGCGCGCGGGGTGACGTAGGAGGTCGATCGCCGGGTGGTGGCTCGACCTGCGACGGCGCCTCCCCCACGCCGTAGGCCGGCAAACCCGCAGCCGGCACGCGCCAGACCCTAGCGGTTACCGTTGCCTTGAGCTGACCATCAGGCACGGCTAAGCATGATGTTATGGATTCGAGATTCTTGATATACGGGCCGTGGAATTGGTCGGCGCCCACGGTCACCATAGGTGAAGTTTTGTCACACCAGCCCCACCGGTACCGTCACCTCGACGTCAGGAGGAGTTCTACCGATGACCCGGATCGTGGCCGGCTCCCTGGGCGGCCGGCGGCTGGTGGCGCCGCCCGGCGAGCGCACCCGGCCCACCTCCGACCGGGTCCGGGAGGCCCTGTTCGGCGCGCTGGACGCCGCGGTCGACCTGGACGGCGCCCGCTTCGTCGACCTGTACGCCGGTTCGGGCGCGGTCGGGCTGGAGGCGTACTCCCGGGGGGCCGGACATGTCCTGCTGGTCGAGTCCGACGCCCGCGCCGCGCGGGTGATCCGGGACAACATCGCGGCGGTGCGGGCGGCGCCCGCCGTGCGACTGGCCGCGGCGCCGGTCGCCGCCGTGCTGGCGGCCGGTCCCGGGGACGGCCCGTACGACGTGGTGTTCGCCGACCCGCCGTACGCGGTCTCCGGCGACGACCTCGACGCGGTGCTCGCGGCGCTGGTGGGCGGCGACTGGCTGGCCCCGGACGCGCTGGTGGTGGTCGAGCGGTCCACCCGATCCGCCCCGATGACCTGGGTGAATGGCATCACCGCCGAGCGCAGCCGGCGGTACGGCGAGACCACCCTTTGGTACGGTCGCCGATCATGAGACGTGCGGTGTGCTCCGGGTCGTTCGATCCGGTCACCAACGGTCACCTCGACGTGTTCGCCCGGACGAGCCGGTTGTTCGACGAGGTCGTCGTCGGTGTGTTCATCAACGAATCGAAGCGCAGCCTCTTCACGGTCGACGAGCGGATCGAGCTCCTCGGCGAGGTCACCAGGACCTTCGGCAACATCCGTATCCATTCCTTCCGTGGCCTGGTGGTCGACTTCTGTCGCGAGCACGAGGCGGGCGTGCTGGTCCGCGGGCTGCGCGCCGTGAGCGACTTCGACTACGAGCTGAAGATGGCCCAGATGAACATCGGTCTGGCCGGGGTCGAGACGCTCTTCATGCCCACCAACCCGCTCTACTCGTTCGTCTCCTCCAGCCTGGTCAAGGAGGTGGCGAAGTGGGGCGGCGACGTCTCGGCGCACGTTCCGGATGTGGTCAACCAGGCGCTGCTCAAGCGACTGCCGGCGCCACCGGACTGATCGGCCGGCGAAGGCGGCGGGACCGGCGGGCGGGGCGGCCGGTGCCGGGCGGTACCGGCCGGAAGCGACGCGCCGGACCGTCGTCGATCGAAGCGACTCTCGCCCCCGGGACGCATCATGGTCGGATGGACCGCATCATGGGTGCAGCGGTGACCGGACCCGAGGACGCATCATGGGGACGGGCCAGGCCGACGGCCGCACGGCGCTCGGTGTACGAACGACAGGAGTGAGGTACCGGTGGACCCGCTCGACCGCATCGACGAGCTCATCGCCATGGTGGAGGCGGCCCGATCCGTCCCGATGTCCCGCAACAACTGCATGGTGGACCGGGGGGAGATGATCGGCGCGCTGGACGAACTGCGCGCCGAGCTGCCCGCCGACCTGCGCCGGGCCGCGGCCCTGCTCGAGGAACGCGACAAGATCATGGACGCCGGCAAGCGTGAGGCCGACCGCATCATCGGCGAGGGTGAGGCGGAACACGCCCGGCTCGTCTCGATGAACGAGATCACGGTCTCGGCCGAGCACGAGGGGGCGCGGATCATCGCCGAGGCCCGGGCCGAGGCGCAGCGGCTGCGCGAGGAGGTCGACGACTACGTCGACACGGCGCTGGCCAACTTCGAGCAGTTCCTCACCCGCGCCCTGGCCTCGATCGAGCGCGGCCGGGACAAAATGCACGCGCTGCGCGAGATCGGTACGTTCGGCGGCGAGGAGGCGGAACGCCCCCTGCCGTTCTGACCCACGTCCGCTCTCGCCCCGACACCGCCCGGCCGGCCGGCGTCGGGCGCCCGCCCCGGTTCGACGCCGGGCCCTGGGCTCGGGTAACCTTTTTCGTCGGCCTCTACCAGGCCGGAGTCTGACTATGCCCAAGCATCTGCCTAGCCCACTCGACCCCAGGTCGCCGCTGGTCCTCGACACGAGAGACCTGCCGCGCCGGCCTGGTGCGTTGCGCACGGTAAGGCGGGTGGTGCCGGCACCGGTGGACCTCGGACTGGAGTTGATCAGCGTTCCGCGGGGCGCCGACCTGAGCCTCGATCTGCGGCTCGAGTCGGTGTCCGAGGGCGTACTCGTCACCGGGAGCGTCAGTGGCCCGGTGACCGGCGAGTGCGGTCGTTGCCTGCGCGAGATCGGCGACTCGGTCACCGTGGACATCCAGGAGCTGTACGCCTACGAGAACAGCACCACGGATGAGACGGCCGAGGAGGACGAGGTGGGTCGGATGCAGGGAGACCTGATCGACCTGGAGCCGGAGGTGCGGGACGCGTTGGTGCTCGCGCTCCCGGCGAACCCGCTGTGCCGCGAGGACTGCCCGGGACTGTGCCCCGACTGCGGGGTGCACTGGGACGACCTGCCGGCCGAGCACCGACACGAACAGCTCGACCCGCGCTGGGCGGGCCTGTCGAAACTGAATGAGGAGTAGGAACCGTGGCCGTTCCCAAGCGCAAGATGTCGCGCAGCAACACCCGGTCCCGCCGGGCGCAGTGGAAGGCCGCGGCCGTTCCGACTGTCGCGTGCCCGCAGTGCAAGAGCCCGAGGCTGGCGCACTCCGCCTGCGGCGTGTGCGGCACCTACAAGGGCCGCCAGATCATCGAGGTCTGACACTGGACGCGACGCATCCGACCACGGGTCGGGCGCACGCGTCCCGGCGATTCCCCGGGGTTCCGGCACCCGTCGGCGGTGAGCGCGGTCTGACGACCGCGCCGGCCGCGGAGCCGGTTCCGGTGCGGATCGCCGTCGACCTCCTCGGCGGGGACCGAGCTCCCGCCGTCGTGGTTGACGGCGCTCTGCGGGCGCTGGATGCCGATCCTGCCCTCGGTCTGCTGCTGGTCGGCCCGCCTGAGGTGGCCGATCGGGTGCTTGGCGCCCTCGCGGCGGCTGATCGGGGCCGAGTGCGGCTCCGGCCGGTCCGCGGCATGGTCGCGATGGCCGACGACCCCACCCGGGCCACCCGGGCGGACACCACCGTGAGCGCCGCCGTGCGCGCGGTGGTGTCCGGTACGGCCGACGCCGTCGTCTCCGCCGGTTCCACCGGGGCGACGGTGACCGCCGCCGTACTCGGCTTCGGCCGCTGGCCGGGGGTACGGCGGCCGGCGCTGGCCACCACGCTGCCGGCGCTGGCCGGCCCGGTGGTGCTGGTCGACGTCGGCGGTTCGCTGGAGGCGCGGCCCGGCACCCTGATCCAGCATGCGGGGCTCGGCGCCGCCTACTCGGCGGTGGCCCACGACGTACCGGCGCCCCGGGTGGGGCTGCTGTCGGTCGGCACCGAGACGGGCAAGGGCGACCGGACCCGCCGGGCCGTCGACGCGGCGCTGGCCGCCGCCCCACCGCTGGCCGGCGCCCGCTACATCGGCCTGGTCGAGGGGTACGACGTGACGGCCGGTGACCGGGCCGACGTCGTGGTGACCGACGGCTTCACCGGAAACGTGCTGCTCAAGGGCATCGAAGGGGCGTACGCCATGGCCGGCGGACCGCCCGAGCGCGGCGCGGCGCCGCGAGCCGCCACGCTGCTCGGGGTGGGCGGCACCGTGGTCGTCTGCCATGGCAGCGCGGCCGGTGGCGACATCGCCTCCGGCATCGCGCTCGCCGCCACGCTCCGCCGCCGGTCCGCCGTGCCGCGGGTACGCGCACTCTTCCCCGATCCTGTCCGGGACATCCCGACCGACACCGAGGTATCCGCATGACGCAGAACAAGCGCCGCCGGGCGCCCGTCGGCCATCTCGAGGCGGCCTTCGGAGTCACCCTCGATCCCGAGCTGCTGGAACGGGCCCTCACGCACCGCTCGTACGCGTACGAGAACGGCGGGCTGCCCACGAACGAGCGGCTGGAGTTCCTCGGCGACTCGGTGCTCGGCGTGGTGATCACCACGGCCCTCTTCCACAACCATCCGGACCTGCCGGAGGGCCAGCTCGCGAAGCTGCGGGCGAGCGTGGTCAACATGCGCGCGCTGGCCGACGTGGCACGCCGGCTCGGTCCGGCCGGCCTCGGCCCGTACCTGCTGTTGGGCAAGGGGGAGGAGACCACCGGCGGGCGGGACAAGGCGAGCATCCTGGCGGACACCCTGGAGGCGCTGCTCGGGGCGATCTACCTCCAGTACGGCCTGGAGGCCACCGCGAAGGTGATCCACCGGCTGTTCGACCCGCTGATGGCGGAGTCGGCCGGCCGCGGCGCGGCGCTGGACTGGAAGACCAGCCTCCAGGAGCTGACCGCGGCGTTGGGCCTCGGGGTGCCGGAGTACCGGATCGACGACACCGGACCGGACCACGCGAAGACCTTCACGGCCTGGGTGGTGGTGGCCGGCAACCGGTACGGAGGCGCGGAGGGCCGGAGCAAGAAGGAGGCCGAGCAGCGTGCCGCGGAGGCGGCCTGGCGGACGTTGTCGGAGCAGGTGGCCGAGCCGACGGTGACACCGGCCACCGAGCCCACCGCGCCCCCCGGGTCCGAGTGCCCCGGCGCCGAGGCTTCGGATGCCTGAACTGCCGGAGGTCGAGACCGTCCGGCAGGGCCTGCGTACCTGGGTTTCCGGCCGCCGGATCGCGGTCGTCGAGGTCCGCCATCCGCGGGCCGTCCGCCGGCACCTGCCGGGTGCCGACCACTTCGCCGCGGTGCTCGCCGGGCGGACCGTGCTGGACGCGCGGCGCCGCGGCAAGTATCTCTGGCTGCCGCTGGACAGCGGTGACGCGGTGCTGGGCCATCTGGGCATGTCCGGCCAGCTTCTCGTGCAGCCGCCCGGTACGCCGGACGAGCCGCATCTGCGGGTCCGGTTCACGTTCACCGACGCGGGGTCCGAACTGCGCTTCGTCGACCAGCGCACGTTCGGCGGGCTGTCGGTGTCGCTCGGCGGTGCCGAGCTGCCCGCCGAGATCGCGCACATCGCCCGCGACCCGATGGATCCGGAGTTCTCCGACGCCGCCTTCGTGGCGGCGTTGCGTCGACGGCGTACCGAGGTCAAGCGGGCGCTGCTGGACCAGACCCTGATCTCCGGGGTCGGGAACATCTACGCCGACGAGGCGCTGTGGCGGGCGAAGCTGCACGGCACGCGGCCCACGGACGCGCTGAGCCGGCCCGCGGCGCTGCGGCTGCTCGGCCATGTCCGGGACGTGCTGGCCGCGGCCACCAAGCAGGGCGGCACCAGCTTCGACGCGCTGTACGTCAACGTCAACGGCGAGAGCGGCTACTTCGACCGGGCGCTGTCCGCGTATGGCCGGGAGGGGCTGCCCTGCGATCGCTGCGGCGCGCCGATCCGGCGTGAGGCGTTCATGAACCGCTCGTCGTTCAGTTGCCCGCGCTGCCAACCCCGTCCCCGGACACCGGCCCAGGGTTGACGTCCGGACCACAGGATCGAACCCAACCAGCGCACCGCCGCGGCCCGTCCGTTACGCATGGTGACCTCGCTGATTGCGACAAGCTTTTTTCGAGCTATACCGGAGAGTCATTTTTATGACTCTCCGGTATAGCTCGAAAAAATGTGTTCGATCCTGGCGCGGTGCCTACGGATCGCCGCGGTCCGTCCGCGGCCGTGGCCGCTCGGGGGTTGAGCCGGTCGGGCATGCTGGACGGATCAGGAAGCTGAGCCGATCGGGGGTGTTGAGCCGGTTGGTCGCCGGGGGTGGAGCCACGGCCGGCCGGGTCAGCGTGCAGACGTCCGCCCGTGGGGGTGGCGGACACCAGACGGGCCGGGCGTTGGGGGACGCCCGGCCCGTCGCCGTCGCCGCCCGGCCCCGGCTCGCCGTCGGCCGGCTCCAGCCCGGGGCTGCCGTCGGCCGGCTCCAGTCCCGGCCCGTCGCCGTCCCCGTCCGGGACCGGCTCCGGCCCGGGGCCGGACGGGCACGGCTCGCGCCACGCGTCCAGCCAGCGGTGCTTGCGGATCGAGGCGAAGCCGAGTTCGGCGGTGAGCGGGCAGAAGTCGACGTCGGTCTCGTCGTACTCGGCGTGCAGCACCGGCTTGCCGGCGGCGGTGAACGCCCGCAACGGGTCGCACTCGCCGTACCGGACGCACTCGGCGTTGACCGCGAAGTCGAAGTCGGGAGCCAGCGCGGCGGCCTGCGGCAGGTCGCCGACCAGCCCGGGAGACATGCTCAGTGACCGGGCCAACTCGGCGAGCCGCCGGTCGTACGTGAGCTGATCGTCCTCGCTCAGCGGAAATCCGGTCTGCCACCGGTAGCCGTCCACCCCGCGAAGGCCACCGCGTCGAACCGCTTGCTGAGGCAGAGCCGGAGCCGGTCGGCCAGGACGGGCCGCAGCAGGTCCCAGCGGCGGATGTCGAGCCAGCGGGCGCCGTCGGCCGGCGGCGCCCCGCCGTCGTCGCCGGTGTCCGGCGAGCCTGCGCCGATAATTTCCGGCGGGAACCGTTCGGCGTCCGGCCGGGTCGGCTCGTACCGTCCGGCGTCGAGGTGGCACACCAGCCGGCGGTACGGCCCGAACAGGCGTCGTGGCGCCAGCTGGCCGGTCACCTCAAGGGTGCTGGTGAACGGGTCGAGCACGAACACCTGGGCGGCGACCGTGGCGTCCGGTTCCCCGCTGAGCTGCCACTGCCAGCTCAGCGGTGTCGCGCTGGGCCAGGGTCGGGGTGCGGGTGGCCCGCCGGCCAGCCCGCAGCCGGCCAGGCCGCAACCGGTCAGCGGTGGCAGCAGCACGGCCACCGCGAGACGGGCGAGCGGGCGGCGCGCCATCGGCAGCTCCCCGGGCCGCGGAACGGGACGCGGCGGCCGAGCGGGTGGCCGCCGTCATCCTGAGCAACGAGCCCGAACCACGGCCGGAACGCGCCGAACCGGCCGTACCCGCCGAAAACGGCGGGTACGGCCGGTGGGGAGGGTGGGTTGGTCGCCGTCGGCCGGCTCAGCCGCCGAAGTCCTGGGTCCAGTACAGCGCCTTGTCGCTGCCCCGGGCGATGCCCACCCCGATGTCCTTGAACGAGCAGTTCAGGATGTTGGCCCGGTGCCCTTCGCTGTTCATCCAACCGTCCATCACGGCGGCCGGGGTGGGGTAGCCGTACGCGACGTTCTCCCCGAGCGTGCGGCCCGAGTAGCCGGCCCGGTTGATCCGCTGGTCGAAGGTGCTGCCGTCGCTGCCGTTGTGCGACATGTTGTTGTGCGCGGCCTGGTCCTGGCTGTGCAGTCGGGCGGCGGTCATCAACGCCGAGTCGGCGACGAGGTTGCCGCAGCCGGCCTTGGCCCGCTCCTGGTTCACCAGCGCGATCACCTGCTGTTCCTCGCTGGCGAACGCGTTCGAGGCCGAGCTGGAGGTCGCCGCGGGGCTGGAACTCGCGCGGGTCGTGCGGCTCTGGCTGGGCCGCGGGGGCGCCGCGGCCGCGGCCTTGCGGGTCGGTGCGGGGGCGGCGGCCGAGGTGGCGCTGGGGGAGGGCGAGGGGGAGCCGGACTCGTCCGTCTCGTCGTCGTAGCCCAGCGGCGGGGTGTCGTCGTCGGTCAGCTCGGGGCCGTCGGTGGCAACCGATGCGTCGCCGGCCGCGGCGTTCGTCCGGGCCTCCTGCCCGGAGTCGGAGTTGAGCGCCATCGCGCCGACGCCGATCATCACGGCGAGCGTGGCGGTGGCCGCCGCGCCGGCCAGCAGTGCGGGGCGGGGCAACCGGCGCCGCTTCTCCGGCTCCCGCTCCGGTCCGCCGGCGCCGTGTCCCATGTCACGCCAGGCCGAACCGCCGGCCGCCGCGGGCCGCGCCGACGGGCCGGCCGGCGGGTCGGCGTCGCCGTACCCGGCATGATCGCCGTACCCGGCAAACCCGTCGCGCCGGTCGTATCCGTCCTGCCGGTCGTATCCGTCGCGCTGGTCGTAGGTGCCACGCTGGTCGTACCCGCCGTGCCGGTCGTACCCGTCGGCGGCCGCGTACCCCGCCGTACCGTTGGGGTCGTGCGGCACGCCCGCCCAGCCGGCCGTCTCGTCGGGCCAGGCCTGGCCCGCGGACCCGGCGCCCGCGGACCCGGCGCCCGCGGACCCGGCGTACCGGTCGGGTGTCTCGTGCCGGTCGGTGTTCCAGGAGCGGGTGTCGGACCAGTCGTCGGACCGCTCGTAAGGCCCGCCCGCGGCCCGCGGCGGCTCCGGCGACCGGTACGGGTACCGGTCCGCCGGGTCGTCCGAGTGGTGGCCCGAGTCGTACCACGACTCGCTGGCCGGCTGGTCCGCCGTCCGCCGGTAGCCCCGGTGGGGATCGATCGGGTCGTTCCACCCGTCCACGCGTCGCTCCTTGGTTCTGGCACTGCGGTCGTCCGGAGGCTACGGCCAGGGCCAGCGGGCCAGCAATCCGGCTAAGGAAGAGATAAGGCGGTGGAAAAGATGTGCTGACATCAATCGGTGTCCGATGAACTACAATCAGGAGTTGTCCGGACAACGATCTTGTCTGAGTCTCATGGCGACCGGTTGAGCCGGACCGGTTGACGCGGTGATGATCCGCGCGCCCCCTAACTTGACGAACCGGGGATCTCGGCATCAATATAGAGGGGTCGCCAGTCGCGCCCAATCGTGCCCGCGTGAAGATCGAGCGGGCAGTCGCGAACGATGTGGCGCGCGTTGGCCGGCCTTCCGGCTGCGCATCAAAGGAGACGAGATGGCGAAGGCCCTTTACGGCCACGTTGGTGCGGCGCCCGACCGGCGCCTGCTCGACGAGGTCACCCGGTTGCGTGCCAGGGTTCAGTCGCTGGAGTTCGAGATCACGAGACTCCGGGCAGAGAACGATCGACTGGCCGCCGCGCAGGCCGAGGCGGGTGATCTGCTCCGACTGACCGAGCCCGCGCTCACCTGAAAACCGCCGCACCCGCGGCAGCCGCCCGATACCCGGGCAACTGAATATCACCGGCGCGCCGACCACCCCACGTGGCGGCGCGCATCCTTTTGTCCGGATGACTCGCCCGCGCCACGCTATTGATCAAGCGGGTCGGCCCGATCCGGCGGCTGGAACCGACCGGTTCCAGCGAGCCGCAGGTCAGCGCCGGTGCGCCCGCGGGTTAGGCTGCGACCGGACAGTGGCGGCGCGGTCGGGTCGAGCAGCCCCGGACGAGGATCGGAAGCGTGTATCTCAAGACCCTGACGGTGAAGGGCTTCAAGTCCTTCGCCTCGGCGACGGCGCTGAAGCTGGAACCGGGCATCACCTGCGTGGTGGGGCCGAACGGTTCCGGCAAGTCCAACGTCGTCGACGCGATCGCCTGGGTGCTCGGCGAGCACAGCGCCAAGGCCCTGCGCGGCGGCAAGATGGAAGACGTGATCTTCGCCGGCACGGCCGGCCGGGCGCCGCTGGGCCGCGCCGAGGTCACGCTCACCATCGACAACACCGACGGTGCCCTGCCGATCGACTACACCGAGGTGTCGATCACCCGGCGGATGTTCCGGTCCGGCGAGAGCGAGTACGAGATCAACGGCAGTTCCTGCCGGCTGCTGGACATCCAGGAACTGCTCTCGGACTCCGGCATCGGCCGGGAGATGCACGTCATCGTGGGCCAGGGCCAGTTGGACGCCGTACTGCACGCCAAGCCGGAGGACCGCCGGGCATTCATCGAGGAGGCGGCGGGCGTCCTCAAGCACCGCAAGCGCAAGGAGAAGGCGCTCCGCAAGCTCGACGCGATGCAGACCAACCTCAACCGGCTCACCGACCTCACCGCGGAGCTGCGTCGCCAGCTCAAACCGCTGGGCCGGCAGGCCGAGGTGGCCCGGCGGGCCGCCGCCATCCAGGCCAACCTGCGCGACGCCCGGCTCCGGCTGCTCGCCGACGACCTGTACACCCTGCGGACCACCCTGGACAAGGAGATCGCCGACGAGACCGCGCTGCGGGAGCGGCGGGAACAGGTGGAGGCCGAGCACGCCGAGATCCAGCACCGGCTGGTTGAGCTGGAGGCGGCGCTGGCGCAGGACGCGCCACAGGTGGCGGCCGCCCAGGACACCTGGTACAAACTGGCCGCCCTGCAGGAGCGGTTCCGCTCCACCGAGCAGCTCGCCCGGGAACGGCTGCGGCACATGAGCGCCACCCCGGACGACGAGCGGCCCGGCCGGGATCCGGACCAGTTGACCGCCGAGGCGCAGCGGGTCCGCGAGCAGGAGGAGGAACTGCGCGCGGCCCTCACCGACGACCAGGTCCGGCTCGCCGAGGCGGTGGAACGGCGGCAGGAACTGGAACGCCAGCTCGCGGCGGCCGAACGCGAACTGGTCACCGCCGCGAAGGCGATCGCCGACCGGCGGGAGGGGCTGGCCAGGCTCACCGGCCAGGTCAACTCGGCCCGCGCCCGCACCTCCTCGGCCGCCGAGGAGATCGAACGGCTGCGGAGCGCGCACGCCGACGCCCAGGCCCGGTCCACGCAGGCCAGGGCCGAACTGGACGCGGTGGCCGCCGAGTCGACCGAGGCCGACCGGGACAATGCCGACCTGGACGCCCGGCACGCCGAGGCGCAGGCCGCGCACGAGAAGGCCACCGCGCAGGTACGGGCGCTCTCCGACGCCGAACGGGCCGCCGAGCGGGATGCGACGGCCTGGAAGGCCCGCGAGGAGGCGCTGGCGATGGGGCTGCGCCGGGCCGACGGCGCCGGTGCACTGCTGGCCCGCGGCGGCGAGGTGCCGGGGCTGCTCGGCGGGCTGGCCGGGCTGCTCACGGTGGCCCCCGGACACGAGGCGGCGCTGGCCGCGGCGCTCGGCGGGCTCGCCGACGCGGTGGCGCTCAGCGGCGTGGACGAGGCCGTCGAGGCCATGCGGCTGCTCAAGATCTCCGACGCGGGGCGGGCCAACCTGCTGGTCGCCGGGGAGGCCGGACCGGGCATGGTCGGCTCGCTGGACGCCCTCCGGCCGGGCCTTCCCGCGGGTGCCCGGTGGGCACCCGACCTCGTCGACTGCCCCGAGCAGATCCGCCCCGCCGTCCACCGGGCGCTGCGCGACGTCGTACTCGTCGAGGACCTGGCGGCCGCGACGGCGCTCGCGGCGGCCCAGCCGGAGCTGCGGGCGGTCACCCCGGACGGCGATGTGGTCGGCGCGTACGCCGCGGCCGGCGGCTCGGCCAAGGCGCCCAGCTTCATCGAGGTGCAGGCGGCCGTCGAGGAGGCCCGTGCGCACCGCGCCGCGGCCGAGGAGACCATCGCCGAACTGCGCGATCAGCTGGGCGAGGCGCGCGCCGAGGTGGCGGCCCGCAAGGACGAGGTGGCAACCGCCGCCGCGGCCCGCCGGGAGGCCGAGGGGCAGCGCAACGCGGCCGCCCGTCGGCTGGCCGAGCTGGGTGCGGCGGCCCGGTCGGCGGCGGCCGAGACCGAGCGGCTGGCGGCCTCGCTGGCGCGCGCCGAGGGGGCGCGGGAGCAGGATCTCGCCGGCCTGGCCGAGCTGGAGGAGCGGCTCCGGCTCGCCGAGGCCGTCCCGGTGGACGCCGAACCCTCGACGCAGGAACGCGACGAGCTGGCCGCGTACCTGCCGGGAGCCCGGCAGAACGAGCTTGAGGTGCGCCTGGCCGTGCGCACCGCGGAGGAGCGGGTGGCCGCGATCTCCGGACGGGCCGACTCGCTGCTGCGGCAGGCGGCGGCCGAGCGGGCCGCGCGGGAACGCGCCGCGGCCCGCCGGGCGGCCCGGGCCCGGGGCGCGGCCGTGGCGCGGGCCGTCGAGAACGGCGCCCGAGCGGCCCTGATCCGGCTGACCGTCTCGCTCGCCGACGCCGAGCGGACCCGGGACGAGCTGGCCGCGGCGCGGTCCGCCCGGGAGGCCGAGTTGCAGGAGGTACGCGGCGCGGCGAAGCGGCTCGGCGCCGACCTGGAGCGGCTGACCAGCGCCGTGCACCGGGACGAGGTGGCCCGCGCCGAGCAGCGGATGCGGATCGAACAGCTGGAGGCCAAGGCGGCCGAGGACTTCGCGCTGGACGTGGAGACCCTGCTCGCCGAGTACGGCCCGCAGCAGCTCGTACCGCCCACCCAGGTGGACGTGGCGGCGGCCGAGCGGGACGGCGTGCCCGTGCCGGAGCCGGTGCCGTTCGAACGGCCGGTGCAGGAGAAGCGGGCCGCCAAGGCGGAACGCGAGCTGGCCCTGCTGGGCAAGGTCAACCCGCTGGCGCTGGAGGAGTTCGCGGCGCTGGAGGAGCGGTTCAAGTTCCTCTCCGAGCAGTTGGAGGACCTCAAGGCCACCCGCCGGGACCTGCTCACCGTGGTCAAGGACGTGGACGACCGGATCCTGGAGGTCTTCGCCAGCGCGTACGCGGACACCGCCCGGGAGTTCGAGCAGGTGTTCGGGGTGCTCTTCCCCGGCGGCGAGGGCCGGCTGGTGCTCACCGACCCGGAGGACATGCTGACCACCGGCGTGGAGGTGGAGGCGCGGCCGCCCGGCAAGAAGATCAAGCGGTTGTCGCTGCTGTCCGGCGGGGAACGCTCGCTGACCGCGGTGGCCATGCTGGTGGCGATCTTCCGCGCCCGGCCCAGCCCGTTCTACATCATGGACGAGGTGGAGGCCGCGCTCGACGACGTCAACCTGGGCCGGTTGATCACCCTGATGGCGCAGTTGCGGGAGAAGAGCCAGCTGATCATCATCACCCACCAGAAGCGCACCATGGAGATCGCCGACGCGTTGTACGGCGTGACAATGCGCAGCGGGGTCACCCAGGTGATCAGCCAGCGGCTCAACACCGCCGAGGACGAGTAGCCGGTTGCCGGCCCGTCGTCAGGGGACGACGGCTGCCTGTCTGTCGTCAGGGGACGACGGTTGCCTGTCTGTCGTCAGGGGACGACGGCTGCCGGCCCGTCGTCAGGGGACGACCACGACCGGCCAGCGGCCGCACCGGACCAGGCGGTTGGCGATGGAGCCGGCCAGCCGGTGCCCGGCCTGTTCCGAGGCGCCGACCACCACAAGGTCCGCCCGCAGCTCGTCGGCCGTCGCGCGGATCTCGGCGTACGCGTCGCCGCGGCGGGACAGGAACGTGATGGGCAGCCCCAGTTCGTCGGCGCCGCGGCGGCACTCGCGACGCAGCTCGGCGGTCACCGCCTCCTGGGTCTCCTGGATGGCGGTCATCGCGGGGGCCAGCGCCAGCGCGCCGAAGCCGGGGGTGGTGGCCACGTAGACCACCGCCAGCCGGGAACGCTGCCGGCGGGCCAGCCCCGCGGCGTACGCGGCGGCACGCAGCGAGGTCCGGCTGCCGTCGACGCCCACCAGGACCACCCGGGGTCCGTCGGTGCCGCGCTCGAACGGCGCGGGACCGGCGGCCGGTCCGTACTCCTCGCGGTTGACCGGCTGCGCGCTCATCCTTCACCTGCCGTGGGAACCGGATCCACGTCGATCCGGAGTCGGGTCCGTCGTTGCCTAAAGCAACAGTACGACCGTTCGGGTGCCGCCGTTAAGAAGGGTCCCTGCCTATCCGATCCGGTGGTGACTACCCTGGTCCGGACTGGTTGAACCGGTGCAGCAGACGGGCGAACTCGGCGAGATCGGCCGCCTGCCAACTACGCAGCGTCTGCCGTAGCTGGCCCATCCGGGCCTCCCGGGCGCCGTCGAACCGCCGCTGCCCCTCCCGGGTCAGCTCCAGCAGCGCCGCCCGCCCGTCCTGCGGATCCGGCGCCCGGCGGACCAGGCCCAGCCGTTCCAGGTTGGTCAGCTGGCGGCTCAGGGTGCCCTTGCTCAGGCCGAGCTGCGCGGCCAGTTCGGTGAGCCGTACCCGGCCGGACCGGCGCAGGCACAGCAGCAGCCCGTACGCGTTGGGTTCGAGGTCCGCCTGGATCTCGCGGGCCAGGTCCCAGGAGAGCAGTCGGGTACGGCGCAACAGCAGGGTGAGTTCGTCCTCGACGGCCCGCAGGCTGTCCGCGTCGGCGGCACCGCCCGGCCGGGCGCCACCGGCGCCCACTGTGACCTCGTCGTCCACCCGGTCCCCCATCGCGGGTTCTACGGCCGGATGTCCGGCCCGTCCGTTTCCATGATCCCGCCGCCGGCCGCGGTCACCGCGGGTGGGGTGCCCGTGCCGACCTCCGCCGTGCCGACCTCCGCCGTGCCGACCTCCGCCGTGCCGACCTCCGCCGTGCCGACCTCCGCCACTCCTGGCGGGGTGGTCGAACCCGGCGGTGCCGGGCGGGGGGCCGGCAGCCCGGACCCGCCGCGGGTCGGTTCCCGCAGCGGCACGGACGCGACGGTACGCAGGTGCCCGTCCCGGGTGGTGCCCTCGATGAACACCTCCGCGCCGTCGCCGGTGTGCTGGAGCGTGGTGACCGCGTTGCCGAAGTACGGGCCGGCCGCCCGGCGCCACCGTACCGGCGGCCGGGGCACCCCGGCGGCGGCGGCGAGTGCGCCGACCGCCCGCGCCGGCCCCCGCCACCAGCCCAGCCGCATCAGCGGGCGCATCGGCGCGGGGACCTGGTTGTGGATGGGCGAGCAGGTGAGCTGGTGCACCGGCGCCTCGGTCTCGGTCGGGAACAGCGCCCGGGCCACGTACGAGTGGTGCACGTCACCGGAGAGCACGCTGATGGTGGCCGGCGCCGGGTAGGCCGGTCCCACCCCACCCGGCCGCGCGTCCCGCCGCCGCGCCCGCCGCCGGTCTCGTCGCCGTCCCGGCCTCCGGCCTGGTCCGGCCCGCCGGTGGCGAGCCGGGCGAACAGCTCGGCGAGGTCCTCGAACGACCGGCGGAACGCCGCCCAGTGCTCCAGGTCCAGCGCCCGGCGTAGCCGCTCGGACCAGTCCGCCACCCGGGGCCGGGGCGAGCCGGCCAGCCGCTCGTTCCAGGCCTCGATGTGGTGGATGCCGGGCGGCATCAGCCAGGGCAACGAGGCACCCACGACCAGGTGGTCGTAGAAGCCGTGCACCTGGTTGGTGAACCACTTCCACTCGGCGGCCGGCAGCATCGCCCGGCGCGCCGGGTCGACCACCCGGCTGCACCGGTTGTCCAGCATGACCAGCCGGGTCCGGCCGATGTCCAGCGCGTAGCTGAACTGGTACTCCCGGGGCCGCGCGCTGGGCGGCTCGTCGGCCTCGGCGTCCAGCCGCGCGGCGAAGTCGCGCAGCACCTGCGACGCGTCGCCGGCGGCGTTCCGCACGGCCGTGTACACCGGGTCGGCGGCGATCTCGTCCGGGTGCAGGTTGCCCAGGTGCTGATAGACCCAGTACGAGGCGAGGCCGCTGGTGATCCGCTCGGACCACCACGGCTGCCGGCGCATGTCCGCCCGCCAGGAGGCGGAGGTGTTCCAGTCGTCGATGATCTCGTGGTCGTCGAAGATCATCACGCTGGGCACGGTGGAGAACAGCCAGCGGATCTCCGGATCCCGCCACGATTCCAGGTACAGCTTCGTGTACTCGTCGTAGGTGACCACCTGGTCGTCGGGGGCGCCGCGGGGGCGCCGCCGGCGCCGGCGCAGCAGCCGGCGCACCCGCGGCGAGGTCACGTCCGCGTACACCTGGTCGCCGAGCAGCACCAGCAGGTCGGGCGGCTCACCACCGGCCATCAGCCGTCGGGCGTAGGCGTCCAGGGCGTCCGGCGGCAACCGGCGGGACATCGTCTGGTGGGTGGCCTCCCGGCAGGAGCCGAAGACCAGCCGGACCGGCCGGTCGCCGTCGTCGGCCGGGCGGGTACGCAGCACGCTGGGCGGCTGGTCGGAGCCGGGCTGCGGCCACACCCGCCGGTCGCCCAGGAAGACCTCGTACGTCGTGGCGCTGTCCGGGGCCAGCCCTTCGACCACCACCAGCGCGTAGTGGTGCCCGTACACGGTGAAGGTCTCCGCCGTGCCGGCCGCCCCGTCCGGGGTGCCGACCCGGACCGGCGTGGGCACGCTGGTCTCCACCCAGATCGTGGCCCGGGTGCCGACCACCCGCCGCAGCACCGGACCGATCAGCAGCTCCGGTGTCACGGGCGCGCGGTCCCTGCGCCGCTGGGGCGACGGACGTGGCGCATGGCAGAACCTCCGCGACGATGGGGAGCCGGCCGACGAAACCGCTGGCTCGGCAAGGCTACTCGGAGGACGAGGGGCCGCTTCCGCCCGCCGCCGGTGCGCCCGGTGGGACGCGGCGGCGGGCATCTGTCAGGATTCCGGGCATGGAATACCTCGTCCTCGCTCTGGTCCTGCTCGGCGTGCTGGCGCTCGCCACGCTCGGTCTGGTGGTACCCCGGTTGCGGCGCCGCCCGCAGCCGCCACTGCCGGAGACGGAGGTCGACACCCGCGCCGAGGAGGACCTGGCAGGTCCGCCGGTGGAGGCGGGCGAGGCGGACCGCACCGGTACGACGGTGCAGGAACCCCCGGTGCTCTACCCGCCGGAGACCGAGCCGCCGCTGGTCGCCCCGCCGGAGACCGTCGAGGCGCCGCCGCTGGAGCGGCCCGAGCCCACCGCCGGCCGGCTGGTCCGGCTCCGCGGCCGGCTGTCCCGGTCGCAGAGCGTCTTCGGCCGCGGCCTGCTGGGCCTGCTCGCCCGGGACCGGCTGGACGAGGACACCTGGGAGGAGATCGAGGACAGCCTGATCGGCGCGGACGTCGGCGTCGAGGCGACCCGGGAGATCGTCGACCGGCTGCGCGAGCGGACCCGGGTGCTCGGCACGCGCAGCGGCACCGAGTTGCGCGCCCTGCTCGCCGCCGAGCTGGTGAACGCGCTCGACCCCGGCCTGGACCGGTCGCTGCGGGCCACCCCGCACGACGGCACCCCGGGGGTGGTGCTGGTGGTCGGCGTGAACGGCGCCGGCAAGACCACCACCTGCGGGAAGATCGCCCGGGTCCTGATCGCGGACGGTCGTACCGTGGTGCTGGGTGCCGCGGACACGTTCCGGGCGGCGGCGGCCGACCAGCTCGCGACCTGGGCCGGTCGGGTCGGCGCCGAGGTGGTGCGCGGACCGGAGCGGGCCGACCCGGCCAGCGTGGCGTTCGACGCCGTCCGGCGCGGCGCCGACAGCGGCGTGGACACCGTGCTCATCGACACCGCCGGCCGGCTGCAGAACAAGGTCGGCCTGATGGACGAGCTGGGCAAGGTCAAGCGGGTGGTCGAGAAGCACGGGCCGATCGACGAGACACTGCTGATCCTGGACGCCACCACCGGGCAGAACGGCCTGGAGCAGGCGCGGGTCTTCACCGAGGTGGTGGACGTCACCGGGGTGGTGCTCACCAAGCTCGACGGCACGGCCAAGGGCGGCATCGTGATCGCCGTGCAGCGCCGGCTGGGCATCCCGGTCAAGCTGGTCGGGCTGGGCGAGGGACCGGACGACCTGGCGCCGTTCGAGCCCAGCCAGTTCGTCGACGCGTTGCTCGGCACCGAGCCGCTGGCCCCGGGCGCGTAGCCTCGGTGGCCAGCGATCAGCGCGCCGGCACCTGGCGTGAGCCGAGTGACCGGGCGCCCCGCCTGGGGAGGCCGTACGTGACCGCGCAGGAGATCCCGCTGCACGGCGGAAACGTGAGTACCGTCGTGCGGGTCGGCGACACGGTGCGCCGCAACGTCGGACCGTGGACCCCCGCCGTGCACGCGTTGCTCCGGCACCTGGAGTACGTCGGGTTCACCGGCTCGCCCCGGGCGCTGGGGATGGACGAGCGCAACCGGGAGGTGCTGTCGTACCTGGAGGGGGAGTGCGGCGAGTATCCCCTCAAACCGCACTGGGTGACCGACGAGGCGCTGGTCACGGTGGCCACCATGCTGCGGATGTTCCACGACGCGCAGTACGGCTTCGTGCCGCCGCCGAACGCGGTGTGGCGCTCGTTCGGGCCGCCGCCGCCGGACACCGAGGTGATCTGTCATCACGACGCCGCGCCGCACAACGTCATCTGGCGGCCGGACGGCACCCTCGCCCTGATCGACTTCGACCTGGCCTCGCCCGGTGCCCGGATCTACGACGTCGCGTACGCGGCCTGGACCTGGGTGCCGCTGTTCAGCGACCGGGACTCGTTCACGCTGGGCTGGAAGCGGCCGGACCGGCCGCGCCGGTTGCGGCTGTTCGCCGACGCGTACGGGCTGATCCCGCGGGACAGGCACCGGTTGGTCCGCACGATGCGCAAGCGGATCGTGGACCATGTCGAGGGGATCCGCCGGATGGCGGCGGCCGGCGATCCGGCGTTCGTCCGGATCGTGCACAAGGGCCACCTGCGCCGGCCGATGCGCGACCTGCGGCTGCTGGACTACGAACGGCACACCCTGGAGTGGGCGCTGCGGTAGCACCCGGCTGCCCGGGCGGCGGATAATGCGGTGCAGCCGCCCGGACCCGCGGCGTAGGGTGCCGGCACCGTGAGCAGAATCGTCGACGCCGTCGTGCCGCCCCGGCTCGGCACCGGCTACCGCTGGTTGCTCGCCTCGTCGTGGGCCACGAACCTCGGCGACGGCATCGCCGTGGCGGCCGGGCCGTTGCTGGTGGCGGCGTTGACCGACAACCCGTTCCTGGTCTCGCTGGCCGCCCTGCTGCGCTGGGCGCCGCCGCTGGTGTTCGGCCTGTACGCCGGTGTGCTGTCCGACCGGCTCGACCGGCGGCGCATCGTGCTGACCGCCGACTCGGTCCGGGCCCTCGTGCTCGCCGCGCTGGTGGCGCTGCTGGTCACCGGCACGGACTCGGTGGCGCTGGCCCTGCTCGCACTGGGGCTGTTGGCCAGCGCCGAGGTCTTCGCCGACAACACGTCCATGACGCTGGCGCCGATGCTCGTGCGCCGGGACGATCTCGCGGTCGCCAACGCGCGGTTGCAGACCGGCTTCATCACGCTGAACCAACTGGCCGGGCCGGCCGTCGGCGCCGCGCTGTTCGCGGCCGGCCGGGCCTGGCCGTTCGCGACCGAGGCGGTCCTGGTGGCGGCCGGCGCGCTGCTGGTGTCGCGGATCGTCCTGCCGCCGCACGGCCGGGTGGCGGCGCCGGACGCGCCGGTGCCGCCGGCCGGGCCGGTGGCCGCGGGGGATCCGCCGCTGCCGCCGACCGGGCCGGTGGCCGCGGGGGATGCGCCGGTGGCGGCGGCCGCGCCGCACACGGTGTTCCGGGACATCGCCGAGGGCATCCGGTGGACGGTCCGGCACCCGGCCGTCCGGACGCTGTGCCTGACGATCCTGATCTTCAACCTCACCTTCGGCGCGGCCTGGTCGGTGCTGGTCCTGTACGCGCAGCGCCAACTGGGGCTGGGCGCCGTCGGGTTCGGGCTGCTCACCACGGTCTCGGCGGTCGGCGGCCTGTTCGGTACGGCGATCTACGGCTGGCTGACCCGGCGGATGAGCCTGGGCAACATCATGCGGGCCGGGCTGATCATCGAGACGCTCACCCACCTCGCCCTGGCGGTCACCACCGTGCCGTGGCTGGCCCTGCTGGTCTTCTTCGTCTTCGGGGCGCACGCGTTCGTCTGGGGGACGACGTCGATCACCATCCGGCAGCGGGCCGTACCGACCGAGTTGCAGGGGCGGGTCACCAGCGTCAACACGGTGAGCGTCTACGGTGGGCTGGTCGTCGGCTCGGCCCTCGGCGGGACGCTGGCCACCCACTACGGCATCACGGCACCGTTCTGGTTCGCCTTCGTCGGCTCGGCCGCCTTCGTCCTGCTGCTCTGGCGGGAGCTGACCAGGATCGCGTACCCCGACGAACGTCCCGGGCGTGTCGACCGGACGGGTTCGGCCGCCGACCGGATGGCCGGAGATCCCGGCCGGATGGCCGCAGGACCGGAGGAAACGGTCGTGAGCAGGGAAATCGACGCCTGAGCGACGAGCGGACTTCACAGGTTCGAAACAATCGGTGACCAGTGCGAAACATCCCGGGGACCGCGCCCGAAACAGGGGGCGGGAAAGCTTCCCGCAACCGGCGGACGGGCGACGCTGCCCCGACCTGGGAGGAGACCTTCACCGATAGGAGGCCAGCGTGCCTGAGGCGACGATCGATACCGGCCACACCGCGTGGCTGCTCGTGTCGACTGCGCTTGTCCTGTTGATGACGCCCGGTCTGGCGCTGTTCTACGGCGGACTGAACCGGGCCAAGGGCGTTCTCAACATGATGCTGATGAGCTTCAGCACCATCGGGTTGATCTCGGTGCTCTGGCTCATTTATGGGTTCTCGCTCGCGTTTGGCAGTAATGACAGCGAGGGCACGAACAACATCATTGGTAGTTTCACCCAATACCTGGGGACGAAGACGTTCCCTGAGGAACTGTGGGGCGCCGCCGCCGACAACCCCAGCGGGATCGGCATCCCCACGTACGTCTTCCTGGCGTTCCAGCTCACCTTCGCGGTGATCACCGTCGCGCTGATCAGCGGGGCGATCTCGGACCGTGCCAAGTTCGGCGGCTGGATGCTGTTCGCATTCGGTTGGTTCACGATCGTCTACGTACCGGTGGCGCACTGGGTCTGGGGCGGTGGCTGGATCGGTTCCCAGCTGCACGCACTCGACTTCGCCGGTGGTACGGCGGTGCACATCAACGCCGGTGCCGCGGCGTTGGCCGTGGCCATCGTGGTGGGCAAGCGGATCGGCTGGCCGAAGGACAGCTTCAAGCCGCACAACGTGCCGTTCGTGGCACTCGGTGCCGGTCTGCTGTGGTTCGGCTGGTTCGGCTTCAACGCCGGCTCGGAGCTGACCGTCGACTCGGTCACCGGCCTGGCCTTCATCAACACCCAGGTCGCCACGGCAGCCGCACTGGTCGGCTGGATCGTCGTGGAGTGGCTGCGGGACGGCAAGCCGACCCTGGTCGGTGCGTCCTCCGGAGCGGTGGCGGGCCTCGTTGCCATCACCCCGGCCTGTGGCTTCATCGCGCCGTACTCCGCGGTGCTGCTCGGTCTGGTCGCCGGCGTGCTCTGCGCACTGGCGGTCGGCCTGAAGTACCGGCTCGGCTTCGATGACTCGCTCGACGTGGTCGGCGTGCACTTCGTCGGCGGGTGGATCGGCTCCCTCTGGCTCGGTCTGTTCGCCACGAACCAGGTCAACTCGGCCATCGGCGACGGGATCGGGGCATCGGACGGCCTCTTCTACGGCGGCGGGCTGACCCAGCTCGGCCGTCAGGCCGCGGCGAGCGCCTCGGTGACGGTCTGGTCGTTCGGCGTGGCACTGGTGCTCGCCTGGGTGGTCGCCAAGACCGTCGGCTTCCGGGTCTCGGCCGAGGCCGAGGTCGACAGCATCGACATCGCCGAGCACGCGGAGAGCGGCTACGACCTGTCCAACGCAGGTGGTGGCGGTGCCGGGGCGTTCGCGCTCGCCGGCATCGGTGCGGCGCCGGACGGGCGGGCCGAGGAATCGGCCGTCTCGGAGGACGGCGCCGGAGTTGCTGAAAAGGTCCGCGGTTAACGTCTGAGCGATGGAGGGGTTGGACATGAAGCTGGTGACCGCGGTCATCAAGCCTTACCAGCTGGACGCGGTCAAGGAGGCGCTGCACGCTCTCGGCGTCGCCGGCCTGACCGTCAGCGAGGTACAGGGTTACGGTCGGCAGAAGGGCCACACCGAGGTGTACCGGGGTGCCGAGTACACCGTGGAGTTCCTGCCGAAGATCCGGATCGAGGTGCTCACGGACGAGATGGACGTCGAAAAGATCGTCGATGCCGTGGTGAGTTCCGCGCGTACCGGAAAGATCGGCGACGGCAAGGTCTGGGTGACCGCCGTCGAAGATGTGGTCCGGGTGCGTACCGGCGAGCGTGGCCTGGACGCACTGTAGGACCTGGCCCGATGCGTGCTGGTAGTTGGCCCGTGAAGGGCCCGGCCACCGTACGACCGGGACCCGGTAACCCCGGATGCCGCCGGTGACCGGGGAGAGCGCGTCACCCCTGGCCGATTCGGCCGACGCGCACTCCCCGGCCGGCGGCGCCGGGAGCATCGGCGCCGCCGCCCGTGCCAAGCGGGCGGCGGCGTTCGACGCATGGCTGGCCGGCCTGCTCCCGCCGGAACTGCCCGGGGTGGCGCTGCTGGCCGTCGGCGGGCTGGGGCGCCGGGAGTGCGCCCCGCACGGCGACCTCGACCTGGTGCTGCTGCACGCCGGCGTACCGGACGTCGCCGACCTGGCCGCGTCGCTCTGGTACCCGATCTGGGACGCCCGCCACGGCCTCGACCACTCCGTCCGGACCGTGCCCGAGGCGCTGTCCGTGGCGCACGACGACCCGAAGGTGGCGCTCGGCCTGCTCGACGCCCGCCACCTGGCCGGGGATCGCACCCTTTCCGACCGGCTGATCCCGGCCGCCGCCGACCTGTGGCGGCGCACGGCCCCCCGCCGGCTGGCCGGCCTGCGGGAACTCACCGAGGCACGCTGGGCGGCCCACGGCGAACTGGCCTTCCTGCTGGAGGGCGACCTGAAGGAGTCCGCCGGCGGGCTGCGGGACGTGGCCGTGCTGCGGGCGATCGGCCGGGCCGGCGCGGTGGACGCCCTGCGACCCGCCGTCCGCGCCGCCCACCTGCGGCTGCTGGACACCCGCGACGCGCTGCACGTGGCCACCGGCCGGCGGGTGGACCGCCTGGTGGCCCAGGAACGAGCGGCCGTGGCGGAACTGCTGGACCTGCGCCAACACCCGCCCGGCGGCACCGACCCCGGCCCGGCCGGACCGGGGGAACCCGCGGCCGGCGGCACCGCGTCGCGGCTCGGGGTGGCCGCCGCGGAGTCGCGGCTGGGAGTGGCTGCCGCGGAGTCGCGGCTCGGGGTGGCTGCCGCGGAGTCGCGGCTCGGGGTGGCCGCCGCCGACGGGCGGGGCGGCGTCGACAACGTGGGCGACGTGCTGCTGCGCCGGGTGGCCGGCGACGCCCGGACCATCCGGCACGCCCTCGACGACGCCTGGCGGGCGGTGGACCGGCTGCTGCTGGCGCGCAGCCGGGGCCTCGCCGTCCCGCGGGCGGACGGGCGGCCGGGCCGCGGCACCTACCCGGCGACCGGGCCGGCGCGCCGCCCGGTGGCGCCGGACGTGGTGGAGCAGGACGGCGAGCTGGTGCTGGCGCGTACCGCCATCGGGCCGCGACCCGACCCGAGCCTGTCGCTGCGGGTGGCCGCGGCCGCGGCCACCCACCGCCTGCCGATCGCCCGGGCCACCTGCGAGTGGCTGGCCGCGTACGCCCCGCCGATGCCGACGCCGTGGCCCGCCGCCGCCCGGTCGGCCCTGTTCCGGCTGCTCGGCGCGGGCGACGGGCTGGTGTCCACCTGGGAGACCTGCGACCGGTACGGCCTGGTCGACGGGTGGCTGCCGGAGTGGCCGCGGCTGCGCAGCCTGCCGCAGCACAACCCGGTGCACCTGTTCACCCTCGACCGGCACCTGGTGGTCACCGTGGCCGAGGCCGGCCGGTACGCCCGCGAGGTGGACCGTCCCGACCTGCTGCTGCTCGGCGCCCTGCTGCACGACATCGGCAAGGGTCTGCCCGGGGGAGAACACAGCAGCACCGGAGCGCCGGTCGCGGCCGCCGTCGCCACCCGGCTCGGGTTGCCGGACACCGACGTGGCCACGGTGGAACGGCTGGTCCGGTGCCATCTGCTGCTGCCCGACGTGGCGACCCGGCGGGACCTGGCCGATCCGGTCACCATCGCGGGCGTCGCCGAGGCGGTCGGCGACGTCGGCACGTTGGCCCTGCTGCACGGGCTGGTCCGCGCCGACGCCCGGGCCACCGGGCCGGCGGCCTGGTCGGACTGGAAGGCCCGGCTGATCGCCGAGCTGGTCGACCGGGTGCGCCTCGCGCTGGACACCGGGGAGCTGCCGGCGCCGCCGGAGCCGGATCCGGAGCTGGTGGCCGGCGCGTTGCCGGCGGTGCGGGTGACCGGGGACGAGGTGATGGTGGCCGCGGCCGACCGGCGGGGGCTGCTCGCCGCGGTCGCCGGGTGCCTGGCGGCACACCGGCTGGAGGTGCTCACCGCGGACGCCTCCGTGGTGGCCGGCCGGGCGCTCGTGCGGTGCCGGGTCCAACCCCGCTACGGCAGCCCGCCGGAGCCCGCGGCGCTCGCCACCGACCTGCGCCGGGCGATGGACGGCGACGAATCGGTCACCCGGCGGCTGCGGATCCGCGCCGCGCCATCGTCGGGCGCCGCGCCCCGGGTGGTCTGGCACCGCGGTGCCGCCACCGACGCCACCGTGCTGGAACTGCGCGCCGCCGACAGCGCCGGTCTGCTGCACCGGGTCACCGCGGCGCTGGACGCCGCCGGCACGGTGGTGCGGGCGGCCCGGGTGAGCACCCTGGGCGCCGACGTGGTGGACGCGTTCTACCTGGAGGGGGACTGGTCGGCCGCGCCGGACCGGTCCCGGGTCGAGGCCGCCGTCCTGGCCGCCGTCTGACCGGCCCGCCGACCGGTACGTCAGCGGACGTACCCTGGGTGCCGCCCGGTGGCCGACGCGGCCGGACGGGTCGGAGCGCGACGCTTGGGGACATGACCGAGACCACCGACCGAGCGCGCCCGGACCGGGCGGCATGACATCCTCGGCTGTCATGTGGCGGACCGACGGCGCGGCGGACCGGTTCCGGATGATCCGGTCCCTGCTGGTGGACACGGCGCTGACCGTCGGGCTGCTGGCGGTCACGCTGGCCGCCACCCCGGTCGCCGGGGCACACCAGCCGGGCTCGGTGCCGCTGGACGGGGTCGGCCGGGCGCTGATCGCGGTGGTGATCCTCCCGCTGGCCGTTCGCCGCCGCCGGCCGCTGGGCGCGCTCGCGGTGACCGCCCCGGCGACCGCCGCCTACCTGGCCGCCGGCTACCCGTACGGGCCGATGCTCATCGGGTACGTGCTGGCGGTCTACACCGTGGCCCTGCGGGCGCCGCTGCGCCGGGCCGCCCTGGCCGCCGGGCTGGCAGCGCTGGCGCTCGCCGTGCACGCGCTGTGGTCCCTGGGGGCGTCGCCGGGGTGGTCCGGGCTGCTGCCCACCTCGGCGTGGACGATCGTGCCGTTCGCGCTGGGGGTCACCGTGCGGATCAGCCGGGAGGCGGTGCTGCGGGACCGGGCCGCGCAGGCCCGCCGGCAGGCCGACGACGAACGGTTGCGGATCGCGCAGGAGGTGCACGACGTGGTGGGGCACGGGTTGGCCGCGATCAACATGCAGGCCGAGATCGCCCTGCACCTGTTGCCGAAGCGGCCGGAGCAGGCGGAGACGGCGCTGGCGGCGATCGCGCGTACCAGCCGGGAGGCCCTGGACGAGCTGCGGGTGACGCTCGCGGTGGTGCGCCGGGGCGCGGACCGGCGACCGGCGCCGGGGCTGGACCAGGTGCCGGCGCTGCGGGAGCGGCTGGCCGGTGCCGGCGTACCGGTGGTGGTGACCGTCACCGGGACCCGGCGGGACCTGCCGGCGGCGGTGGACCTGGCGGCCTACCGGGTGGTGCAGGAGTCCCTGACGAACGTGCTGCGGCACGCCGGTTCGGCGGTGACCGCCGACGTGCTGATCGGCTACGGCGACGAGGAGGTGACGGTGGAGGTGATCGACACCGGATCGGCGGAGCCGGCCGGACGGACCGGCCGGCCGGGTGCCGGCGGGGACGCGCGGGCGGGCGCCGGCGGCGCGGCCGGGCCGGTGCTGTCCGGGCAGGGCATCGCCGGGATGCGCGAGCGGGTCACGGCCCTGGGCGGCACGTTCGACGCCGGGCCGCGCGAGGGCGGCGGCTTCCGGGTGTACGCCCGGATTCCGGCGGGGCCGCGCCGATGATCCGGGTGCTGATCGCCGACGACCAGGACCTGGTCCGGTTGGGACTGCGCACCCTGGTGGACAGCGAGGACGACATGACGCTTGCCGGTGAGGCGGCGGACGGGCTGGGCGCGGTGGCGGTGGCCCGGGCCGAGCGGCCGGACGTGGTGCTGATGGACGTCCGGATGCCGGGCATCGACGGCATTGAGGCGACCCGGCGGATCGTCGCCGATCCGCAGCTGGCGCACACCCGGGTGATCGTGTTGACCACGTTCGAGCTGGACGAGTACGTCTTCGACGCGCTGCGCAACGGCGCGAGCGGATTCCTGATCAAGGACACCCGCCCGGCCGAGCTGCTGCGGGCGATCCGGCTGGTGGCCGGCGGGGAGGCGCTGCTGTCCCCGTCGGTGACCCGGCGGGTGGTCCGGGAGTTCGCCACCCGGCCGTCCCCGGTGCGCAAGCCGCATCCGCGGTTGGGGACGCTCACCGAGCGGGAGCGCGAGATCGTCGGGTTGGTCGGCGAAGGGCTGAGCAACGACGAGATCGGTGAGCGGCTGGTGGTCAGCCCGGCGACCGCGCGGACCCATGTGAGCCGGGCGATGACCAAGCTGGGTGCGCGGGACCGGGCCCAGTTGGTGGTCTTCGCCTACCAGTCCGGCCTGGTCGACATCTGATCCTGCCGCCGGTCGTACCCGGCGCCGGCCACACCCGGCGCCGACCGGCGGCCGGCCTGCGGCCCGTCGGTGGGCGGTCCGCGGGCGGCCGGTGGGGTGGCCGGCCTGGAAGCGGGCCGGCGGCCCGACCGTTACCCTTGCGGTGGGAACGAGCGCCGGGTCTGTCCGTCCGGGCGAAATTACGACAAACGGGATGTTTCGCCGTGTTTGACACCTTGAGTGACCGCCTGTCCGGGATCTTCACCAAGCTCCGCGGCAAGGGACGGCTCACCGACGCCGACATCGACGCCACCGCGCGCGAGATCCGGCTCGCGCTGCTGGAGGCCGACGTCGCGCTGCCGGTGGTCAAGGGCTTCATCGGCCGGATCAAGGAGCGGGCACGCGGCGCCGAGGTGTCCCAGGCGCTCAACCCGGCCCAGCAGGTCATCAAGATCGTGCACGAGGAACTGGTCGCCGTGCTCGGCGGCGAGAGTCGCCGGCTCCAGTTCGCGAAGCAGCCGCCGACCGTGATCATGCTGGCCGGCCTGCAGGGTTCCGGTAAGACCACGCTGGCCGGCAAGCTGGCCCGCTGGCTCAAGGCGCAGGGCCACCAGCCGCTGCTGGTCGCGGCGGACCTGCAACGACCCAACGCCGTCGGGCAGCTCCAGGTGCTCGGTGGTCGCGCCGAGGTCGAGGTGTACGCCCCGGAGCCCGGCAACGGCGTCGGCGACCCGGTGCGGGTGGCCCGCGACTCGATCGAGCACGCCCGGCGGGCGGCCCGGGATGTCGTGATCGTGGACACCGCCGGCCGGCTCGGCATCGACGCCGAGATGATGGCGCAGGCCGCGAACATCCGCGACGCGGTCGACCCGGACGAGGTCATCTTCGTCATCGACGCCATGGTCGGTCAGGACGCCGTACGCACCGCCGAGGCGTTCCGGGACGGCGTGGGGATCAGCGGCGTGGTGCTGTCCAAGCTGGACGGCGACGCGCGCGGCGGTGCCGCGCTGTCGGTCCGCGAGGTGACCGGCCAGCCCATCCTGTTCGCCTCCACCGGCGAGAAGCTGGAGGACTTCGACGTCTTCCACCCGGACCGGATGGCCAGCCGGATCCTCGGCATGGGCGACGTTCTCACTCTGATCGAGCAGGCCGAGCAGGCCTTCGACGCCGATCAGAAGGAGAAGATGACCGCCAAGCTGATGGGCGGCGAGTCGTTCACCCTGGAGGACTTCCTCGACCAGCTCATCGCGGTCCGCCGGATGGGGCCGATCGCCAACGTGCTGTCCATGATGCCCGGCATGGGGCAGATGAAGGACCAGCTCGCGGAGCTGGACGACAAGCACTTCGACCGGGTCACCGCGATCATCCGGTCGATGACCCCGGGCGAGCGGAGCAACCCGAAGATCATCAACGGCTCCCGGCGGGCACGGATCGCCGGCGGTTCCGGTGTCACCGTGATGGACGTGAACCAGCTGCTCAACCGGTTCGCGGACGCGCAGAAGATGATGAAGCAGATGGGCGGCATGATGGGCATGCCCGGCGGTGGCCGGCGCAAGGCCACCAAGTCGCCCAAGAACAAGCGCAAGGGCAACAAGGGGGGCGGTCGGCCGCGCAGCGGGGTCGGCGCGGGCGGCGGGATGCCGGCCGGTTTTCCCGGCGGCGTGCCGCAGCTGCCGCCAGGGCTCGACCCGAACGACCTGGCCGGTGGCGGCCTGCCACCCGGGTTCAAGCTGCCCAACCTCGACTTCAACAAGCTCGGCAAGGGCAAGCGGGACGACCGGCGCGGCTGACCGGGAGCCCGAGGAAGGTCTCGGCCGATCTGCCGGCCCTCACCGCGCGCCGGGCCGGGCTGCCCGCACCCCCGCGGGGGTGATCCGGTAGGACTGTGCGCATGGCTCTTCACGTGCGCGGTGTCCTGCTCCCCGACGACGAGGTCCGGGATCTCTGGCTGGTCGGCGACCGGGTGACCTTCGAACCGGTGCCCGACGCCGAGACCGTGGCCGACGGCGGGTACGTGCTGCCCGGTCTGGTCGATGCGCACTGCCACATCGGCATCGCCCGGGGCGGCCTGCCGATCACCTCGCTGGACCAGGCCCGCCGGCTGGCCCGGATCGACCGGGACGCCGGCGTGCTGGCGATCCGCGACGCCGGCTCGCCGTACCCGTATCCGGAACTGGAGGACGAGCCGGACCTGCCCCGGCTGGCCCGCGCCGGCCGGCACGTCGCGCCGCCCAAGCGGTACCTGCGCAACATCGGCCTGGAGGTGACGGCGCCGGACGTGGTGCCCACGGTCACCGAGCAGGCGCAGGCCGGCAACGGGTGGGTGAAGCTGGTCGGCGACTGGATCGAGCGGGAGGCCGGCGACCTGGCGCTGGCCTGGGACGTCGACACGATGACCGCCGCGGTGCAGGCCGCGCACGCGGCCGGCGCCCGGGCCGCCGTGCACACCTTTTCCGAGTCGGCCGTGGAGATCATGGTGCGGGCCGGGGTCGACTCGGTGGAGCACGGTACGGGGCTGAGCCTGGACCTGATCGACGAGATGGCCCGGCGCGGCACGGCGCTGGTTCCCACGATGATCAACATCGAGAACTTCGGTGGGATCGCCGACCAGGCCCGGCCGAAGTTCCCGACGTACGCGCAGCACATGCTGGCGCTGCGGGACCGCTTCCCGGAGGTGGTGCGGGCCGCGCACGAGGCCGGGGTGCCGATCTACGTGGGGACCGACGCCGGCGGCGGGATCGATCACGGGCTGGCGGCCGAGGAGATGCTGATGCTGCACCAGCGCGCCGGGATGCCCGCCGTGGACGTGCTGGCGGCGGCGAGTTGGGGAGCGCGAGCCTGGCTCGGCTTTCCCGGGCTGGTCGAGGGGGGACTGGCGGACCTGGTCGTCTACCGCACCGACCCGCGGCGGGACCTGTCGGTGGTCCGCGAGCCGCACCGCATCGTGCTGCGCGGCCGCGTCCTGCGCTGACGGCCGCCCTCCGGCGCGCAGGGTGACGACCCGGCACCCTGCCGTACCGCAAACCCGGTGTCGGGAGGCGCGGGCCGGCGAATAGGATGTGCGGTCATGGCACGCGTGCTCACTCCCCGTGCGGAGGACTTTCCCCGCTGGTACCAGGATCTGATCGCCAAGGCGCAGTTGGCCGACAACGGCCCGGTGCGGGGCACCATGGTGATCCGACCGGCCGGCTACGCCATCTGGGAGCGGATGCAGTCCGAGATGGACGCCCGGATCAAGGCCGCCGGGGCCGAGAACGCGTACTTCCCGCTGTTCATCCCGGAGAGCTACCTCAAGCGCGAGGCGCAGCACGTCGAGGGCTTCTCGCCGGAGCTGGCGGTGGTCACCCACGGCGGCGGCAAGCAGCTCGCCGAGCCGGTCGTGGTCCGGCCCACCAGCGAGACGGTGATCGGCGAGTTCATGGCCAAGTGGGTGGACTCCTACCGTGACCTGCCGCTGCTGCTCAACCAGTGGGCCAACGTGGTCCGCTGGGAGCTGCGGCCCCGGGTGTTCCTGCGCACCAGCGAGTTCCTCTGGCAGGAGGGGCACACCGCGCACGCCACCGAGGCGGACGCGCGGGCGTACGCCCGGAAGATCCTGCACGAGGTGTACGAGGACTTCATGGTCAACGTGCTCGGCGTCCCGGTGCTGGTCGGTCGCAAGACCGACCGGGAGCGGTTCGCCGGCGCCACCAGCACGTACACCTGCGAGGGCATGATGGGCGACGGCAAGGCGCTCCAGTGGGGCACCAGTCACGAGCTGGGGCAGAACTTCGCGAAGGCGTTCGACATCACCTACTCGTCCGCCGAGCGCACCCAGGAGCACGCCTGGACGACCTCCTGGGGGACCTCCACCCGGATGCTCGGCGGCCTGATCATGAGCCACGGGGACGACAACGGGCTGCGGGTGCCGCCGCGGATCGCGCCCGTCCAGGCGTACGTGATGATCGTGAAGGACGGCGACGGGGTCGGCGAGGCCGCGGCCAAGCTGCGGGACGCGCTGCGCGACGCGGGCGTGCGGGTAGCGCTGGACGACCGCACCGACACCGCGTTCGGCCGCCGGGCGGTGGACGCCGAGCTGAAGGGCTATCCGGTACGCGTCGAGGTGGGTCCGCGGGACCTGGCCGCCGGCAACGCCACGGTGGTCCGCCGGATCGACGGCGGCAAGGCGCCGGTGCCGGTGGCCGAGGTCGTCTCGACGGTGCTCGCCGCGCTGGATGCCGACCAGCAGGCGCTGTACGACGAGGCGCTGGCGCTGCGCGAGTCCCGGACCACCGAGGTCGGTTCGCTGGCCGACGCGATCGAGGCGGCGGCCACCGGCTGGGCCCGGGTGCCCTGGTCGGCCGTTGGTGTCGAGGGCGAGCGCGAGGCCAACGGCCAGGGCGTGACCGTGCGCTGCCTGCTGCGCGCCGACGGCTCGGTGCCGGACCGCGAGGACGAGCCGGACCTGGTGGCGATCCTCGGCCGCGCCTACTGACGCGCCTGCGTGGCGGTGGGCGGCGATAGGCTCGGCGGCATGCGTTTCGAGCCCGGTCGGCTGATCGTCCACCGCAACGTACGCCGCGGCCGGATCGGCTGGGCGCGTCCGACCCGGGTGGTCTCCGACGACGACCGGGGGCTGCTGCTCTGGCTTGCCCGGGGCACGCCGGTGGCCCACGAGGTCGCCGCCGACGGTCGGGTCATGCGCGACATGCCGTTCACCGAGTGGGTCACCCTCGCGTACCGGACGGTCCCGGTCCGCTGGGTGGGGGCGTCGATTCTGATGTTCCTGCCGGCCGGCGCGGCGCACTCGGTGTGGTGGTGGTTCGACGACGACGGCCGGTTCGCCAGCTGGTACGTCAACCTGGAGGAGCCCGGCGTGCGCTGGGACGACGGCGCGGTGGCCGGGGTGGACGTGGTCGACCAGGATCTCGACGTGGTGGTCGCGGCGGACCGGAGCTGGGTCTGGAAGGACGAGGACGAGTTCGTCGAGCGGCTGGCCCTGCCGGAGCACTACTGGGTGCCGGACGAGGCGGCCGTGCGCGCCGAGGGGGAGCGGGTGATCAAGATGGTCGAGGCCGGCGAGTTTCCCTTCGACGGCACCTGGACCGGCTTCGCCCCGGACCCGGCCTGGACCGCGCCGGCCGCCCTGCCGCCGGGCTGGGATCGACCGCCGGTCCGGTGATATCCGGACAAAACCACCAGAACGCCCCATCGTGGTCGTTCGCGGCCGGTGTCCGGTCGGCGGCGCGGGAAGATCGGTGGGCACGGGTACGGCGTCCGGTGTGAACGACCGGGGTGCCGTCTGGCACAATGGTCTGCTGGTACCTGGCGCACGACCGGCGCCCTCTAACCCGGTCGTGTCGCCCGTCCACCCGAGTCGTCTCCCGGCGCAACCCCACGTGCCGGTCGGCGCTCACCCGCCCACCGCCCAGTCGGGCCGGTGAGAATCGCAACAGGAGCGAACAGACCGTGGCCGTAAAGATCCGGCTCCTGCGGATGGGTAAGATCCGCAACCCGCAGTACCGCATCGTCATCGCCGACTCGCGTACCAAGCGCGACGGTCGGGCGATCGAGTTCGTCGGCATCTACCAGCCCAAGCTGGAACCCTCGCTGATCCAGGTCAAGTCGGACCGGGTGCAGTACTGGCTCTCCGTCGGGGCCCAGCCGAGCGAGGCCGTGCAGCGCATTCTGGAGAAGACCGGCGACTGGCAGAAGTTCAAGGGCCTGCCCGCGCCCGAGCCGCTGAAGGTCGCCCCCGAGCGGGTCGACCGCAAGGCGGCCTACGAGGCCGAGGCGAAGGCCGCAGCCGGCGTCGCCGACACCCCGGCCAAGCCGGCCAAGAAGGCGGCCAAGTCCGCCCCGGCCGCGGAGAAGGCGGAGAAGCCCGCCGAGGCGGCCCCGGCCGCCGCGACCGAGGAGCAGGCCGGTGCCAACTCCGGCGAGCAGGGCTGACGTGGCGCTCCGGCCCGCGCTTGAGCACCTGGTCAAGGGCATCGTTGACCACCCGGACGACGTACGGGTCCGGCTCGTCGACTCCCGGCGGGGCAAGCGGCTCGAGGTGCGCGTGCACCCCGAGGACCTCGGAACGGTGATCGGCCGTTCCGGGCGTACCGCCAAGGCCCTGCGCCAGGTGATCGGCTCGGTCGGTGGCCGTGGCGTCCGGGTCGACATCGTCGACTCGTACTGATGCTGCTGATCGTCGGTCGGATCGGCAGGCCGCACGGCATCCGCGGTGAGGTCACCGTCGAGGTCCGTACCGACGAACCCGAGGCCCGGTTCGCTCCCGGGTCGGTGCTGGGCACCGACCCGGGAGCGGCGGCCGGCCGCACCGCCGGATCGGTCGACGTTCCCGAGGCGTACCAGATCCCCGGCGAGCTGACCGTGCTGGCGAGCCGGTGGCACCAGGATCGACTGCTGGTGACCTTCGAGGGCATCCCGGACCGCAACGTGGCCGAGGCGCTGCGGGACGTCCTGCTGCACGTGGAGAGCGCCGAGGTGAGCGCGCCCGCGGATCCGGACGAGTTCCATGACCACCAGTTGATCGGGCTGGCGGTGGTCGACCCGGCGGGCGAGCCGCTGGGCGAGGTGACCCGGATCGACCACGCGCCCGCGAGCGACCTGATCGTGCTGCGCCGGCCGGAGGGCGGGACGGCGCTGGTGCCGTTCGTCCGGCAGATCGTCCCCGAGGTCGACCTGGCCGGTCGGCGGATCGTCGTGGACGCCCCGCCCGGCCTCTTCGATCTGTGAGCTTCACCACCCCGATGCGCGTCGACATCGTCACGATCTTCCCGGACTACCTGGCACCGCTGGAGCTGTCGCTGATCGGCCGCGCCCGCGCGACCGGGCTGCTGGAGGTCGCCGTACACGACCTGCGGCGCTGGACCCACGACGTGCACCGCACGGTCGACGACACCCCGTACGGCGGCGGCCCCGGCATGGTCATGCGGCCCGAGCCGTGGGGCGAGGCCCTGGACGAGCTGGCGCCGGCCGGGGCCCCGCCGCCCCGGCTGCTCGTGCCCGGTCCGGGCGGGGTGCGGTTCGGTCAGGACCTGGCCTACGAGCTGGCCACCGAGGCGCACCTGCTGTTCGCGTGCGGCCGGTACGAGGGGATCGACCAGCGGGTGCTGGACCACGCGGCCACCCGGATGCCGGTCACCGAGATCTCGCTGGGCGACTACGTCCTGTTCGGCGGCGAGGTCGCCGTGCTGGTGGTGCTGGAGGCGGTGACCCGGCTGCTGCCCGGGGTGCTGGGCAACGCCAGCTCGCTGGACGAGGAGTCGCACGCGCACGGGCTGCTGGAGGCGCCGGTCTACACCAAGCCGCCGAGCTGGCGCGCGCTGGACGTACCGGAGATCCTGCGCTCGGGGGACCACGGCCGGATCGCCCGCTGGCGCCGGACCAGCGGACTGCTGCGGACCGCGGCCCGCCGGCCGGACCTGCTGGCCGCGCTCGACCCGGCGGAGCTGGACAAGCACGACGTGACCGCGTTGCGGGAGGCCGGATTTCAGGTGCCGGGCTCGGATGTGGCAGAGTAGGGGGTTGCCGCAGTCGGCCGCGCCGCGTCCGCCTGCGAGGACCCCGGGACCGTGTCGGGGTCAGAATCACCCGACCGCGCGCCGCGGTGGCGCGCCGTGAGCCGTACGAGGATGCAGCGATGAACACCCTGGACGCGCTTGACGCCCAGTCGCAGCGGACCGACCTGCCCGACTTCCGTGCCGGTGACACCGTGAAGGTGCACGCCCGAGTCGTCGAGGGCAACCGGTCCCGGGTCCAGATCTTCCAGGGCGTCGTCATCCGGCGTCAGGGATCGGGCCTGCGCGAGACCTTCTCGGTCCGCAAGGTCAGCTTCGGCGTCGGTGTCGAGCGGACCTACCCGATCAACAGCCCCGCGATCGACCGGGTCGAGGTCGTCACCCGCGGTGACGTGCGCCGGGCCAAGCTCTACTACCTGCGTGAGCTGCGCGGCAAGAAGGCCAAGATCAAGGAGAAGCGGGAGAAGCAGCCGAGCTGACCCCCCCGAGTTGTCCCGCCGGGCCGGCGCCGCGATCACCGCGGCACCGGCCCGGCGTCGTTCGGGGGCCGCCGCCTCCCGTACCGGTATCCGGCGCATGGCCGCTAGTCTGGTCGGGCGGGCCGCGTCGCGGCTCTGGTCGGACGGGCCGGCCACAGTGGCGACACATCGGGACCGGAGGGTCGCGTGGTACGCAGGGAGCTGGACCGACCCGCCGCCGAGCCCTGGCGCCGTCGGGTCCGTCGGGTCCGCCGGCAGATGCCGATGTGGCAGGAGATCCCGCTGCTGCTCGTGGTGGCGTTCTGCCTCGCCGTGCTCATCCGGACCTTCCTGCTCCAGGCGTTCTTCATCCCGTCCGGGTCGATGGAGCAGACCCTGCTGATCGGCGACCGGGTGCTGGTCAACAAGATCGTGTACGACGTGCGCGATCCGGTGCGCGGCGAGGTCGTCGTGTTCCGCGGCACCGACAACTGGGCGCCCGAGGCGGCCAGCGAACCCACCCCCGGCTTCCTCGGACGGCTCGGGCGCACCCTCGGCGATCTGGTCGGGGTGAGCCGACCGGGCGAGAAGGACTTCATCAAGCGGGTCATCGCGCTGCCCGGTGACAAGGTGGCCTGCTGTGACGCCGACGGTCGGGTCACGGTCAACGGGCATTCGCTGGACGAGTCGGCGTACCTGTGGCAGGACTCGCCGCTGGACCTGCCGGCGAACCCGCAGGAGTGCCGGTCCCGGCAGTTCGACGAGGTCGTGGTGCCGCCCGGCCAGCTCTTCGTGATGGGTGACCACCGGCTCGTCTCGCAGGACGCCCGGTGCCAGGGGCCGGTGCCGATCGCCAACGTGATCGGCCGGGCCTTCATCATCATCTGGCCGCACGAGCGCTGGGCCACCCTCCCGGTTCCGGCGACCTTCGCCGACGTACCGGACGCGCAGGCCGCGGCGGCGTTCGGACCGGTACCGGTCGCCGGTACGGCGCCGCCGGCCGGTACGCAACCGCCGGGCGGCGCGGACCCGGTCGCCGGTACGGCGCCGGCCGCCGGTGTGCCGCCGGTGGACCCGGGTGGGCGTACGGGCGCGTTGACCCCGATCGTGCTGTCCCTGTTGCTCACCACCGTTTTCGGCGCGCGTGCCCGGCAACGTCCCACAACTCGACCACGTAGGCTCTTTCCGTGATTGACGAGCAGACCGACAAACCCAAGCCGCGCAGTTCGTTCTGGAAGGAACTGCCCATCCTGCTGGGCGTGGCCATCCTGGTGGCGGTCCTGGTCCGCGCCTTCGTGTTGCAGACCTTCTACATCCCGTCCCAGTCGATGGAACACACGCTCGACGTCAATGACCGGGTGCTGGTCAACAAGCTCGTCTACGACTTCCGCTCGCCGCACCGCGGCGAGGTGATCGTCTTCGAGGCGCCGCCGGACTGGCGGAACACGCCCGAGGGCGAGGACTTCATCAAGCGGGTGATCGGGGTCGGCGGCGATCACATCGTCTGCTGCGACACCCAGCGTCGGATCACCGTCAACGGGCACCCGCTGGACGAGCCGTACATCTTCGCGAACGTGGACGGGCAGCACGACCCGGCGGCGGACGAGGACTTCGACGTCACCGTGCCGGCCGGCCGGCTCTGGGTGATGGGTGACCACCGGTCGCAGTCGGGCGACTCGCTGGAGCACTGGGAGCAGTCCCAGGGCGACATCCAGGCCGCGACGATCACCGAGGACTCGGTCGTGGGCCGCGCCTTCACGGTGTTCTGGCCGTTCAGCCGGGCCAAGTGGCTGTCGGTGCCGTCGACCTTCGACTCGGTGCCCGGACCGACGGGTTGACGGCGCTGTTCGACGTCGGTTCCCCGCCCTACGCTGTCCCGGTGACGACCTTCATTGATCGCCGTGCCGCCCGGGTGTTACTCGTCGACGACGTCGGTCGGATCCTGCTGCTGCACGGCTCCGACCCGGGCCGGGCCGGTTTCGACTACTGGTTCACCCCGGGCGGCGGGCTCGAACCGGGCGAGTCGATGGCCGCCGCCGCGGTGCGCGAGCTGGCCGAGGAGACCGGGCTGCGACTCGCGCCGGACGAACTGGGCGAGCCGGTCTGGCGGGAGGTGACGGAGTTTCCGTTCGACGGCCGCTGGTACCGGCAGGAGCAGGAGTTCTTCCTCGCCCGGGTGCCGTCGTGGACGCCGGACACGGCCGGATTCGACGAGATCGAGCGCATGTCCATCGACGCACTCCGCTGGTGGACCCCGGCCGAGTTGACCGGGACGACGGAGCGGATCTATCCGGCGGAGCTGGCTGCGGTGCTCGGCAGTGCGGTCGACGGTCTCGCGGTCGATGGCGGTCCTGCGGTGGACGGCGGTCCCGTGGTCGACGGTCGGGCGGTGGCCGCCGGGGGCGGCGAGGCATGCTGACGCCGCCGCGCACGGTCGTGCGCCGGGAGGCCGGCCTGTACGCGCTGGAGCAGGCCCTCCAGCGGCGCGGCTTCCGGCACGTGGCGGGCGCCGACGAGGCGGGCCGGGGTGCCTGCGCGGGGCCGCTGGTCGCGGCGGCGGCCATCCTGCCCGCGGGTCGGCGCGGCGAGATCGAGGGGCTGGCGGACTCGAAGCTGCTCACCAGCGCGGCCCGGGAGCGGGTCTACGACCTGGTGGTGCAGCGCGCCCTGGCCTACGCGGTGGTGGTGGTCCCGGCCGAGGAGGTGGACGGGCGCGGCCTGCACGTGTGCAACGTGTCGGCGCTGCGCCGGGCGCTGGCGTCGCTGTCCACCCGCCCCGACTACGTGCTGACCGACGGGTTCCGGGTCGACGGGCTGGGCACGCCCGGCCTGGCCGTCTGGAAGGGGGACCGGGTGGCGGCCTGCGTGGCGGCGGCCAGCGTGCTGGCCAAGGTCACCCGGGACCGGATCATGGTGGAGCTGGACGCCAGCTTTCCGGACTACGGCTTCGCCGAGCACAAGGGCTACGTCACCGCCGAGCACAGCGCCGCGCTGGACCGGCACGGCCCGTGCGTCGAGCACCGGTTCTCGTACGTCAATGTGGCGGCCGTCTCGGGCCGGTCCGCCCGCCCGCCGAGGTCCCGCCGTCCGCTGCCCGAGCGCCCGGACGAGGCGGTGGAGCGCGGCGGCTCGCCAAGGGGTACCGTCGGCGTGGCGTTGGGCGACCAACCCCGGCCGCCGGTGTCGGTGGGGGAAGATGTGGCCATGGAAGGCGGAGTGGGATGAGCGCGGAAGATCTCGAGAAGTACGAGACCGAGATGGAGCTGCAGCTCTACCGGGAGTATCGCGACATCGTCCGCCAGTTCTCCTACGTGGTGGAGACGGAACGGCGTTTCTACCTGGCCAACCAGGTCGATCTGCACGTGCGCAACTCCGACGGCGAGGTCTACTTCGAGGTCGAGATGCACGACGCCTGGGTGTGGGACATGTACCGCCCTGCCCGGTTTGTCAAAAATGTTCGGGTAATGACGTTTAAGGACGTCAACGTGGAGGAATTGGAAAAGCCGGACATCTCCCTTCCCACGGACTCGGGCTTCGGCAATTAGTCCGAAACGCCGCGGCTAGTCGCCCGGCTCCGGCTCCGGTAGCACCGCCACGTTCACCCGCTGGACCAGGTTGTTGGCGAACCCACCGCGGTTCCACGCCTGCTCCACCGGCTGCGTGCGACCGCTGGCATCCACCGCCCGCGCCGACAGCACGTACCGGCCCGGGCGCGCCGTCCACGCGTACCGCCAGCGACGCCACGCCCACGGGCCGGCCGGCGCCGGTTCGAGTTCGGCCGGCGACCAGGTCGCGCCGCCGTCGGTCGTCACCTCCACCCGCACCACCGGGGCGTGGCCGGACCAGGCCCGGCCGTCCACAGTGCACGGGCCGGGGCGCAGCACCCGCCCACGGGACATGAAATCGGGAAATCCGGGCGGCCGCACCAGGGCCCGCGGCTCGATCCGGGTGACCGGCACGCCGGCCTCGTCGGGCCGCTGCCGCAGCCGGTACGCCACGGCGTTCTGGTAGCCGTCGAACTCCCTGTTGAGCACCGTGATCCGGGTCAGCCACTTCACACTGGCCATGCCGTACCAGCCCGGCACCACCAGCCGCAGCGGCGCACCGTGCTGCGGCAGCAGGGGAGCACCGTTCATCTCGTACGCCAGCAGCGGGCCGTCCTCCACCGCGGCGGCCAGCGGCAGCGCCCGGCGGTAGTCCTGCTCGATCCCGCGCTCCACCCCGTGATCGGCGCCGGTGAACACCACATCGACCGCGTCCGCGGCCAGGCCCGCCTCGCGCAGCAGCGGCGCCAGCGGGGTACCCGTCCACTCGGCGGTGCCGACCGCCTCCACCAGCCAGGGCTGGCTCACCGGACGGGGATCGAGCAGGGCGCGGCCGTTTCCGGCGCACTCCATCGTGACCCGGTGGGTGACCCGAGGCCGGTCCCGGAGATCCGCGAGGTCCAGCGTCAACGGCCGCTCGACCCGGCCGTCCAGCACGAGCCGGTGACCGGCGGGGTCGAGGTCCGGGATGTCGTAGTGGATCAACAGGTAGTGCAGCCCGGCCGGCGTGACGTCGTACCGCAGCGCCTCCAGCGGCAGGGCGTGGTTGCGGCCGGCCAGCCGCAGTTCCTCGGCGCTGATCCCCTCGCCGGGGTCGGCCACCCGAGCCGGCGCGCTCACCTCGTTCACCGCGTGTCCTCCGGTCCTGCCCGATTGTGCCGTTGCCGTTGCCGTTGCCGGGGTGGGCGGCCATAGCACAACCGGCGGCCCGGCGGGCGTTGTCCACAGCCTGCCCGCTCATCCACAGCCGGGGCAAGCTGCCCTTGTCCGGCCGCCGCAGGCTGGCCAGGCTGGCGGTGTGCTGATGGGATCGGGACTTCTGGCCGCCGCGGCGACCCTGCTCGCCCTGGTCGGTGCGGCACCGCCGGTCGGTCCGGTGGCGCCGGCCGGTGTTCCGGGAGCGGCGGTCGGGGTCCGGGGAGCGGCGGTCGGGGTCCCGGCGGCGGGGCGGCGGCTCGTGCCCGAGGCGACCGGGGCGGCCGGATTCCGCTGGCCCGTGGACGGCGCGCCGCTCGTCACGCGCCGCTTCGACCCGCCGCCGCGGCCCTGGCAGCCGGGACACCGTGGAGTGGACCTTGCGGTGGCGCCGGGAGCGGTGATCCGGTCGGCCGGCCCCGGCACGGTGGCCTTCGCGGGTCAGGTCGCCGGGCGTCCCGTGCTGACCGTTCGGCACGGCGACGGGCTGCGCACCACGTACGAGCCGGTGGACCCGCTGGTGCGGCCCGGCGACGACGTACCGGCCGGCGCACCGATCGGGCGGCTCCGGCCCGGCCACCCCGGCTGCGCGCGGGCGGCCTGCCTGCACTGGGGGTTACGCCGCGGCGACACGTACCTGGACCCGCTGAGCCTGCTCGGGCTCGGCCGGGTGCGGCTGCTGCCGACCTGACCGCGGATGGGTCGGGATCAGCGCGGGCCAGACCGGGCGAGCAGCGCCGGCAGGCGCTCGGCGAGCTGCTCGTACTCCTCGGCCCGGTTGTAGACCTGGGCGCTGATCCGCAGGTAGCCCCGCCCGTTTCGGGCGTTCATCGCCACCTCGGCGGAGAGTTCGTCGGCGATCCGCTGGCGCAGCGCCCGGGCCTCCTCGACCGTGCCGGCCAGTCCGGGCGGCAGCGGCAGGACCCGCATGGCGACCGCCGGACCGCCGGGCTGGGGCAGGTCGCCCGGATCCAGCCCGAGCGCGGCGCCGATCACCTGTTGCCCGTAGACGGCCAGCGCCTCGTTGTGGCCGCGGACCGCGTCCAGGCCGAGGGTGCGCAGCGTGAACAGGCCGGTGGGCGCGGCGAGCCACGGGGTGTAGTCGAGGGTGGACTGGTATTCCACGTTGAGCGGGAAGCCGGACGCCTGTTCCCAGGAGACCGCCAGCGGTTCGATCCGGGACCGCCACCGGGGCGCCACGGCCAGCAGCGCCGTGCCCCGCGGCGCGAGGGCCCACTTGTGCAGGTTGCCGACCCAGAAGTCGGCGCCGATGTCCCGGACGGCGACCGGGAGCATCCCCGGCACGTGCGCGGCGTCCACCAGCACCGGAACGCCCTGATCCCGGGCCGCCGCGGCGATCGCCGCGGCGGGGAACAGCCGGACGGTCGCGGAGCTGAGCTGGTCGGTGATCAGCAGCCGGGTCCGCCCGGGTCGCAGCCCGGAGCGGACGATGGCGACCAGTTCGTCGTCGGTCGCACCCAGCGGGATCGCGAGGGTGCGCAACACCGCTCCGGTACGGCGGGTTTCGCGCTCCACCGCCAAGCGCACCGCACCGTACCCGTGGTCGGTCAGCACGATCTCGTCCCCGGCGCGCAGGTCCAGCGACTGGAGCACCAGCGCCGTACCCAGGGTGGCGTTGCCGACCAGGGCCGCTCCGTCCGGCTCGGCGCCGAGGAAGGTCGCCAGGTGCCGGCGGGTGTACTCGATCCGGTCCGCCAGCCCGCGGGCGAAGAAGCGGAGCGGGTTGGCCTCCATCTCGTCCCGTAGCCGCTGCTGGACGCGTTGCACGCCGAGCGGCACCGCGCCGAACGAGCCGTGGTTCAGGTGCGCCACCGCCGGGTCGAGGGAGAACAACAGCCGGGCGCCGGGCATCGGCGCGGGTGGCCGGGCCGCTACCGTCGTCACCTGCCAGATCGTAGCGGTCCGGTGATCCGCGCTCGCGTTTCCCGCCGGTTCCTCACCCGCCCGGGCCGCACCGACCCGGCCTGGCCAAGGCCGCGCGGGTCCCGCCCGCCCGGCGGGTCTCGCCTGCCGAGCGGAACACGCCTGCCCGGCGGGTCTTGCCTGCCGAGCGGAACACGCCTGCCCGGCGGGTCTTGCCTGCCGAGCGGAACACGCCTGCCGAGCGGGATTCGTCGGCCGGGCCGGGCTCGGCGGCGCGACCGTCGGTCAGGCCCGTGGATGCGCCTGCCGGTACGCGGCACGCAGCCGGTCGACCGAGACGTGCGTGTAGATCTGGGTGCTGGACAGCGAGGAGTGGCCCAGCAGTTCCTGCACGGCCCGCAGGTCGGCGCCGCCCTCCAGCAGGTGCGTGGCCGCCGAGTGCCGCAACCCGTGCGGGGTCGTCTTCGGCAGGCCGGCCGCGGCCGCGTACGCGCCGACCGTGCGGCGGGCCACGGTCGGCTGGAGCCGGCCGCCCCGCGCCCCGAGCAGCAGGGCGTCCCCGCTTTCCGGGCCGGCCAGCACCGGCCGACCCAGCCGGAGCCAGCCGTCCAACGCCCGCTGCGCGGGAACGCCGTACGGCACGGACCGTTCCCGGTTTCCCTTGCCCAGCACCCGCACCACCCGGCGCCCCTGGTCCACGTCTGCGGTGTCGAGGCCGCAGAGTTCGCTGATCCGGACGCCGGTCGCGTAGAGCAGTTCGAGCATCAGCCGGTCGCGCAGCAGCACCGGCGCGTGTTCCGGGTCCGGGGTGCCGGTCCCGTCCGGCGTCTCGACGAGGCGGTCGGCCTGGTCGGCGCGCAGCACGGTGGGCAGTTCCCGGTGCGCGCGGGGACTGGCCAGCGACGCGCCCACGTCGCAGCCGAGCAGCCCGGCCCGGTGCGCCCAGCCGGTGAAGGTCCGGGCGGCGGCGGCCCGGCGGGCCAGCGAGGTCCGGGCCGCCCCGGTGGTGCGCAGCCGGGCCAGCCAACTGCGCAACACCGCGAGGTCCAGCTCGCCGGGGGAGCCGCAGCCCATCCGGACCGCGTGGTCGAGCAGCGAGACGACGTCGCCGACGTACGCCCGGATGGTGTGCCCGGAGCGGTTGTCCACCCGGGACAGCTGCCGGGCGAACTCGTCCACGGCCTCGCGCATCGCCGACGGCAGGGCCTCGTGCAGCGTTCGGGTGCTGCGGCGCGTCATCCTGTTGACCGTCCGGGCCGGAACCGGTCACGTCAAGTCGGCGCGCCGGGGCCGTCGCGGTGCGAGCGCGTACCCGGCGTCGGTGCGGACCAGCAGCCCGAGATCCTCCAGCAGCGGCACCTTGCGCAGCACCGTCCGCAGGTCGACGCCGGCGCGGGCGGCGAGCTGCTCGACGTCCAGCGCACCGCGGAGCGGAACGGCCTCCAGCAGCAGCGCCGCCTCGTCGTCCAGCCGGTCGCGCGGATCGTCCGGTCCGCGCGGCACCGGCGCGAGGTCTTCACCGATCCGGCCCACCTCTTCGAGGATGTGCGGCACTCCGGCGACCAGCCGACTCTCCGGATACTTGCGGAGCAGTTCGTGCGCGCCGACCGACATGGCGGAGGTCACCGGCCCGGGTACGACCATGGCCGTGCGGCCCAGCGCCAGCGCCCGACCGAGGGTCTGGGTGGCGCCACTGCGCGCGGCGGCCTCGACCAGCACGCTGCCGACCGTAGCGGCGGCGATCACCCGGTTGCGGGTGAGAAACCGCGGTCGCAGCGGCGCCGCGCCGGGCGGCCACTCGCTGACCAGCAGGCCACCCTCGGCGATCCGGTCGAACAGCGCGGTGTTGCCGACCGGGTAGGGACGGTCCACCCCGCAGGCCAGCACCGCCACCGTCGGCCCGCCGGCCCCGAGCGCCCCGCGGTGAGCGTCCGCGTCGATGCCGAACGCCCCGCCCGAGACCACCGTCCAGCCCCGCTCGGCCAGCCCGCAGCCGATCTCCGCCGCCACGTGACTGCCGTACGGCGTGGCGGCGCGCGATCCCACCACCGCGACCGAACGGTCCAGCACGTCGTGCAGCGGCCAGCCGCCGCGCAGCCAGAGGCACAGCGGCGGCGCCAGTTCCCGGTCGACCCGGCGTTGCGCCGGCCGACCCCACAGCCGTTCCAGATCGGCCAGCCGGGGCGGCCAGTCCGGGTCCTCGGGGGTGACCAGCCGCGCGCCCAGCCGTACCGTGTGCTCGGCCGCGGCCTCGGCGGCCGCCCGCGGATCGCCGGCCGCCAGCCGGGCCGCGACCGAGGCGCGTAGGGCCGGATCGGCGACCTCCCCGGCCAGCAACCGTTCCAGCGCGGCGAGCGGACCATGCCGTCGCACCAACCAGTAGACCGTCCAGGTGCCGGGCTCGGCCAACCAGCCGAGCGCGATCCGGGCCAGCGCCGTGGGCGTCATGGCAGCTCTCCGGTGCGCATCGCGGTGGCCTCCTCGATGTCGTCGCGGCCGGGTCGGCCCCGGCCGTCCAGGTCGGCGATCGACCAGGCGAGCCGGATGACCCGGTCGAAACCGCGGGCCGACAGCGAGCCGGAGTCCAGCCGCCGTTGCAGGCTGCCGAGGTCCCGGATGGGCAGCCGCCACGGCGGCCGGCGCAGCGTCGCCCCCGGCACCTCGGCGTTGACCTGCCGGCCGATCGGCGCCCAGCGTTCCCGGGCGGCGTCCCTGGCCCGGGCGACCCGGGCGCCGACCTGCGCGGAGGACTCGGGCAGCCGGTCCGGGTCCAGCAACTCGGCCGCGCGCAGCGGCTTGAGCATCACTCGTACGTCGATGCGGTCCAGCAGCGGGCCGGACAGCCGACCCAGGTAGCGCCGCCGGACCAGCGGCGAGCACTCGCAGTAGGCGTCGCCGGCCGGGCGCGCACACGGGCACGGGTTTCCGGCCACCACCAGCTGCACCCGGGCCGGATACTCGGTGGCCGCCTGGGACCGCCGCAGCACCACCCGGCCGTCCTCCAGCGGCTGCCGCAGCGCCTCCAGCGCGCCGCGCCCCAGTTCCGGGGCCTCGTCCAGGAAGAGAACGCCGCGGTGCGCGAGCGACAGGGCGCCCGGTCGGGCCAGCCCCGAACCGCCGCCCACCAGCGCGGCGATGGTGGTGGTGTGGTGCGGGGCCTGAAACGGCGGCCGCCGGATCAACCCGATCCCGGGCGGCAGCAGCCCGGCGATCGAGTGCAGCGAGGTCACCTCCAGGGCGGCGGCGTCATCCAGCGGCGGCAGGATCGACGGCAGACGCTCGGCGAGCATGGTCTTCCCGGCCCCCGGCGGCCCGAACAGGGCGAGATGATGGCCGCCGGCCGCCGCCACCTCGACGGCCCGGCGACCGAGCTGCTGCCCGGCGACGTCGGCGAGGTCCGGCCCGCTGGCCGGATCCGGCGGCCGTTCCGCGGGTGGTTCGGGCAGCACCTCGCCGTTGCGGATGAAGGCCACGAGCCGGTGCAGGGCGTCCACCGAACGCACCCGGACGCCGGGCACCACGGCGGCCTCCGCCGCGTTGGCGGCCGGCACGATCACGCCGCGTACCCCGGCACGCGCCGCCGCGGCCACCATCGGCAGGGTGCCCCGGACCGGCCGGACCGAGCCGTCCAGACCCAGCTCGCCGAGCACGACCACGCCGTCCAGCGGCGCCAACGGCAGCTCACCCGAGCCGCCGAGCATCGCAGCGGCGATCGCCAAATCGAATGCCGAGCCATGCTTGGGCAGGGTCGCCGGCAGCAGGTTGACGGTGATCCGCCGGTTGGGCCACCGCTGACCCGAGTTCACGATCGCGGCCCGGACCCGGTCCCGTGCCTCGTGCAGGGCGGTGTCCGGCAGGCCGGACAGCACCACCGCCGGTAACCCGGGCGCCAGGTCCGCCTCCACCTCGACGAGTTGGCCGGTCACCCCGACCAGGCCCACGCAGAGCACCTTCGCGTAGCTCATGACGCCCTGTGCCTGATGATTCGCTCGCTGCGCTCGCTTATGACGCCCACTCCGGCCCTGGCCTCAGAACGCCGCGCGGATGTGCTCGACCAGGGCGCCGCCGGTGCGTGCGACGTACACCTCCAGCACGTCGAACCGGATCTCCCGCGGATGGGTGCCGCTCTCCCGCAACCACCGCAGCGCCAGGCGGCGCAACCGGCGTACCTTCGCGGCGGTGACCGCCTCCCCGGGCCAGCCGTACGCGCCCCCGCGGCGGCTCTTGACCTCGCAGAAGGCCAGCACGTCGCGTTCCCAGGCGATGATGTCGATCTCGCCCTGGTCGCAGCGCCAGTTGCGCGCCACCACCCGCATCTCCGCCTCGATGAGGTGCCGTACGGCGCACCGTTCGCCGTACGCGCCGACCGCCAACCTGGTCATCGTCATGCCTCGACGGTCGTCGCGCGTCGGCGCGTACGGGGGAACGAATTTTCCGGCTGTGGATGACGGACCGTCCTGTGGACAGCGAGACGATCTTGCAGGTGATCTGCTATGGACCGGGGTCCGACCGGCGCCGCCGCGACGCGCCGGGTGTGACGTCTGGGCTGGCTAGCTGGCCTGCCGTCGCATACGGTGCGGGACCGTGGACGGACAACGTGATTTTCCCGCCGAACAGGAGCCCGGCTGGTACGTCGAGGAGCGCGGGTACGGCGAGGAGCGCGGCTACGGCGATGACCGTGACCGCGGATACGGCGGTCGGCGCCGCGCGGCGCAGGACCGGCACCCCACCGACGGGGACCTGCCGCAGCAGCGCACCGACGGCACCGGCACGGGCTATCTCGGGGACTACGGCGACCGCCGGCCCGTCGACCGGACGGACTCCGCCCGGTACGACACCGGCGGCGGCTTCGGCTCGTCCACGCCGACCAGCGGATCGGGGTTCGACCCGCTGGGGTCGACGGACGGCGGCTTCGGCTCGACCGGCGCCGGGGCGGCAGCCGCGACCGGCGGCACCCTGGGTAACGCCGTGGGCGGCCAGACCCGGTCCAACTACGGTCGGGCCGCCGAGTTCCCGGTGGTCGCACCCGGTCGTACCGGCGAACCGGACGACGAGCGGCGGACCGGACAGCCGGGTGTCCCGGACGGCGGCGGTCAGCTCGGCGTGGACGGGTCGACCGGCGGTACCGGGCAGATTCCGGCGGTCGGCGATGGCTCGGAGGCGGACTCGAAGTTCGCCACCCGGGCGATCGACGTGCGGGACCTGCGCCGCAACGCGTCCGGCCCGGACCAGTCGCGTGCCGCCGAGTCGCCGGGCGCGGTCGGGGGCCAGCCCGGGGGCGGGTTCGGCGCGGGTCCCGCGGCCCCGGGCGTGTACGGCGGCGGCGCGCCGTCCGAGGGCGTCTACCGGTCCCGCCGGCCGCTGCGGGCGGTACTGCTCGGCCTGCTGACCGTGGTGTTCGAGTTGGCGGCCCTGCGGGTGCTGCTCAGCGGCGTGACCGCCGATCCGGTGGGCGTCTCCGCGGTGGTGTCCGGGCTCCTGCTGGTGATCGGGCTGCCGGCGCTCGCCGCCGGCCTGTACGGGATCTCCACCGGCTCGGCGGCGCTCGCCGATTCGGGCCGCTCGTGGCTGCGACCGCCGACCGGGTACCTGGTGACCGGCCTGGTGCTGCTGTTGGCCGCCGCCCTCGCGGCCCGCTGACCCACCCTGACCCGCTGACCCACCCTGACCCCCTGACCCCCCGCCCCTGCTGACCCACCCCGGCCCGGCTGACCGACCCGCCCTCTGCTGACCCACCCCGGCCGGCTGACCGACCCGCCCGCGGCCGACCGATCCGCCCTCTGCTGACCGGTCGGCCCCCGGGTTGGTCCATCCGCCACCCGCCACCCGCCGTCGCCACCCGCGGCGCGGCCGGCGGTGGCCCCCCGCCGCGTTGACCAAGGCGGCTGTGGCGCGGGAAAGCGCCCTCAACGCCACAAAAACCTTGATCAAGGCGAAAGCAGGGCGGTGGGTCGGGGCGGCGAGATCGGGGCGGTGGGGCGCGGCCCGCGCCGGGAGGTCGCGCGGCGTCGGGCGCGCCGGGGTTTGTGCCGGCCCGGTCGGGGCGGGGCGTACACTTGTTGCCGGCGACCGCCCATGCGGTCGACCTCGCGTGCCCTCTGCCCGGTGGAAGCCGGGTGGCGACGGCCTCCCTGGTCCCGATCATGGTCGGGTCCCCGACGGCCGGCGATCAGGCGCCAGGACGCCAGGCCGCCGGCCCGGCGTAGCCAACCAGGGAATCTTGAAGGAGCACCACCATGGCCATCGTGACCATGCGCCAGATGCTGGAAAGCGGCGTCCACTTCGGGCACCAGACCCGCCGGTGGAACCCGAAGATGAAGCGCTTCATTCTCACCGAGCGCAACGGCATCTACATCATCGACCTCCGCCAGACCCTCGACTACATCGAGAAGACGTACGACTTCGTGCGGAACACGGTCGCGGAGGGCGGCAGCATCCTCTTCGTCGGGACGAAGAAGCAGGCCCAGGAGGCGATCTCCGAGCAGGCGACGCGGGTCGGCCAGCCGTACGTGAACCACCGCTGGCTGGGTGGCATGCTCACCAACTTCCAGACGATCTACAAGCGGCTGCAGCGGATGAAGGAGCTGGAGGCGCTGGGTGACCTCTCCGTCGCCGCGCAGGGTTACACCAAGAAGGAGACCCTGCAGCTGTCCCGCGAGAAGGAGAAGCTGACCCGGACCCTCGGCGGTCTGCGGGACATGCAGAAGCTCCCGGCGGCGATCTGGGTGGTGGACACCAAGAAGGAGCACATCGCCGTCGACGAGGCCCGCAAGCTGGGTATCCCGGTCATCGCCGTGCTGGACACCAACTGCGACCCGGACGAGGTCGACTTCCCGATCCCCGGCAACGACGACGCGATCCGCTCGGCCGAGCTGCTGACCAAGGTCATCGCCTCGGCGGTGGGTGACGGGCTCATCGCCCGGTCCGGCAAGTCCCGCGGTGGCGACGACAAGCCCGAGCCGGGTGTGGTGGCCGCCGACGAGCCGCTCGCCGAGTGGGAGCGCGAGCTGATCGAGGACAACGAGAAGAAGGCCGCCCAGACTGAGGCCGCGGCGCCGGCCCCGACTGAGGCCGCGGCTCCGGCCCCGACCGAGGCTCCGGCCCCGACCGAGGCTCCGGCCCCGACCGAGGCTCCGGCCCCGACCGAGGCTCCGGCTCAGGCCGAGGCGCCCGCGCCGGCCGCCGCGGAGTGATCCGACCCGCCCGCCGGCCCAACGCGGGGCCGGCGGGTCTCGGGCGGATCGGCGGCGCGCCGCCGGGTAACCCGGACAAAACTTCATCCCAGCCGTAATCACCGAAGAGAGAGTCATGTCCAACTTCACCGCCGCGGACGTCAAGCGGCTCCGCGACCTCACCGGCGCCGGCATGATGGACTGCAAGAAGGCGCTCACCGAGGCCGAGGGCGACTTCGACAAGGCCGTCGAACTGCTGCGCATCAAGGGCGCCAAGGATGTCGGCAAGCGGGCCGGTCGGACCGCCGCCAACGGGCTGATCGCGCACTCCGGCAAGGCGTTGCTCGAACTCAACTGCGAGACCGACTTCGTGGCCAAGAACGCCGACTTCGTGGCGTTCGCCCAGCGGCTGGTCGAGCACGGCGCCCAGGCCGGCGTGACCGACGCCGAGGGTCTGCTGGCCTCGATGCTGGACGGCCGTACGGTCGCCGACACCGTCCAGGAGCAGTCCGCCAAGATCGGCGAGAAGCTGGTGCTCAACCGCTTCGCCGTGCTGGACGGCACGGTGGCCGTCTACCTGCACCGCAAGGCGCAGGACCTGCCGCCGCAGGTGGGCGTGATGGTCGAGTACACCGGCAAGACCGACGAGGCTGCGGACGCCGACGCCCGGGGCGTGGCCATGCAGATCGCCGCCATGCGGCCGAAGTTCGTCAGCCGGGACGAGGTGCCGGCGGAGACCGTCGAGTCCGAGCGGCGCATCGCCGAGCAGACCGCGCGCGAGGAGGGCAAGCCGGAAGCGGCGCTGTCCAAGATCGTTGAGGGTCGGGTCAACTCGTTCTTCAAGGACTTCGTCCTGCTGGAGCAGTCGTCGGTGGCCGACAACAAGAAGTCGGTCAAGCAGGTGCTCGCCGAGGCGGGCATCGAGGTCACCCGCTTTGTCCGGTTCGAGGTCGGTCAGGCCTGATCGGGACGCCCGCGCCGGGCGCCGAGCGCGCCCCTGGGCGGGTACGGGAGGAAACGCGGAGGAGGCCGCTGGTGTACGTGACGGGCACCGCGGCCTCCTCGTCACATAGAGTCAGCAACGGCAGGGACGGATGCGGCGCGGCGGCGAGCCGCGGTGTCGGGGAGGCGGGTCGGATGACGCAGACGGTGGGCGATACGCGAGTGGAGAACGATCCGACGATGCCCCCGACCGGCCGGTCCCGCCGGGTGGTGCTCAAACTGTCCGGCGAGGTGTTCGGCGGCGGCGCCGTGGGTGTCGACCCGGACGTCGTGCAGGCGATCGCCCGGCAGATCGCCACGGCAGCCCGGCGGGGCGTGCAGGTCGCCGCGGTGGTCGGCGGCGGCAACTTCTTCCGCGGCGTCGAGTTGCAGAAGCGGGGCATGGACCGCGCCCGGGCGGACTACATGGGCATGCTCGGCACGGTGATGAACTGCCTGGCCCTGCAGGACTTCCTGGAGAAGGAGGGCATCGAGACGCGGGTACAGAGCGCGATCACGATGGCCCAGGTGGCCGAGCCGTACATCCCGCTGCGCGCCATCCGGCACCTGGACAAGGGCCGGGTGGTGATCTTCGGCGCCGGCGCCGGCATGCCGTACTTCTCCACCGACACCGTGGCCGCCCAGCGCGCCCTGGAGATCCACGCGGATGTCGTGCTGATGAGCAAGAACGGTGTCGACGGCGTCTACACGGCCGACCCGCGTACCGATCCGGACGCCCGCAAGCTCGACTCGATCACCTTCTCCGAGGCGCTGCGGCGTGGCCTGCGGGTCGCCGACGCCGCGGCGTTCAGCCTCTGCGAGGAGAACAAGCTGCCCATGCTGGTCTTCGGGGCCGAAGGTACCGACACGATCGCCCGCGCGGTGGGCGGGGAACGGATCGGCACCCTGATCACCGCATGAAGGCGCCGCGTCCCGCGTTGACGTCCTCCGGACCGGGCGGGAGCGTTCTTTGGACAGGCATCACCAGAAGGAGGCGACGGACCAGGTGATCGACGACACACTCCTCGAAGCCGAGGAGAAGATGGAACGCGCGGTCGAGCACGCCAAGGAGGAGTTCGGGGCCATCCGTACCGGTCGGGCGACCCCCGCGATGTTCTCGAAGATCGTCCTTGACTACTACGGATCGCCGACGCCGCTGACCCAGATGGCGTCCATCGCCGTCCCGGAGCCGCGGATGGCGATCATCAAGCCGTACGACGCGTCGCAGATGAACGCGATGGAGAAGGCGATCCGGGACTCGGACCTCGGGGTCAACCCGAACAACGAGGGCACCCAGCTGCGCATCCTGCTGCCGCAGATGACCGAGGAGCGGCGGCGGGACATGATCAAGGTGGCCCGGCACAAGGGCGAGGAGGCCAAGGTCGCCATCCGGAACGTCCGGCGGCGGGCCAAGGAGGAACTCGACCGCATCGTCAAGGACGGCGAGGCCGGGGAGGACGACGGGCGTCGCGCCGAGAAGGAACTCGACGACCTCACCCACCGGTACGTCTCGAACGTCGACGATCTGATCAAGCACAAGGAAACCGAGCTGCTCGAAGTCTAGGCAGGCGTGCCGATGCCGGCAGCCACGCTCGTACCCGAGAAAGACCCCGGCCGCCGCCGGGGTCTTTCTCGTTCCGAGGGGCGATCCCGGTGCGGCGCGCAGCAACTGCTCCGACATCCTCGACGGGCCGATGTCGAGAACCGAGGCTATGGCTTCGACATGCTGGTGGAGGCGATCCTGCCCCGCCACCGCAGCAGCAGGAACAGTCGAAGGAGCAGCCATGAAGTACGTCATCCTCATCCACTCCAACCCGCAGCCCTGGGGTCACCCGACCGCGGATTTCCTGCCCGAGTCGAAGGCGCTTCCGCGGGCCGAGCGTGAGCGGCTCAACAAGGACTTCGAGGGCGCACTCGCGCAGCTCATGGAGCGGGGCGAGTTCGTACACGCCGAAGCGCTCGGTGCCCCTTCCACGGCGCGCCTGTTCCGGTGGCGCGACGGAGACCGGGTCGTGACGGATGGCCCGTTCGCCGAGGGCAAGGAGCACTTCGCCGGTTTCTTCCTGATCGACGTCGAGAGCCAGGCGCGGGCCGAGGAGGTCGCGCGGCTGTTCTCCGGCCCGGGCGAGACCGTGGAACTGCGGCCCACCATGACCGACGGTGCGGACACGCCCTGAGACCCGCGGTGATGTCGCATGGCGACCACGAGGACGTGTGGCGGGCGGCGGCGCCACACGTCCTCGCCACGCTCGTACGCCGGCACGACAACTTCGCCGACTGCGAGGACGCGGTCCAGCTCGCGCTGGTCGCGGCGGCCGAGCAGTGGCCGACCGACGGTCTTCCGGCCAATCCGACCGGATGGCTGATCCGGGTGGCGTCGCGCCGGCTGATCGACCAGCTGCGGGCCGACGCGGCGCGGCGCGCCAGGGAGGACCGGGCCGCACGCCTGGAGGTGGCCGCGCACGCGCCGGGCACGCCCGCCGAGGAGGAGACCGGCGTACGGGATGACACCCTGGATCTGCTGGTGCTCTGCGCCCATCCCGCCCTCACCGCCGCCTCCCAGGTCGCCCTGATGCTCCGCGCGGTGGGCGGACTGACGACCCGGGAGATCGCCGACGGCTTCTTCGTACCGGAGGCCACGATGGCGCAGCGGGTCAGCCGGGCGAAGGCCACGCTGCGAAACGCCGGCGCCAGGCTGGAGAAGCCGTCGGCGGCGGCCCTGCCCGGCCGGCTGCTCGCCGTGCGGCACGCGATCTCCCTGCTGTACACGCAGGCACACGCCGTCGCCGACGTGCCCGAGTCGACGCTGGCCGGGACCGCGATCCGGCTCGCGCGTGAGCTTCACGGGCTGGCCCCGGCAGATCCGGAGAACGCCGGGCTCCTGGCCCTGCTGCTGCTCACCCACGCCCGTAGCCGCGCCCGGCTCAGCCCGGCCGGCGACCTTGTCCCGCTGGAGGAACAGGACCGCGGCAGCTGGGACCGGGCGCTCATCGCCGACGGCATCACCTTGATCGAACAGACCCTGCCGGTCGGCTACGTGGGCTCCTTCCAGCTCCAGGCCGCGATCGCCGCCGTCCACGCCGAGGCCGCCGAGCACACCTCGACCGACTGGCCCCAGATCCTGGCCCTGTACGAGATGCTCGAACGCGTCGACCCGACCCCGGCCGCCACCCTCGGCCGCGCGATCGCCACGGCCGAGGTCGCCGGACCCGACGCCGGTCTCGCGGTCCTTGACCAGCTTCCGTACGAGAGCCACCGGTCCCACGCGGCCCGGGGACACATGCTCCTGCGCGCCGGCAGATCCGCCGAGGCGCGCTCCGAGTTCATCCACGCCGCGCAGCGCACCCGCAGCATCCCCGAACAGCGCTATCTCAACCGGCTCGCCGCCGCGATCCCGGCCGATCAGGCCACGTCCCGCTGATGCCCGGGAGGTGCCCCACTCAGATGCACGCCGGCGACCTGATTCCGTCGCGACAACGTCGCTGACGTACATCTGGCCCTCAGCGTGGGCGGCGTGGCGACGCAGACGCAGACGCCGACGCCGGAAGACATGCCGCCATCGCCATCGCCATTGACACCGCCATCGCCACCGCCACCGCCATCGCCACCGCCATTGACACCGTCGACCTCGACGGCGTCGCGTACGTCGCTGCGGCGGGTCGTAGCTTCCGAGGTGTCCGTCGGGCGGTCCACGTCCAATGGCCGTTACGCATGGTGACCTCGCTGGCTGCGACAAGACTTTTTGCACCTATACCTGAGAGTCATTTTTATGACTCTCAGGTATAGGTGCAAAAAATGTGTTCGGTCCTGGCGCGGTGTCTGCGGATCTCAGCGCCTGTTCCGCGCGGCACGGGGTGACGCCGCGACCCGAATCTCAAGTAGCAGGTCAGGGCCGCTTTTCGGGCTGCGGGTAAGGCCGGTTTTGCAGCGAACCGCCGGTTGTGCATCTGTGCCGGTCAGCGACCGGCGCGGACGGGGTCAGCCGAGCGGCCCGATTCGCTTCGCGAGGCCGACGAAGCCCTGCCACGCCGCCGGGCCGAAGGCCGGCGTCCCGCCGTCGCGGTCCTTGGTGTCGCGGACGAGCACCACGCCGGGCAGGTTGTCCCCAACCTCCACACACGACCCGCCGTTGGTGCCCGATCGAGTCGACTCGTGCCACGTGACGCCGGGGTGCCAATCGATCGGCCGGCGCAGCACCATGGCGTCAACGACCGCGACGAGAATGACCGCGACGAGAATGACCGCGACGAGCTGGACGGGCTGTTTCCTGCCCAGGATGACCTGTCGGCCGATCCGCGAGGACACCCGCTGTTCGACCGCGTCCGCCGGCAGGAGGCTCCGGCAGGAGGCTGTTGGCCAGCATCGCCCGCGCGTACGCCTCGGTCCGGGGGATGCCCGGCACGAACGCCGGTTCGTACCAGCGGGCCTGATGCGCCTCCCGCTCGCTCTCGATCCATTCACGCAGCCACGGCGGTGAGCTTTCCATCTCCGCGAGGCCCCGGAGCTGGCCGTGCCGGGTCTGTGCCGCGCCCGGGCCCCGCGGACCTGCGAAGCTCGCCCTGCTGGCCGGCCACCACGGCGACATGATCAGCCTGCTCATCGGCCTGTCTCATCATCTGCACCAGGCCACGCACGACCTTGCCGAGGTCTGCGGCGACCCCGCCCCCGCCCCGCAACACCTGCCATGCCCGGTTTCTCGGCTGGGCCAACCGTCGCCGCCCGCACCGTCGGCAGTCATGATCCGGTGCGGCGCCGCCGAGACATCGAGGTCGCGCCCGACGTCGACCCCGGCCCGCCGGTTGACGGTGCAGTAGGCTCGGCACGACTCTTCCTGTCTGGCAGGTGAAGTTGCGAGGTCCGGTTCGCGCCGGTGCCATGACAGACGAATGTTAAAACGACTGCTTAGGGGTTGAGGTTGATCCTGCGTCAGGTGGCCAAGCTGGCAACGGACTCGCGCGAGGTCTGATGTCCTACCTTGACCCGCGTCGCAGCGCCGAGCCCCGTGGCTGGGAACCCCCGGACGGCCCGTCCGGGGGAACTGGCCCGACCCGGACGCCGGCCAGCCGCGCGCGGGTCGGGCCGGCACGGCGTCCGGACCGTACTCCAGGCCGGCCGGTCCGGTCCGCCCCGCGGATCCGGCCGGTCTGACCGACCCGATCGGCATGCCCGCGGTGTCGGCGGATCCGGCCGGTCCGACCGACCCGGTCGGGCTGCCGCCGCTGGTCGCGCCGCCGGTCCGGCCGCCGTGGGGCGCGCCGCCGGGCGGGTCGGGGCCGTCCGGGCCGCCGGTCCGGCCACCGTGGGGTGCGCCCCCGCCGGACGGCCGGCCGCGAACACCGCACGACGGGCCGCCGGACGGCCGGCCGCGAGCGCCCCAGGACGGGCCGCCGCGGACGCCGCCGGGTTCTCCGTCGGCCATGGCGTCCCCCGCAGGACCGGACGAGGAGCCGGTCCGGCCGCGCCGGCACCGCGGTCGCCGCCGGGCCACCCGGTCCGGCGCGCCGCGTTCGGCCGCGCCGGCATCCTCCGGTACGTCGCGAGCGGCCGGCCCCGATCCGTCCGGTGCCCCGGAGCCTGGCGCGGCGCCGCAGCCCGCGGCCGGTCGGGCCGGCCGGAACCTGCCGGCCGCCATCGGCGTCGGGGCGGGTCTCGGCGCCGCCATCCTGGTGCCGCTGTTCCTGTTCCGGCCCGCCTTCCTGATTGTCCTGGTCGTCGCCGTCGGCGTCGGAATCTGGGAGATGGTCCGGGCCATCCAGAGCAGCGGTGTCCGCCCGCCGCTGGCCCCGCTGCTCGTCGGCGGCGTACTCATGGTCGGGTTGGCCTGGTGGGCCGGACCGGACGCGCTGAGCCTCGGTCTGCTGGTCACGGTGCTGTCGGTGTTGATCTGGCGGTTGGGCGACGGCCCGGCCGGCTACCAGCGGGACATGACCGCGGCCGTCCTGGTCGCCGTGTACGTCCCGTTCCTGGGCGGGTTCGCGGCGCTGCTCTCCACGCCGCCGGACGGCAGCCTGCGGGTGGTGGTCACGCTGGCGGCGGTGGTGCTGTCGGACACCGGCGGGTACGCCGCGGGGGTGTGGCTGGGCCGGCACCCGATGGCCCCGTCGGTGAGCCCGAAGAAGTCCTGGGAGGGATTTGCCGGCTCGGTGCTGGCCGCCGCCCTGGGCAGCGCGGTGCTGCTGTACCTGCTGCTGGACGTCGCGCCGCTCTGGGGTGCGCTGTTCGGCCTGGCGATCTCCGGCGCGGCCGTGCTGGGCGACCTGGGCGAGTCGATGATCAAGCGCGACCTGGGTGTGAAGGACATGAGCAACCTGCTCCCCGGGCACGGCGGCCTGATGGACCGGCTCGACTCGATCCTGTTCGCGGTGCCGGTCGCGTACCTGCTGTTGGCCGTCCTGAAGCCGGCCGGGTGAGGATTATGCCCTGCGCCCGCATGGTTACCCTCCGGAATCAAACAGATCCGTCCGCACGGTCAGGTGCGTACCGGCCTCGGCGTGGGAGACTGGACGGGCCATGACGACCCTGCCCGTGCTCACTCTCCGTCCCGACGCTTCCGACTCCCGCCGGGCGGCGCTGCCGCCCCGGCACCTCGCCGACCTCGACCTCGCCGGCCGCCAGGAACTGGTCCGCGAGTTGGGCGAGCCCGCGTTCCGCGCCAAGCAGATCTCCACCCACTACTTCGGGCGGCTGATCCGCGACCCGGGCGCGATGACCGACCTGCCCGCCGCCAGCCGGGAACGGCTGGCCGGCACCCTGCTGCCCACGCTGCTCACCCCGGTACGGGAGATGGCCTGCGACGACGGCGCCACCCGCAAGGCACTGTGGCGGCTGCACGACGGCTCGCTTGTCGAGAGCGTGCTGATGGGCTATTCCGACCGGGTCACCGTGTGCATCTCCAGCCAGGCCGGCTGCGGGATGGCCTGCCCGTTCTGCGCCACCGGCCAGGCCGGGTTGACCCGGAACCTGTCCACCGCGGAGATCCTGGACCAGGCGGTCTATCTGGCCGGTGTGGCCGCCTCCGGCGCGGTCGCCGGCTCCCCGGCCCGGCTGTCGCACGTCGTGTTCATGGGCATGGGCGAGCCGCTGGCCAACTACGCCCGGGTGGTCGCCGCGGTCCGCCGGCTCTGCGCGCCGTCCCGGAGGGGCTGGGGCTGTCCCAGCGGCACATCACCGTCTCGACCGTCGGCCTGGTGCCCGCCATGCGCCGGCTGGCCGAGGAGGACCTGTCGGTGACCCTGGCGCTGTCGCTGCACGCCCCCGACGACGAACTGCGGGACGAGTTGGTGCCGGTGAACCAGCGGTGGAAGGTCGCCGAGGTGCTCGACGCGGCCTGGAACTACGCCGACCGGACGGGACGCCGGATCTCGATCGAGTACGCGATGATCAGGGACGTGAACGACCAGCCGTGGCGGGCGGACCTGCTGGGCCGGCTGCTCGCCGGCCGGTTGGCCCACGTCAACCTGATCCCGCTGAACCCGACCCCGGGCAGCCGCTGGGACGCCAGCCCGAAGCCGGTGGAGCGGGAATTCGTCCGCCGGCTCCGCGCGGCCGGGGTCTCCACCACGGTGCGGGACACCCGGGGGCAGGAGATCGACGGGGCATGCGGGCAGTTGGCCGCGGCAGAGGTGTCGGCATGATGTCAGGCTGGACCGGGGTAGCCAGGGGCAGTGCTGTTCGCCGAGTATCGAACGCGTACAACGGAGTCGACGGCGTGTCCAGGCCGCGTGACGACCGAGCAGACCAGGAGACATAGTGGCGAGTCAGGGTCAACGTTTCCGGCGTAAGGCGCTGCGCCGGGGCTACAAGGTCGACGAGGTGGACGATTTCCTCGACCGGGTCGAGGCCATGCTCGCCGGTGAGCAGATCAGCACGCCCGTGACCTCCCAGGAGGTCCACGACGTCGTGTTCCGGGTCCGGTTCAACGGCTACGACGAGTGGCAGGTCGACCTGCACCTGGACCGGGTCGAACGGCAGCTTGCGGAGTTCGAGGAGCGCAGCGGCACGGGCCGCGGTGCCGACCGGATGGGCGCGCCGGAGCGGATGGGCGCCGAACGGATGGGCGGACCCGACCGGATGGGTCCGCCGGACCGGTTCGGCCCGCCGGACCGGATGGGCGCGCCCGATCGGATGGGTCCGCCGGATCGGATGGGTGCCCCCGATCGGTTCGGTCCGCCGGATCGGATGGGTCCGCCCGATCGGATGGGTCCGCCGGATCGGATGGGTGCCCCCGATCGGTTCGGTCCGCCGGACCGGATGGGTCCGCCGGCCCGGGACGACCGTGGTGGGCCGGCCATGGCGCCGCCGATGCCGCCCCGCTCGATGCCGGCACAGGCCGGCCCGGGCGATCCGTACAAGCGTTACGACGAGCCGACCGGAGGATTCGGCGGCGGCTCGGACAGCGGACGTGGCTACGACGGCCCGCCGCCGGCCGGTGGACCTGGTGGGCGGGGTGCCAGCGGCAACCTGCCGGCCCGGCCCGGCCTGCCCGCCGGTGGCGCCCCGGGACTGCCCCCGGGCGCCGGGCCGCGGATGCCTGACGGGTACGACCCGGACGACCGGTTCAACGGCTTCGAGGCGGGCCGGCACGGCAAGGCGGACATGACGACCGAGATGCGGCTGCCGGACCGTGACTCGCGCTCGCTCGGCCGCGGTCCGGGCGCCGGCGGCCCGCCCACCGTTCCCGCCTCGCCTCCGGTGCTGCCGCCGTCCCCGGCCGGCCCACCCATGGGCGGCCCGGCCGGCCCGCGACCCGGCGGTGCGCCGGGCGGCGCCCCGGGTGGCGACATGCAGCGGGTGGACCAGATCCGGCGCACCTTCCAGGTCCGCCGGTTCGGCAGCGGGTACGACCCGGACCAGGTCGACCGGATGTTCGACGAGATCCTGGGCAGCATGGCCGGCCGCGGCCCGCTGCCGGTGTCGCCGGCCGACCTGGACGCCCCGCGCTTCGGGCTGGTGCCCGGCGGCTACTTCGAGGCCGAGGTGGACGCCGCGCTCAAGGAGGTCAAGGACATCCTGTTCCGGCGCTGACCCCGCCGGGCCTGGACGCATGACGAACGGCCCGCCCCGATATCCGGGGCGGGCCGTCGTCTGCGTGCATCCTGCGCGGCGGGTGCCGCCGCGCAGGTCGGAAATCGGCGCGGGTCAGGACCGCAGGCCGTTGCGGCGCAGGATGATGTCGCCGATCACGATGGCCAGCAGCGCGGCGGCGATGCCGATCAGCCAGATGTTCTCGACGTTGCCCCGGTGGTTGCCGCAGAGCATCAGCAGCGACGCGACCGCGACGAAAACGGCGCCGATCTGTCCCGCCCTCCGGTGCCCCGGCTTGTGCTGGTCGGGCGACGTCACGGGCTCCGGCTCAGTTCCGGCCACTTTCGGTCCTTCCTTCCTACCGAGGATCTCGGGTTCAGTCTGGCATGTCCGGATACCCCGGGGCCGGGCAGGCCCGCGCGTTACCCGACGTCGCGGCTCGGCGGGAGTGGCCGCTCCGGTAGCGTCTGTCCGGGAGAAGCTTCATCGCCGAGCGAAGGGACTGTGCGGTGCGTCTGACCGGTACGGGGCACGCCAGCATGCGGATCGACACGGCCGCGGGCAGCATCCTGTGCGACCCGTGGGTCAATCCAGCCTATTTCGGCTCGTGGTTCCCGTTCCCGGACAACTCCCAGCTCGACTGGGAGTCGCTGGGTCAGACCGACTACCTGTACGTGTCCCACCTGCACCGGGACCACTTCGACGCGGCGCACCTCAAGCGTTTCGTCAGCAAGAAGGCCACCGTGCTGCTGCCCGAGTACCCGACCTCGGAGCTGGAGGACGAGCTGCGGGAGCTGGGCTTCACCAGTTTCCTCAAGACCAGGACCAACGAGGTCGTCGAGCTGGACGGCGGCCTGAAGGTGATGATCCAGGCGTTGACCAGCCCGACCGACGGGCCGATCGGCGACTCGTCCCTCTGGGTGGAGCACGACGGGGTCCGGCTGCTCAACCAGAACGACGCCCGACCCACCGACCTGACCACCTTCGCCGAGCTGGGCCACGTCCACGCGCACCTGCTCCAGTTCTCCGGCGCCATCTGGTACCCGATGGTCTACGAGCTGCCCACGGCCGCGAAGACGGCGTTCGGCAAGCAGAAGCGGGACCGGCAGTTCGACCGCACCTGGCGGTACATCGACGACCTCAAGGCGTCGCACGTGTTCCCGATCGCCGGGCCGCCCTGCTTCCTCGACGACGAGCTGTGGCAGTTCAACGACATCTTCGACGATGAGGGCAACATCTTCCCGGACCAGTCGGTCTTCATGCGCGAGTACGCGAAGGTCGGCGGCACGAACGGGGTGGTGCTGCTGCCGGGCAGCGTCGCCGAGCTGACCACGGAACGCTGCGAGACCAGCCACCCGGTGCCGGTCGAGGAGTTCTTCGCGAACAAGGTCGCCCACCTGGAGGAGATGCGCGAGCGCAAGCGGCCGGTCATCGCGGCCGAGCGGGCCAGCTGGCGGCATCCCGAGGTGGACGTGCTCAAGGAGATGAAGCGGCGGATCGAACCGCTGCTGGACGAGTCCATCTACCTGGCCAAGGGCGTCGGCGGGCCGGTCCGCTTCGACCTGGTGGGCACCGATCACCTCGGCGAGGAGGTGGTCGAGTCGATCGTGGTGGACTTCCCGGGCAAGCAGGTCCGGGCGTACGCCGACGAGAAGGTGCGGTACCGGTTCCGCACCGAGCGGGTGCTGATCGAGCACCTGCTGTTCATCGGCGAGGTCGACTGGGTCAACTCGCTCTTCCTGTCCTGCCGGTTCTCGGCGGCGCGGATCGGCCAGTACAACGAGTTCGTGTACGCGTTCTTCAAGTGCCTGTCGCAGGAGCGGCTCCAGTACGCCGAGGGCTGGTACGACGAGCACGAGCGGACCAGCGACGCCGAGGACATCAGGCTGGGTGACTGGACGGTGCAGCGGCGCTGCCCGCACCTGAAGGCGGACCTGACCCGGTTCGGCATCGTGGAGGGTGACCAGCTCACCTGCCAGTTGCACGGCTGGCGGTTCGACCTGCCCTCCGGACGCTGTCTGACCAGCGTCGGCCACAAGATCCGCGCGCACAAGCAGGAGCAGGTCGAGGCCGAGCCGGCCGGCTGAGCGCAGGCCCGGCGCGGTTAGCGCAGGTCGGCCAGGATGCGCCGGGCGGCGTTGTGGCCGGCCGCCCCGATCACGCTGCCGGCCGGGTGGCAGCCGGCGCTGCCGGCGTACAGGCCGTCGACCCCGGTGGCGTACGGCATCCGGTCGGTGAACGACACGGTGTTGTCGACGTGGTGGATGTGCCCGCCGGTGATCCCGAAGTGCTCCTCGATGCCCGGCGGGGGCAGCGGAACGGCGTCGGCGACCAGATCGGCGGTGCCCGGCGCGTACCGTTCGCAGATCGCCAGCAGCCGGTCGACGTACCCGGGCAGCGCGGTGGCCCAGTCGGTGCCGGCCGGGGCGTACGGCACGGACTGCACGAACAGCGCGGACGAGTGGTGCCCGGCCGGATCCTGCAACGACGGGTCGACGGTGGTGTGCAGGTACCACTCGATGGTCGGCTCGTCCGGCAGCCGGCCGGCCTGGACGTCGGCCCACATGGCCCGCAGCGCGGCCATCGGCGTGGCGGTGTCGCCGCCCGGCGCGGCGCGGCCCGGCGTCCCGTCCGGCACCAGGGATGCGGAGCCGGGCAGCAGGTGGATGGTCGAGCCGAACGGGCTGGGCGTGCCCGCCGGCAGGCAGGAGAACCGGGGCAGGCCGGAGAGCGCCAGGTTGACCTTCAGGGTGGTGCCGGGTCGCCGGTTCGCGGCCATCCGGTCGGTCAGGGCCGCCGGGAGCGCGCCGTCGGGCACCAGGTCGATGAGCCGGTACGGGTCGCAGGCGCCCAGCACCACGGGAGCGGAGACCGATCGGCCGTCGGCCAGCGCGACCCCGCTGACGGCGCCGCCGTGCATCGTCACGGCCGCCACCCGGGCGCCGGTCACGATCCGGGCGCCGGCCGCCCGGGCGGCCTCCGCGAAGGTCCGGGACACCGTGCCCATGCCGCCCTCGGCGATCATCCAGGTGCCGTCCGCGCCGGGCAGCCGGCACATGTTGTGGACCAGGAAGTTGTGGCCGGTGCCCGGGTCGTCCGGTCCGGCGTTCAGCCCGGACAACCCGTCGGTGACCGCGTACATCGACACCAGCAGCTCGGACCGGAAGTCGAACCGGGCCAGGTAGTCGGCGACCGAGCCGCCGACCAGCTCGACGAAGGTGTCCCGTAGTGCGGGCCGGACGTACCGCTCGGCCGTCTGCGGCACCGGCAGCGGCTCGGCGAGCCAGGCCGGCGCGAGGTCCTCGCGCAGCGCCGCCAGCTCGGCCTGCATCGCGTCGTCGGCCGCCACGTCGGCGGGGGAGAAGAACTCCGCGAGCCGTTCGCGGTTCACCGCCGGGTCCGCGCCGACCAGCAGGTACGGCGAGCCCACCGGCCCGGGTGTTGGCAGGAAGTAGTGCGGATCCCGGCGCAGCACCGGGATGCGGACGTCCAGCGTGCTCAGCAGCTCCGGCGGCATCAGCCCGAGCAGGTACGACCCGGTGGAGTGGCTCAGCTGCGGCACCCGGGGGAACGGACGCTCGGTGCGGGCGGCGCCGCCGATCACGCCGGCGGCCTCCAGCATCAGCACCTTCAGGCCGGCGCGGGCCAGCAGGATGGCCGACACCAGGCCGTTGTGCCCGGCCCCGATGATCACCACGTCGGCCCGGTCGGGCAGCTCAGCGTCCATGCCGGGGCAGCCTAGTGGCTGCCGGGCGGCGGCGGGGAGCCGTCGCGTCGAACCGGCGCGCCGCGCAGCTGACCGGCCAGGCCGGTCAGCTCGATCTCGAAGAGCTTCTCCGGCTCGGTGAGCGCCCAGTCGAGGTGGTGGAAGACCTCCGTGGCGATCAGCCCGTAGAGCCGGGTCCAGCAGGCCAGGAACGCGTACGCCACGCCGGGCGGGAGGGCGCCGTGCACGCGTTGGAACAGCGGGCTGAGCCGGTCGCCGAGCTGCCGTTCCAGGGCGGGGGCGGCCGGGTCGGGCAGCCGCCCCCGGTCGGCCAGCAGGCAGAGCGGCTCCAGGAAGACGGCGCCCAGCCGGGCGCCGGGCTGGTCGATGTCGCACTGCCGCATGAACTCGATCATGCCCGGCACCGGCCGGCCGAGGATCAGGCTGAACTCGGCGGGGTGCTCCACCGACCAGCGCCGGAAGGCGCGGAGCATGGCCAGCAGCCGGTCGACCGGATCGTCCCCGGCGGTGTCCCGGGCCGCCTCGACGGTGCCGCGCAGTTCGTCGTAGAGGTCGCCGGCCAGCTCCACCACCAGCGCCTCCAGGCTGGGAAAGTAGCGGTAGATGGCGGGCGCGGTCATGCCCATGTCGCGGGCGATGGCGCGCAGCGAGACCGCCTCCGTGCCGCCGTCGACCAGCAGGTGCCGGGCACCCTGCTTGATCTCCGCGACGGTCGCCGTACGCAGGCGTTCCCGCCGGGTGGGAGCGGTCATCGAACGAACCCCCTTGACTGAAGTGAACGACGTAGCAATAGTTAACGGCGTTCACTTTTCTGACTGGTTATTACAGGGTACGACCTGGGCGGGTAGGAACTCGATGTTTGCATGGTGGGGGCGACACGTCGTACGGCTCCGCTGGGCGGTGCTGCTCGCGGCGCTGGCGCTGGGCGCCCTCGGCGCGACCTGGGGGACCGGCGTGTTCGGCACGCTGACCGGCGGTGGCTTCGACGACCCGGCCAGCGAGTCCAGCCGGGCCGCCACCCGGATCGCCAGCGAACTGGGCCGGCAGGACGCCGACATCCTGGTGCTCTACTCCAGCGACACGCTCACCGCGGACCAACCGGCGTTCCGGGACCCGGTGACCACGACCCTGCGGCAGTTGCGCGAGCGGCCCGCGGTCGCCAGCGTCACGAGCTGGTACGACACCCAGGCACCCACGTTGCTGTCCCGGGACCGGACCGCCACCTACGCCCTGATCCAACTGCGCGCCGGCGACGAGGACGAGCGCACGGCCGCGTACCGGGACCTGCGCCCGGCCCTCGACGCCCCCGGCGTCCGCACCCAGGTCGGCGGCGCGGTGCCGTTCCTGAGCGCCGCCAACGAGCAGACCACCCGGGACATCACCCGGGCCGAGCTGTTCTCCATGCCGATCCTGCTGGTGCTGCTGGTGCTCATCTTCGGCGGCCTGGTGGCCGCGGCCACCCCACTGCTGATCGGCGGTCTCGCCATCCTCGGCGCGTTCGTGGCGGTACGGCTGCTGGCCACCGTCACCGAAGTGTCGATCTTCGCGATCAACGTCATCACGCTGATCGGCCTCGGCATGGCCATCGACTACGCGCTGTTCATCGTGAGCCGGTTCCGGGAGGAACTGCGGGCCGGCCACGACACGCCCGAGGCGCTGCGGCGCACCCTCGCCACCGCGGGCCGCACCGTCGTGGTGTCCGGCCTGACCATCGCGCTGGCCATGGGCAGCCTGCTGATCTTCCCGCAGGTCTTCCTCCGTTCGATGGGCGTGGGCGGGATGGCCGCCGTGCTGGTCGCCATGCTGGCCGCGCTGACCGTGCTGCCGGCGCTGCTGGCCGTGCTCGGCCACCGGATCGACGCGGTACGCGTACCCGTGCCCGGTCGCCGCACCCGGGCCGCGGGCCGTAGCGGAGCGGCGGGCCGTAGTGGGGCCGCGGACCGCACCCCGCTCGCGGACCCGGCGCCCGGCGCCACCGCGGCGGCGGACCCGGTCGGCGCCACCGCGGCGGCGGACCCGGCCGGCGGCGGCGCGTGGGCCAGGATCGCCCGGGCGGTGATGCGCCGGCCGGTGCCGGTCGTGGTCGGCGTGCTGGCCGTGCTCGGCGTGCTGGCCGCGCCGTTCCTGCGGATCGAGTTCGGCGGCTTCGACGAGCGGGTGCTGCCGGCCGACTCGACGCCCCGGCTGGTCACCGAGCGAATCCAGACCGAGTTCCCGGGCGCCACCGTCGGCCCGATACAGGTGCTGGTCTCCGGCGTACCGGCCGAGCGGGCACAGGGATTCGCGGCCCGGATCGGCGCCGTACCCGGCGTCACCGACGTGCGGGTCGCGGCGGCCGACGCGGACACGACGCTGCTGTCGGTCGGCTACTCGGGGGAGCCGACCGACGACACCGCCCAGGACGCCGTACGGGCGATCCGCCACCTGCCGGTGCCCGACGGCGCGGAGGTCCTGGTCGGCGGCCGGCCCAGCGCCGACCGGGACCTGCTGGACAGCCTGGGCGGCCGGCTGCCGTGGATGGCCCTGATCATGGCGGCGGCCACCCTGCTGCTGCTCTTCCTCGCCTTCGGCTCGATCGTGCTGCCGGTCAAGGCGGTGATCATGAACGTGGTGTCGATCTCGGCGTCGTTCGGCGTCGTGGTGTGGGTGTTCCAGGACGGGCACCTGGCCGACCTGCTCGGCTTCACGCCCACCGGGTTCATTGAGGCGAGCAACCCGATCCTCATGCTGGCCGTGCTGTTCGGGCTGGCCACCGACTACGAGGTCTTCCTGCTCTCCCGGGTCCGCGAGGAATGGGACGCCGGGCGCGACAACACCACGGCGGTGGCCACCGGACTCCAGCACACCGGCCGGATCATCACGGCCGCGGCCCTGCTGCTGGCGGTCGTGGTGGCCGGGTTCACCACCGGCGGCATGTCGTACATCAAGCTGATCGGCGTCGGCATGATCGTGGCGATCGTGGTGGACGCCACCCTGGTCCGGGTGCTGCTCGTACCGGCCACCATGCGACTGCTCGGCCGCTGGAACTGGTGGGCGCCGGGGCCGCTCGCCCGGCTGTACCGCAGGTACGGCATCCGCGAGTCCGGCCCGCCCACCCCGGCGGCTCCCGGTTCCGTCCCGGCCGCTCCCGGTTCCGGCGCGGCCGGCGGCGGCGCGGCCGCGGCAGGCGAGACGCCGTCGCCCGCCCCGACCGGGGCGCTGGCCGGCGAATGACCCTCGCGCCGCCACGACCCCGGCGGCGCGAGCGGTGGGTACGCGGGTCCGGGCCGGCTCGGGGGTGGCCCGCACCCGCGGCCTCTGGCCAGCGGCTGAGCCGCTGAGCATCAGCGCGGCCGAGTAGCCGGTCGGCCCGACCACGTGGAACAGGCGGAATCGGAGCGGCGCCGCGACTCCGGCGCCGGTCGGTTCGAAGCCGGCGAACGGCACCGTAGTGCCATCACTCGCTGCCGTCGCTCAAGGCGGCCCTCAAGCCGGTCGTCAAGGGCGTGGCGGTTGCCGTATCCGCCGCGCTGCCCGCCGCGGTGGTGTCAGTGGCGCGCGACGTCGTCGATGATGTGGCCAAGGCCACCACGCAGCTCTACCAGCAGGCGGTCGAAGCTGGAAACTCTGCCATCGAAGGGCTGTCGAGGGCCGCTCAGGTGGTGGCCGAGACCAGCAAGGCCGCACTGCCCGCCGTGGCCGGCATCGCCGCCGGCGTGCTCACCACCGGCGGCTGTCTGCTGGCGACCGGTGGTGCCGGCTCCGCGGCGTGCGTCGTGGCCGGCTTCGCCGTTGGCGGCGCGGTCACCAGCGCACTGAGCTGCCCGCCTGGCCGGTCCATTGCCGGCTGTGCCGTGACCGGCGCGATCGCCGGGACGGTGGCCGGGGTCGTCACCGTAGCCACCGGTGGCTTGGGCGGTGGGCTGGCCGCGACGATGATCGGTGGTGGGCTCTCCTCGGCTGCCTCCGATGCCACCGAGCAGCTGTTGACCACGGGCCACGTCGACGCCGGCGAACTCTTGGAGCAGGGCATCGTGGGTGCTGGGACGGCCGGCATCCTGCGCGGTGCCGGCAAGGTTGCCAAGCCCCGGTGCAACAGCTTCGTCCCCAGCACCCAGGTCCTGATGGCCGACGGTTCTCACAAGGCGATCGAGGATGTCAAGATCGGCGACAGGGTTGTTGCCGCCGATCCCACCACCGGAAAGACGTCGAGTCAGCCGGTAACCGATGTCATCACCGGGTCCGGGCAGAAGAATCTGGTCGCGGTGACCGTCGCGGTCATGGACCGCGATGGCCCGGACGACGGCGCCCGGGTGCAGCCGGCCATGACAGGCACGGTCACCACCACCGCCAACCACCCGTTCTTCGTGGACGACCATGGCCGCCCCGCGGATCCGTTCGACGGGTCCGGACACTGGGCGAACGCTGGCGCCTTGGTGGCCGGTGAGCATATCGCCACAAACGGGGGAGACGACGCGAGGGTCGTCGCCACCCGCGATCGCATCGAGTACGCAACCGTCCACAACCTCACGGTCGACGGCGTCCACACGTACTATGTAATCGCAGGCAACACACCGGTCCTCGTCCACAACTGCGGGGACGCCGCAAAGCACAGCGTGGATAACTTGGCCGACTCCCTCGGAGATGACGTCTTCTTTCATTACACGGATGAGGCCGGACACGCCACCATCATGGAAGGTGGGGTGGTGAAGGCCAACTCGAAGGGCGTTAGCTACTTTGCGCAGGACATGGTGAAGTCCGGCGATGCCAACAATGTTTTGTTCGCAGGAAATCCGCGGTATGCAGGTCGCGGTTCCCATGTAATTGGATTCCGTATCTCTCCCGATAGGCTCGGGTCAGGTGTTCAGCCGAACGAGTTGGTGCATCAGGGCTCATTCAGGTTCACGCCAGATGATGTCATTTATCATGGGCCGAACCCCTTTGGTTAGGAGCAACAGTGCTGCAAGTTGACGACTACCAGGAACTCCTTGCTCTCAACCGGGCTCTGATGGAGGTTAGGTACCTCGCGCGCGAGGTAGACGACGCCACACGGGGAAGCTCCTTTCTTAGTGACTTGCATGAGCGCGTTATCAAAGAAATAAAGGTAAGTTTGAGGGCGTCTGGGCGAGATGGGGAAGTTGCCCAGTGGGAGCATTGGGAGGATTTCGCGAACCGTAGAATCGAGCCTCCGCTAATAGCGGAGTATCTGGTGCAGGACTGGGCGCAACTGCCGTCTCCCGAAGTCAAACGGGAGGTCGTGATAAATCAGATCCGCCCATTTAAGTTTAGCGCAGAAGATGTTCAGCGTATGGTGCAGGAGCTTGATCGGCGGGCGTCGGAAGGGGCGTCTGGATAGAGCCGAGAGTCGTAATGTGCGCGTCACGGACCGTAGGGACTCGGCTGCGCTATGCACTGGAGGGCGCAGGGGTCTGCCCGCGTTGCTGTCATTACTGATGTCATGCGTTCGCACCGACCGGGCGGTCGTACGACGCCGCCGCGGTGCGCTTGAGCCGGGAGGGGTGGCCCCGATGGCCTGGCGTCCACCGGTGGTGATCTGGGTCAACGGGTCGCCGTTCTTGCCGGGCGTGCGTCGGTGTTGCTGTCATGACTGCTGTCACCATCGACGATGCTGATATTCGCCAGGGTTGAACCGTAGGTGAACGCGCAGGTCAGGCCCGTCATCACCTCCGTGACGTCGCTATTGGTTCCACACGTACTATGTGCTCGCCGGCAACACGCCGGTACTCGTACACAACACTGGCGGAGCATCGAGTCCAGGTAAGGGTGCCGCTGGCACGCAAATGTTGATCGACGATTTGGTCAGTCGAGGATACGTAATTCGAGGTACAGAGATCAGCATGACCGCTGCGAACGGAGTGAACGTAAGGTTTGATGTTGTAGCCGAAAAGAATGGCGCTCTTTCGGTTTACGACACCAAGAATGGGCCCACCGCAGGCTTTACTAAGAATCAGGGCTCACGAGGCGGGTACATGTCAGTCGAGACACGCGGCGGAACGTTCTACGGACCCAACGCGCAGAAGGCGGGTCTTGCTGGAACCACACTTGGGCCGACGCGCGTGAAGATTGCGGGCTTCGGTGGCTATCCTCACTGCTGACGGGAAGAGGTGATGAGATGACCAACCTGGAACGGGATAGCCAGGAAGCTTGCGCATCCGCCTTGAGGCAATACGGCTACGTGGCGAAGCGACGGGGCCTTCTCCTGCAACCTCGGGATAGGAAGGACGTCACAGGGTGGCTTGGCCTCAACCTTGCGACGTGGGGTCTACCAGCTAAGTTGCAGATCAACCCGGTGGTAGGCGTCAGGCATGTTCAGCTTGAGAAGGCGTTGGTTGAGTTGGCGGGCTGGAAAGCTCCAGTAGCATCCATCTCGAAACCGCTGGGCTATCTCATGCCACAGAACACCTTCGTGCAGTGGGATTTCTCAGCAGACGGTGATCTGACCGCGATAGCTGAGGACTTGGCATCTGCTGTCAGGGCCTACGGGCAACCGTTCATTGACAAATGGACGAGCTGGGAGGCGTTCTCGGCCGAGGTTTCCGGGTCGGGACTTCTGCTTGACAATCAGCGATTCTTTGTCCTGCCGTTGGTCGCTGCGCTAAACGGCGATCTTTCAGGCGCTGAATCGCTGACTCGGCAGGAGTTGGATCGGGTGGGCGATGCTGAAGATGTCTATTCAAAGGGTTATAGGGAATTCGCAGGTAAGTTGCTTGCGCGAGCGTTCGATGTAGGCAAAAACTAGCGCTTGGAATGGTATTCTGTAGCGGAGTGGCTCCTTTTTTACGTAGTGGAGCCACTCCGTTGTGCGTTGGAGGTTGTGGTTGCCTGCTCCGGTTGATGTCAAGTTTGAGCCTTTTCCAACCTGATCTTGCAGGTCAGCCCGGGTCGGCAGGGGGTGCTGATCGATGAGGGCGAGGCTCCAGGTAGGACAGCAAATCGACCAAGACCCGATGCCCCGACCGGGAGCCTCGCCATGCTGTCCTACCCTGCCACGATCCCGTTGTCCAGCCGGACCCTGAACCACCTCGCCGAACGCATCCGCGGCCACCGCCAGCAGCGCAGATCCCGGTGGAGGCGGCTGACCCCGGGCCGCCAGGCACTACTCGCCCTGGCCCACCTGCGCAACGGCGACACCTACACCCGCCTCGCCGCCGGCTTCGAGATCGGCGTCGCGACCGCCTGGCGCTATGTTCAAGAAGCAATCGCCCTGCTCAGCGCTGCCGCCGAGGACCTGGACACCGCCATGCGGCGCATCCGGCAACTGGCCTACGCGATCCTGGACGGCACGCTGATCCCGATCGACCGGGTCGCCGACCAGAAGCCGTACTACTCCGGCTGTGAGAATCTCTGTATGCCGCCTCGGGGTTCGGTCTGACCCGTACTCTGGTTGGCCCTGTCGGTGCCCTGTGCTTGATCTGTCGACCGGGTTCTGTGGCGGTGCTTGCTGCCGCCGAGCCGGCGTGGCGTGTCCCGATAGGGGCCTTGCCGTTACAAGGCACCGTCACAGTCCTGACCGCGGGCGCCGGCCCGGCGACGGCCACCGTTTCCGTTCCTCGATGAGAGAGCAGCCGTGACCATCATGCCGCAGGAAGGCCAGACTGAGACCGGCGACCACGAGGTGGTGTTGGGCGTCGATACCCACAAGGATGTGCACGTCGCGGTCGTGCTGACCACGTTGGGTGTGCTGCTGGCCGGTCGAGACTTCCCGACGACGAAGTCGGGCTACCGCGACATGGTGATGTGGGCACGCTCTTATGGCCCGCTGCGTCTGGCCGGGGTTGAGGGCACGGGATCGTACGGGGCAGGGCTGACCCGGCTGCTACGTGCAGCGGGCGTGCATGTCATCGAGGTCAATCGGCCGGACCGGTCCGTGCGGCGCCGGCGCGGCAAGAGCGATGCGGTGGATGCCGAGGCCGCCGCCCGGGCCGTCCTCGCCGGAGATGCGACCGCGCTGCCGAAGACCGCCGACGGGCTGGTCGAGGCGATGCGGATCTTCAAGACCGCGAAAGATTCGGCGGTCAAAGCCCGTGTCCAGGCCATCAACCAGCTCAAGGCCATCGTGGTCACTGCCGAGCCCGCACTGCGTGAAGCCCTCGCCTTGCTGAATACTTCCCGGCTGGTCGCGCGATGCTGCCAGCTCGACGTCGATGCCCAGGACGCCGTCACTGCGGCAAGCTTGTACACGCTACGACAGCTCGCCCGCCGCATCCAGCACCTCGAGACCGAAATCCGCGATCTGCAGCACCGCATCGCGGGCGCGGTGCAATCCACAGCACCAGAACTGCTGCGGATCAGCGGCGTCGGCCCCGACACAGCCGCCACGCTACTGATCGCCGCCGGCGACAACCCAGGTCGGCTTGCCAGCGAGGCGTCCTTCGCCGCCCTTTGCGGAGTCAGTCCAGTCGAGGCGTCCTCGGGCAAGACCCAACGTCGACGACTCAACCGCGGAGGCCACCGCCAAGCCAACGCGGCGCTGTACCGAGCCGTGCTCATCGGACTGCGCTGGAACCCGAGAACGCGGGACTACATGCAGCGACGGACCGCCGAGGGTCTGTCCAAACGCGAGATCATCCGCTGCCTTAAGCGGTACCTCGCCCGCGCCATCTACCGGATCATCATCGCCTCAATGACCCCGACAACACCGCCACAGCCCTCTACGGCTTGACATACATAGGGGCATCAAGCACAAACGTCACGGCGTGAACGTGCAGGTCATCGCGGATGCGGCAGGGCGTCTCGTCTGGGCATCGGCCGCGCTGCCCGGTTCAACGCATGACCTGACCGCCGCCCGCACCCACGACATCATCGAAGCCTTGACCAGCGCCGACGTGATGACCTTCGCGGACAAGGGCTACCAGGGCGCCCGCGGCAGCCTGCGCACCCCGTTCAAGCGGCGCCGCTTCCGGCCGAAGCTGTCACGCCGGCAGAAGGCGGTCAACCGGGCGCACGCGAAGATCCGCGCCCGCGGTGAGCGCGCGATCGCCACGCTCAAGACCTGGAAGATCCTGGTCAAGCTGCGCTGCTGCCCACACCGCGCCACCGCGATCGTGCAGGCCATCCTCGTCCTGCACCACGTCGAAGCCGCCCGCCACGCAAGATGAAAAAGACTCAGTGAAGGGATCGTCACGGCTTCCCCGGCTTGGTCGACGGGCGCTAGGGGGCCGATCGGCCCGGGGCAGGTTATGGTCACCGGTCGTGGCGATCACCTTTGGGACCGGGCGGCTGATCGTGCGGCCGTGGACCGAGGAACCGGACGACGTGCGGCGGGCCTTCGACATCTACTCGCGGGTGGAGGTCGCCCGATGGCTTGGCCGCGGCGGTGATCCGCTGGCCGACCCCGAGCGGGCGATCCGGATGATCCGGCGGTGGAACGAGCGGAGCGCCGAGTTCGGTGAGCCGTACGGGATCTGGGCGGTGCAGCGCCGGGACACCGCGCTGGTGGTCGGCACGGTGCTGCTCGTCCCGCTGCCCGGGGTGGGCGGCGAGTCGACCTCGGACGTCGAGGTGGGCTGGCACCTGCACCCTGACTCGTGGGGCAACGGCTACGCCACCGAGGCGGCCCGCGGTGCGCTGGATCGGGGTTTCGCGGCCGGCCTGTCCGAGATCCACGCGGTGGTCTGGCCCGGAAACGACGCCTCCGTCGCGGTGACCCGCCGGCTCGGGATGGAGCCGCTCGGCCGGCGTACCGACTGGTACGACGGTGCCGAGGTGGACGCCTTCCGGCTGCGCCGATAGTCAAGCCGCGACACGCCTGGTGCCGGCCCCTCCCTGGCTGGGCTGGGCGTCGGCATGATGTCCAGCGCAGGGGTGAGCAGGATGGCGCAGCCCGTCACGACGCCGGAGCCGGAGTCCGGTGCGGCCGCGGAGATTGAGCCGTCGTTCGACGTGCTGCGCTGGCACGACGAACCGTGGACCGCCGACCTCGCCCTCCAACTGCTACCGGAGGCCAACGGCCCGCGGGTCGAAGTCGTGAGCGGAAGCGTGATCGTGACACCACACGCCGGGACGGACCACCAGACGGTGGAACGGGAACTCTCCTACCTCCTGCACCGCGCGGCCCGCCGCGCCGGGTGCTGGGCCTACCCTGAGATCAACATCGTCTCGGACGATGATCTGCTCCTTCCGGATATCGCGGTTCTGCGGGCGCCCGGTCGTGGGCGGGTCTCCGTCGGGATTGCCGAGGTTGTCCTGCTCGGCGAGATCGTGTCGCCGGGTACCCGGCGCAGGGACGTGATCGACCGGCCGAGGCAGTATGCGGACGCGAAGGTGCCGTACTTCCCGCGGGTGGACCTGCGCAACCGGGCGGCGACCGTCGCGCTGTTCGAGCTGGTGGAGGGGGAGTCCCGGCCGCTGGCCGCCGCTGCCGCCGGTACGACGTTCGTGATGCGGCAGCCGTTCGACTTTTCGGTCGACCCGGCGGACCTGCTCGACGAGGAGCCGGGACCGGGCTCCGAACCCGACGCGGGCGAGGAGCCCGGCACACAGGTTCAGGGCGATCGGGGACAATGACCCGGTGAACGCTCCCCGGGACATCGTGCTGCTCGGTTCGACCGGTTCGATCGGCACACAGGCGATCGACATCGTGCGGCGCAACCCGGACCGGTTCCGGGTGGTCGCCCTCGGTGCCGGCGGCGGCAACGTGGAACTGCTCGCCGCGCAGGCGCTGGAGCTCGGCGTGGACGTCGTGGGGGTGGCCCGCGCCTCGGCCGCCCAGGATCTTCAGCTCGCGTTCTACGCCGAGGCGCAGCGGCGCGGGTACCCGACCGGCGGTTTCCGGATCCCCAAGATCCTCGCCGGGCCGTCCGCGATGAACGAACTGGCCGAGTGGCCGTGCGACATCGTGCTGAACGGGGTGGTCGGCTCGCTGGGGCTGGCACCCACCCTGGCGGCGCTGCGGGCCGGCCGCACGCTGGCGCTGGCAAACAAGGAGTCCCTGGTGGCCGGCGGTTCGCTGGTGCGCGCCGCGCTGGTGCGGCCCGACCAGATCGTTCCGGTGGACTCCGAGCACTCGGCGCTGGCCCAGTGCCTGCGCTCGGGCCACCGGCCGGAGGTGCGCCGGTTGATCGTCACGGCCAGCGGCGGCCCGTTCCGGGGCCGCCGGCGAGACGAGCTGACCGACGTCACCCCGGAGCAGGCGCTGGCCCACCCGACCTGGAACATGGGCCAGGTGGTCACGATCAACTCGGCCACCATGGTCAACAAGGCGCTTGAGGTGATCGAGGCGCACGAGCTGTTCGACATCCCGTACCCGGATGTCACCGTCATGATCCACCCGACCTCGGTGATTCACTCCATGGTCGAGTTTGTGGACGGCTCCACGATCGCCCAGGCCAGCCCGCCGGACATGCGGCTGCCCATCGCCGTGGCGCTGGGCTGGCCTGACCGGGTGCCGGACGCGGCCGCCGCGGTGGACTGGACGCGCAGCCACACCTGGGAGTTCGCGCCGCTGGACGACGACGCGTTCCCGGCCGTGGCGCTGGCCAAGGCCGCCGGCCTGGCCGGCCGGTGCCGCCCGGCCATCTACAACGCCGCGAACGAGGAGTGTGTGGCGGCGTTCGTGGCCGGCCGGCTGCCGTTCCTGGGCATCGTCGACACCCTGGAGCGGGTGTTGGACTCGGCCCCCGATTTCGACGAACCGGGTACCGTCGAGGAGGTGCTCGCCGCCGAGTCCTGGGCGCGGGCCGCCGCGCAAGAGATCATCGCTGGCTCGGTGGAAGGAGCTTGATGCTGTACCTGCTCGGGGTGGTGGTGATCGCCCTGGGGATCCTCGTCTCGGTGAGCCTGCACGAAGCCGGTCACATGCTGACCGCCAAGGCGTTCGGGATGAAGGTCACGCGCTACTTTGTCGGCTTCGGCCCGACCCTCTGGTCGTTCCGGCGCGGCGAGACCGAGTATGGCGTGAAGGGGATCCCCCTCGGTGGCTTCTGCAAGATCGTCGGAATGACTCCGCAGGACGACGACGTCGACCCGGCCGACGAGCCGCGGGCGATGTGGCGGTTCCCGGTGTGGAAGCGGACCATCGTGATGGCGTCCGGTTCGGTCATCCACTTCATGCTGGCGGTGGTCGGTGCCTGGTTCGCGGCGGTCTTCGTCGGCCTGCCGAACCCGGCCTTCCCCAGCACCGACGCCCAGTTCCGGCAGGAGCCGGCGGTGATCGCACTCGCGCCCTGCGTGGTCGAGGAGAACGCCGACCGGGCCTGCGCCGCGAACGACCCGGCGAGCCCGGCGGCACTGGGCCAGTTGCACGACGGTGACCGGGTGACCTCGTTCGCCGGCCGGCCGATCGACAGCTACGGCGAGCTGCTGACCGCGCTGCGTTCGGCCGAGCCCGGCAGCTCCGTTTCGGTCGGCTACGTCCGGGACGGGCAGCCCGGCACCGCGCAGGTGACCCTCGCGCAGACCCGGCGTCCGCCGCTGGACGACCCCGACGGCCCGGTCGGCCCGGTCGCCGCGCTGGGCGTGGGGCTGCGGGTCAGCACCCCGGGCACGATCACGTACGGGCCGGTCGACGCGTTCGGCGCGACCGCGCGCTTCACCGGGGACATGGCGGTGGCCACCGGGCAGGCGTTGCAGCGGATCCCGGAGAAGGTTCCGGCGCTGCTGTCGGCGATCGGCGGCGACAAGCGGGACGCGGACACCCCGATCAGCGTGGTCGGCGCCAGCCGGCTTGGCGGCGAGGCGCTGCAGAACGGCGTCTGGCAGATGCTGGTCTTCCTGTTCATCTCGCTGAACTTCTTCGTCGGCGTGTTCAACCTGCTGCCGCTGCTGCCGGTGGACGGCGGGCACATCGCGATCGCCTGGTTCGAGCGGATCCGCTCCTGGATCTACGCCAAGCTCAACCGGCCGGACCCGGGCCGGGTCGACTATCTCAAGCTGATGCCCCTGACGTATGCGGTGATCCTGGTCGGCGGGGCGTTCACGCTGCTGACGATCACCGCGGACGTCGTCAATCCGATCACGCTCTTTTCGAGGTGAGTGAAGCTGTGACCGCTGTCAGCCTGGGTATGCCCGCTGTGCCACCGCCGCCGCTCGCCCCGCGGCGGGTGAGTCGGCAGATCATGGTCGGTCCGGTTCCGGTCGGCGGTGGCGCGCCGGTCTCCGTCCAGTCGATGACCACCACGTTGACCGCCGACGTGAACTCGACCCTGCAGCAGATCGCCGAGCTGACCGCGTCGGGGTGCCAGATCGTCCGGGTGGCCGTGCCGTCCCAGGACGATGTGGAGGCGCTGCCGGCGATCGCGAAGAAGTCGCAGATCCCGGTGATCGCCGACATCCACTTCCAGCCGAAGTACGTCTTCGCGGCGATCGACGCGGGTTGCGCGGCGGTCCGGGTGAACCCGGGCAACATCCGCCAGTTCGACGACAAGGTCAGGGAGATCGCGGCGGCGGCGTCGGCGGCCGGTACGCCGATCCGGATCGGCGTGAACGCCGGGTCGTTGGACAAGCGGCTGCTGGCCAAGTACGGCAAGGCCACCGCCGAGGCGCTGGTCGAGTCGGCGCTGTGGGAGTGCTCACTGTTCGAGGAGCACGGCTTCCGGGACATCAAGATCTCGGTGAAGCACAACGACCCGGTGGTGATGATCCGGGCGTACCGGCAGCTCGCCGAGCAGTGCGAGTACCCGCTGCACCTGGGCGTCACGGAGGCGGGACCGGCGTTCCAGGGCACCGTCAAGTCGGCGGTGGCCTTCGGGGCGCTGCTGGCCGAGGGAATCGGGGACACCATCCGGGTCTCGCTGTCCGCGCCGCCGGTGGAGGAGATCAAGGTCGGCGCGGCCATCCTGGAGTCGCTGGGTCTGCGGGAGCGGGGTCTGGAGATCGTCTCCTGTCCGTCCTGCGGGCGGGCGCAGGTGGACGTGTACAAGCTGGCCGAGGAGGTCACCGCGGGGCTGGAAGGGCTGCCGGTGCCGCTGCGGGTGGCCGTGATGGGCTGCGTGGTGAACGGTCCGGGCGAGGCCCGCGAGGCCGACCTGGGTGTCGCCTCGGGCAACGGCAAGGGCCAGATCTTCGTGAAGGGCCAGGTCATCAAGACCGTGCCGGAGGGGCAGATCGTGGAGACGCTGATCGAGGAGGCGCTCCGGCTGGCCGAGGAGATGGGCGCCGAACTGCCGGAGGAACTGCGCGGCCTGGTGAGCGGCCCGACCGTCACCATCCACTGAGCCCTCCGGTAAAGACGCCGGAAGATCCCGGGAAGGGCGCCGCGTACGTCGGCGACGCCTTTCCCGGGGGTAGCGGTTACGCGGATTCGGCGAGGATGGCGTAGAGCTTGCGCCGGGTCTCGTCCAGCACCTGTGCGGCGCGTTCGCGCTGGTCGTCGGTGCCGGTCAGCATGACCTGCCGGAGGGCGTCCATTGCCTGGAACCCGGACTGGCGGATCTCCTGCCAACTGTTCACGGTGCCCTCGGCGAACTCGGCCCACGGCGGGTTCTCGGCGGCCTGGGCCGCCTCGGCCTGGCCGGCCTCGGTGAGGGTGAACCGCTTGCGGCCGCCCCCGGTGTCGTCGGCCGCGGCCTCGATCAGCCCCTCGTCCTCAAGGAGCTGCAGCGTCGGGTAGACCGAGCCGGGGCTGGGTCGCCACGCACCGCCGGTGCGGGACGCCAGCTCCTGAATCATCTCGTACCCGTGCATGGGCCGCTCGACCAGCAGCGCCAGCAGCGCCGCCCGGACGTTGGCCCGGCGTCCCCGGCCGCGTCCGCGGCCGAATCCGCCGCCGGGTCCGTGCCGCCCGCCCGCCCCGGGCGGACCCGGCGGGAACGGCGGCATGCCCGGAAAGCCGAGGCCGCGCATCCAGCCTTCGCGCAGCGCGGCGGGACCCGGTCCCATGCCTCGGAAACCTCGATGGAACGTCATGTCGTACTTCCTCTCTGTGACTATCGGCGATGCATCTACGATATATCGGCAATGCATCGGCTGCAAGGGTCCTCCCCGTCGGCCCGCCGGCCGCGTCCGCATCTGGCACGCTGGTACGCGTGCTGACGGTTCCGGTGCGCCAACTGGGTGAGGCCGAGCGACCGGCGATCGAGCGGCTTCTGGATCGGGATCCGTACGCGTCGGCGCAGGTGGCCGAGCGGGTGGCCGCCCGCGGCCTGTCCTGGTGGCGGGCCGACGGGCGGATCCTCGGCTACGGCGAACGGCGCCAGGTCGAGTCGCTGTGCTGGCTCGGCGGCCACCTCACGCCGGTTCTCGCCTCGCCCGCCGCGGTGTCCGCGTTCGCCGACCAGCTCGGCGGCGAGGACCGGATCTGCTCCTCGATCGTGGGGGAGGCGACCGCCGTGCTCGGGCTCTGGGAGCGGCTGGCCGAGCCGTGGGGGCCGGCCCGGGACGTACGGCCGAACCAGCCGCTGCTGGCCACGGCCGACGAGGCGCCGATCCGGCCCGACCCGCAGGTACGCCTGGTCCGCGGCGGCGAGGTCGACCGGCTGTTCCCGGCGGCCGTGGCGATGTACACCGAGGAGGTCGGGGTGTCGCCGCTGGCCGAGGATGGCGGTCGCAGCTACCGACGGCGGGTGACCGAGCTGGTCCGGTCCCGCCGCGCCTACGCCCGGTTCATCGACGGCGAGGTGGCCTTCAAGGCCGAGCTGGCGGTGGTGACCCGGCAGACGGCCCAGGTGCAGGGCGTCTGGGTGGCGCCGTCGTGGCGGGGTCGGGGGATCGCCGCCGCCGCGATGGCCGCCGTGGTCAAGGACGCGCTGGTCCGGGTGGCTCCCTCGGTGAGCCTCTACGTCAACGACTACAACACCGCGGCCCGCCGGGTCTACGAGCGGTGCGGGTTCCGCTCGGTCGGCACCTTCGCCACCGTCCTGTTCTGAGCGGCGAGCCCGCCCCGCGGTCCTCCGGGTTGTCGCGGACGTCACGCCCGTCCCGCTGGAACCGGGTCCACCCATGTTTTTAGACTGACTGGTCAGGTCAGTTTGTTGGCGAGGGGGAGCGGGTGCCGGTCGTACAGGCGGAGGATCTGGGTGCCCGCGGTGGGCGGGGCTGGGCGTTCCGGCACGTCGACCTCGCCGTGCGGCCCGGCGAACTGGTGGCGCTGACCGGACCGACCGGCAGCGGACGTACCTCCCTGCTGCTCGCCCTCGCCGGCCGGTTCCGGATCGACGAGGGCCGGCTGCGTCGCACCGGCCCGGCCGCCCTGGGCCTGGTGACCGGAGCGCACGAGCCGGAACCCGCGCTCACCGTCGCCGAACACCTCGACGAGCGACTGCTGCTGCTCGGCCGCCGCGCCCCGGCAGGCAGCGTTCCGGCAGGCCGCGCCCCGGCGAGCGGCACCCCGGCGAGCGGCACCCCGGCCCGCCGCGGTCGAGCCGGCCGGCGGGACCGGATCGCGGCGGCCATCGCGCCGTACGCCGCCGATCTCGAACCGGACCTGCTGGTCCGCGACCTGACCCGGTTGCAGCGCCACCTGCTCGGCCTCGCGCTCGCCGGGCTGAACGACCCCGCGGCGGTGCTGGTCGACGACGTCGACACCGGGCTGAGCGGGCCAGAGCAGGATCGGCTCTGGGCCGCGCTGACCGACCTGTGCGACCGCGGGACGGCGGTGATCGCCACGGCCCGGGACGTCGAACCGACCCGCGACCTCCCGCAATACCGGATGGATGCCACCTGATGAGAGTTTTCCACCTCGCCCGGTACGAGCTGCGGCGGTTCACCCGCGGCCGGCTGCCCGCCGCGGCGCTGGCCGTGCTGACGGTCGTCCCGCTGCTGTACGGCGCGCTCTACCTCGCCGCGTTCTGGGACCCCTACGGCAGGCTGGACCGGATCCCGGTGGCCCTGGTGAACGAGGACCGCCCGGCCACCGCCACCGATGGCAGCCCGGTGCACGCCGGCCGGGACCTCGCCGACGAACTGGTCGACCGGCGGGTCTTCGACTGGCGGCGGACCGACGGGACACGCGCCGAGGCCGGCCTCCGGGACGGCCGGTTCCAGCTGATCTTCGAGATCCCGGCGGACTTCTCCGCCTCGCTGGCCGCGGCGCCCGACCCGGACCAGCCGGCACGGCCCGGCCAACTGCGGGTGGTCAGCGACGACGCCACGAACTACCTGACCGGGCTGCTCGCCCGAACGGCGTTCACCGAGATCCAGGCCGCCGCCCGGACCACCGCGAGCAGCGGATACTTCGACCGGATGCTGATCGGCTTCACCGACGCCAAGCAGCGCACGGCCGAGGCGGCCGACGGCGCCGGGCGGCTGCGGGACGGCCTCGACCGCTCCGGCTCGGGCGCCGGCCAGCTCGCGGACGGGCTCGGCGACGCCGCGGACGGCGCCGACCAGCTCGCCGGCAACCTCGCCACCGCCACCGCCGGGGCCGACCAGCTCGCCGACGGCCTCACCACGCTGGCCGCCGGCAGCGCCCAACTGGCCGCCGGCGCCGGACAGGCGGCCAGCCAGACCCGGGCGGCCGCCACGCAGATCAACACGGCCATCGACACCTGGGAACCGGTGCTGCGCCGCAACGCCACCCGGATCGCCGACGCCGCGACGCTGATCGCCGACGGTGCGCAGTCCCTGGCCGAGCACCTGGACACCCTGCCGGGCCGGGCCGACGACCTCATCGAGCGGGCCGGGACCGTGCGGGACCGCCTCGACGCGCTGGCCACCGCACACCCCGAACTCGCCGACGACCCCGACCTGGCGGCGGCCCGGGCCGCCGCCGGGCGCCTGGTCTCCGACGCGCAACGGCTGCGGTCCACGCTCAGCGACGCGAACCTGGCGAGCTTCCACGACCGGCTGGTCACCGTCGCGGCCACCGCCCGCACGGTCGCGGCCGAGGCGCCGCACCTGGCCGACGACGTACGCGCCGAGCAGGCCCGGCTCAACCAGCTCGTCGACGGGCTCGGCCAGCTCGCCACCGCCGCCGAGCAGGTCGACCAGGGCAGCCACCGGGCCGAGCGCGGGGCGGCCGAGCTGCGTACCGGCCTCTACCGGCTGGCCACCGGCGCGCAGGACCTGGACGGCGGTCTCGGCCGGCTCGCCGGCGGCGGCCAGCGGCTCGCCGACGGCCTGACCGACCTGCGCTCCGGGGCCGCGCAACTCGCCTCCGGGCTCGCCGACGGGGCCCGGCAACTGCCCGGGTACGACGACGCGGCCACCCGGTCCGGTGTCCTCGGCGACCCGGTGGCGCTGGACCGCGGTACGCGGCACGCCGCGGCCAGCTACGGGGTCGGGTTCGCGCCGTACTTCCTCGCGCTGGCCCTCTGGGTCGGCGCGATGATCACGTACATGCTGCTCCGGCCGCTGAACCGGCGGCACGTCCTGTCCGGCGCCCCGGCCCGGCGGGTCGCGCTCGCCGGCTGGCTGCCCGGGCTGGCCGTCGGCCTGGCGCAGGCCGTGGCCCTGTACGCGGTGGTCACCCTCGGGCTGGGGCTCCACCCGGTGCACCCGGTCGGCACGCTGGCGCTGCTGCTGCTCACCGCCGCCGCGTTCACCGCCCTGGTGCAGTCGCTGGGCGCCTGGCTCGGCCCGGCCGGGCGGCTGGCCGCGCTCGCCCTGCTCATGCTCCAGCTCACCTCCTCCGGCGGCACCTACCCGGTGCAGACCTCGCCCCGGTTCTTCCAGTTGGTGCACCCGCTGGTGCCGATGACGTACGTCGTCGACGCCCTGCGGCACACGGTGAACGGCGGACCGGCCGGGCCGGTGCTGCTCGGCGCGGCGGTCCTGGTCGGGTTCGCCGGCGCCGCGGTGGTGCTCAGCGTGGCCGCGGCGCGGCGCGCCCGCCGGCTCACCCCGGCCAGGCTGCATCCCGAGCTGGCCATGTAGCAGACTGGCCGGCGGCGCAGGGAGTGCGGCGGAGGGAGGCGGCGGTGACCGACGGACGGTCGCGCCGGCGGGTGGACACCCGCCAGCGACTCTTCGAGGCGGCGGTCGCGCTCATCGCCGAGCAGGGCTACTCGGCGACCACCGTCGACGACATCGCGGCGCGGGCCGGGGTGGCCAAGGGCACGGTCTACTACAACTTCCCGTCCAAGACGGCCCTGTTCGAGGCGCTGTTGCGGCACGGCATCGGGCTGCTCACCGACGGCTTCCGGACCGCGGTGGCGGGGCAGCCGCCGCGCGCCGCGCTGGCCGCGCTGGTCCGCGCCCAACTGGAGTACATCCAGCGGTACCGGGCCTTCGCCCAACTCCTGCTCTCGGAGATGTGGCGGACGAACCGGCAGTGGCAGCAGACCCTGCGGCTGCTGCGCGCCGAGGCGATCGGGACGATCGCCGAGACCGTGCAGGCTGGGGTGGACAGCGGCGACCTGCCCGCCGACCTGGACGTACGGCTGGCCTCCTCGGCGCTGTTCGGCGTCGGTCTGGTGGTCGCCGTCGACTGGCTGGTGTTCCAGCCGGACCGGCCGATCGCCGAGGTGCAGGAGTCGCTGCTGGCCATCGTGCGCCGGGTCGCGCACACCTGAGCCCGTGCGCCGGGTCGCGCACAGCTATGGTCGGCGGCGCCGCGTTGCTGGTGGGCGGCCGTTTCCCGGCTGCTCTGCCGGTGGCATAAATGCGTTGAATCTCGGCAGTCGGCGCCGCAGGCTGAGGGTTCCGCACAATCCTCGGGGGGATCCACATGCGCCTGTTCCACGACCTGTGGTCCTCCGCACCCCGCCGGGTCACCCTGGTGGCCTGCCTCATCGTGCTCGGCGCGGGCGGCCAGGCGGTTGCCGCGGCGCTGGCCGGCCCGGTGCTGGTGCATCGCTCCGGGGTCTTCTTCGTCCTGCTCGTCGTGGCGCTGGTCGCGGCCGCCTGCTCGGACCTCGCGGTCGGGCTGATCACGGCGGGGCTCACCGCCGACTGGGCCGCCGACGTCCGCCGCCGGCTGTGCCGGGTCGCCCTCGGGCAGGACCTGCCGGCGATCGAGACCACCCCGGTCGGCGAGCTGCTGGACCGGATCGACGGCGATGTCTACCAGGTCGCCGCCCAGCTGCGCGGCCCCGGCGTACGGGTGATCCAGTCGTTCGGGGTGGCCCTGCTCTCCGTGGTCACGGCGCTTGTCGTCTGGTGGCCCGGCGGCGTGGCCATGCTCGCCCTGATCGTGTTCCTGGTCGTCCGGCTGCGCAGGCCCACCATGCGCATCGGGCCGCTGCGGATGGCCGAGGAGGAGAGCTGGTCGGATCTGGCCGCCGTGATGGAGGAGGCCATCCACGGCCAGGACGACGTCCGGACCAGTCTGGCCCGGCCGTACGTGCTGCGGCTGTTCGCGCGGCAGGCCAGTCAGGTGCTGGCCCGGGGCCGGCGGGTGTGGCTCGCCACCGCCCAGGTCACCACGGCGGCCGCCGGCACCGCGCACCTCGGCATCATCGCGGTCGTCCTCGGCGGGACCTGGGCGCTGGCCACCGGCCGGGTCGACAGCGCGCGGCTGACCGCGATCTGGCTGCTGGCGGTCGCCTTCGGGGTCACCGTGGAGCACGTCACCCGGATGGTGCCCGAGTTGCAGGTCGCGCTGGGCGCGTGGGCCCGGGTGCAACTGCTCCAGTCGTCGCGACAGGAGCCGGTCGGCGGGGCCGTACCAGAGGACGGTGACCTGGAGGTGCGCGGCCTCACCTTCGCCTACGGCCGGGCCGGCTCGGACGGCGACCACGCCCCGGTGCTGCGGGACGTCCGCCTGACCTTCGCCCGCGGTCGCTCGTACGCGCTGATCGGGCGGACCGGATCCGGAAAGTCCACCCTCACCAAGGTGCTCAGCCGGGCGGTGCAGGTGCCCCGGGGAACGGTCTTCCTGGCCGGCACCGACCTGCTGGACCTCGACCTGGAGCGGTTGCGCCGGTGGATCGCCGTGGTGCCGCAGCGTACCGAGATCCTGGCCGGCACCCTGGCCGAGAACATCGCGCTGTTCGACCCGGACCTGCTGGACGCCGCCGCCCGGGCGCTTGACGAACTGGGCCTGGCCGGCTGGGTCGCGGAGCTTCCGGACGGTCCGGACACCCGGCTCGGCGACGGCGGGCACGTGCTGTCGGCCGGGCAGGAACAGCTGATCGCCTTCGCCCGGATCCTCGTGCGGGACCCGCAGGTGGTGATCCTGGACGAGGCCACCGCCCGGCTCGACCCGGTCACCGAGGCCCGGGTGCAGCGGGCCACCGAACGCCTGCTCACCGACCGGATCGGCATCGTGATCGCGCACCGGCTCTCCTCGGTCCGCCGCTGCGACGAGGTGGTCGTGCTGGCCGACGGTCAGGTGCTGGAGGCCGGACCGCTGCGCGAGTCCGAACGGTTCGCCCGGCTGCTGGCCAGCAGCCGGGTCGGGGCGTACGCGAACGCCGGCGCGCGGGACGCGAACGCTGGCGCGGGCGTGCTTACCCTGCCCGACGGCGGTGCCCCGCACTGGCCGACCCCGGCGGAGCCGGCGGGTGCGGCGACGGCCGTGGGCACTGCGGGCGTGGGCACTGCGGGCGTGGCCACGCTGACCGCCACCGCGCCGACCACGGTCGCGGCGACCGGGACCACCGGGACCGCGCCGGTCGAAACGGCCGCGGCCGGATCGGGTACGGCCGGTCCGGGCCGCAGCGAGCCGCCGCCCCTGCCGCCGGCGCCCCGCAGTCGGACGATGCGGGAGATCGTCCGGCTGACCTTCAACGACCGCCGGTACGGCCTGTCCGCCCTGGCGTTCTTCCTGGTGATGGCCCTGCTCGGGCTCGACGGTGCGGTGCTGCCCTGGCTGTGGGCGGACCTGGTCGACGGCACCGGCGGGACGCTGTGGCCGGCCGTCGGGATCGTGGCCGCGCTGATCATCACGCTGCCGGTGCCCTGGTACACCAACAAGTGGTTCCCGGAGTGGTGGGTGCGGCAGATGTTGCGGATCGGCCTGCGCCTGGTGCACGGCCAGACCGGACCGCGCCGGGTCAGCAAACACACCCCGGCCGAGGTGGTGGCGCAGGGCGGTGACACCGAACGGGTGGTGCAGCTCGCGGACAACCTGATCGACCAGTTCGCCGCCGTGGTCGTGGTGATCGGGATGACCGTGGTCTCCGGGTCGATCGTGCCGGCGCTGTTCTTCGCCGGCACCATGCTGGTCTCGGGGCTGGCCGCCACGCTGTTCGGCCCCCGGCTCGAGCGGCTGGCCCGGCGTACCGTCAAGGCCCGGGCCGCCTTCGCGACCGCGCTGGTCTCCGCGCTCTCGGCGGCCCGGACGGTGAAGCTGGCCGGGGCCACCGAACCGGTGCTGGCGCACCTGGCCCGGCTGGACCGGGTGCGCAGCGACCGGCAGCGGCGGGAGATCGCCGTGCAGGTGCTCTCCCGTTCGACGCCGTCGATGGTCAGCGGGCTGCTGCCGATCGGTGCCTGGGCGCTGTTCCTCGGCGGCGAACTCTCGGCCGGTGCCACCCTGGTGGTGGTCGCCACCCTCGGCGCGGCCCGGTGGTTCGCCTGGACGACCGCCTCGCTGGTGTCGCAACTGCCCTCGGCCCGGGTGTGGACCCGGCGGACCGTCGAGATGTGCGGGGTCGCCGACTACTCGGCCGAGGTGCCGGGGGTCGACATTTCCGCCGGCACCGCACCCTGCCCCGCGGCGCCACCCCGGCGGCCGCTGCGGCGGCTGGAACTCGACGGCTTCACCGCCGTGCACGAGGACGGGACGGTCGCGGTCCGGGACGTCGACCTCACGGTGGAACGCGGGCAACTGGTGCTGGTCGTCGGACCGGTCGGGGCCGGCAAGTCGTCCCTGCTGCGGGCGCTGGCCGGGATCGTGCACCACACCGGCGCGCTGCGCTGGAACGGGACGCCGGTGGTCGAACCGGAACTGTTCCTGCGGCCCAACCAGGTCGGGTACGTCGGCCAGTTGCCGCGGGTGCTGTCCGGCACCGTCGCCGACAACATCGCGCTCGGCCATCCGGTCGACGCGGCCGGCGCGGTGGCCGTCGCGCAGCTGGAGCACGACCTGGCGGCGGCGGGAAGCGGACTCGGCCTGCTGATCGGCCACAAGGGCACCCGGCTGTCCGGCGGGCAGTTGCAGCGGCTGGCCCTGGCCCGTGCCCTGGCGCCGCAGACCGAGCTGCTGGTCGCCGACGACGTGTCATCGGCGCTGGACGTCAGTACCGAGCTGGAGCTGTGGCGGGCGCTGCGCGAACACGGGGTGACGGTGGTCGGCTCGACGTCCAAGCGGGCGGCGCTCAACCAGGCCGACCGGGTGGTCGTGCTGATCGGCGGCCGGGTCGCCGCCCAGGGCCGGTGGGCCGACCTGGACGCCGACTGGGGTCACCTGGCCGGGTAGCGGCCCCGCGTCCTACAGGATTCCCTCCAGCCGTTCCCTGAGGTGGTTGGGCTCGATCAACTGGAAGTGATCGCAGCGCGAGCATTCGAGGTGGCTCGGGTCGAGACCCCGGACCACCGCTTGGTGGGCAATCGCGTTGGACGTTTCCTCATGGTTGAACGAGAGAACATCGTGAACGCTGTCGGTGTCGTTTCGAGTTTCGAGGACTTTGATCAATTGATCCAGGGGTAGTTGGTGTCCATCGTTCGGGAAGAGGCCGACAGAAAAGGACTTGAACCACGGGCACCTCGGCGGCGGCGGCCCACCTCAATCGACGGGCGAGGACTGGAAACGGAGTCATGGACCACCGCGCCATCCCTCGGCCCAACCGGCGGTCACTCCGGGCTTGCGACTTTGAAGAGATGGGGGTACGGTCACATTCGCCGGCGTCTGTTCTACCAGGGCGCTCAAATCTGTCTCATGTGTTTACATCACCGAGCCTAAGTTCCATAGTGAATCGCTCCCTCAAGGTCGGCGAAAGGAGCAACGCGTTGGTAATGATGGGTATCCAGAAGGACGATTATCTCAAGCGCGGGCCGGACGTTGTCCACGGCGGAGCTCATCTATCGGCTGACACATATGCTGAACGCTGAACACGTGAGGTATTCGTTCGGCCAGACGGTGGCGCTCGCGTCCGTGAGTGCCACCGTCATGCCGGGCGAAAGGGTCGCGTTGATCGGACCGAGTGGGTCAGGCAAGACTACCTTCCTCTACTGTCTCGCTGGTTTACTCAAGCCGGACAGCGGGCGAATTTCCTTCAATGGACGAGATTGGGCGAGTTTGCCTGACGAGGAGCTGTCCGGTCTCCGGCTCCGCTCCTTCGGTTTCGTATTCCAATTCGCCGAACTGGTGCCGGAGCTGACAATCAGTGAAAACATCGCACTCCCACTGGACCTGGCAGGCGTGGGTCGAAGGGAACGTGCGAGGCGCGTCGGCGCTCTATTGGAGCGGCTTGGTCTCAATGGCGAGGCCAACCGGCGACCGGCGCAGGTTTCCGGTGGGCAGGCGCAACGGGCAGCCGTGGCTCGGGCGGTCGTGCATCGTCCCGCCGTCATCTTCGCGGACGAGCCGACTGGTTCGCTCGATACGACCAACGGCGAGGCGGTGATGGACCTTCTGTTCGGCCTCTCTGCGGAGCAAGGTGCGGCGATCGTGCTGGTCACCCATGATCTGAAGATTGCGCACAGGGCTGACCGCCTGCTGGAGATGCGCGACGGTCGGCTGGCGTCGACACCGGTAGTGGACGCATGACAAAGGATCTGCGCCTTGCGTTGCGTCTGGTCCGCGGCGGCGGCGCAGCAGGCTACCTCCGGCTGGGCCTCATGACGATCGGGTTCGGTCTGGGTGCTGTCGTGGTGTTGCTCCTGACTACCTTGCCTGCCGTGCTCGGTGAGCGTGGCCGCGTGACCGCGGCCAGACAGCCAATCTCGGCGGATGCGGAGTACTCGTTCAGGTCAAACTTCAACTTTGGCTCGTGGCACGGGACGCGCTTTACCCGGGTCCTGATCGCCGACGCTGGGCCGAGCGCGCCCCGTCCTCCCGGCGTGGTGGCCCTGCCCCGTCCGGGGGAAGTCGTGCTCTCGCCCGCTGCGGCGCAGCTTGTCCGTAAGGACGGTACCTTTGCCGAACTCGTTCCCGGCCGGCAGATAGGACGTATCGACGAGTCCGGGCTTCTTGGCCCGGACGAACTTTATGCGTATGTGGGTGTCACTGCGGCGGAGATGCCCGGCGGCTCCCCAAGCCGGGGTTGGGGTGGGTTGGTTACCGACGAGGAGATGCGCGCTCAGTTCTCTGACATACCACTCCAACTACTGCTCATCGTGTCCGCGCCGGCGGTGTTCTACTTTGCCGTATGCTCCCGGCTGTCGGCCGCGAGTCGACGTCGGCGATACGCCGCACTGCGCTTGGTGGGTATGAGCCGGCGCAGAGTCCTGCGGCTTGCGTCACTTGAGTCGGCGGTCGCAGGTTTGGTCGGCGGCGGACTGGGACTGGCCTGCTATGCAGTGCTCAACCGCGTCATCGGACCTTCGAACGCCCTCGGCTTTACGTGGTATCCGAACGCCTCCGCGTTTTCCCTCCCGACTGGCGTCATGGTGGTGCTGGTATTCGCTCTCATGTCCGGTGTGGTGGGTGGGCTGAGCAGCGGACGTGCGCTGTTCCGGCCAGTCGAGGCGCGCTTCGACGCGGCCGACCGCCCTCCCCGCTGGTGGCAGCCAGCCCCCTGGTCTTCGGGCTGGGGCTGCTCACCTACCCACTGTTGTTCGAGCACCGACAGTCGGGGGAAGCCATGGACCAAGCGAGCGGCATCATGCTGCTGATAGGTGTGGCGCTGTCGGCGCTTGGTCTGCTGGTCTCCCTGCGCACGGCCTTGGTGATCCTGGCCCGGAGCGTCGCTGCAAGCCGGGCATCAGTGGGCCTACGGCTTGGTTTCCGGCGGATCGAGTACGAGTCGGTGGGGATGGCGCGCCATCTTGCCGGGCTCTGTGCCCTTGTACTTGTGGCAGCGCTCGGCGCGGGCGTACTTCGTCAGACCGAACTCTCGGCGACTCCGCTGGCTGAGCGGCTGATTGTGAAGGTCAACGGCCAGGACGTTCCGGAGGACGTACGACAACGCATGGCGGATCTGCCGGCGCAGGGCCATTGGGTCGAGCAGCGGAGTGAAACATCGCTTCCTCCAATGGGCACGGCCCCAACGACGCTGAGAGACATCGTCCGTTATCAGGGAGTGAATCTCGTTGTCGCAACCTGCGAGTCGCTGCGACGCAACACTGGTCAACAGCTTGCCAACTGTCGAGACGGCAGCGCGTACCGGATCCAGTCACACACGGGAATGATGTCACTACCTCCGGGACTTGACGTGACATTCCACGATACCCAGAAGGGCCGCATAACGATCAAGGTTCCGGAAGAAACCATCGATCTCGCCGCAGGAGATGGACTGCCTCAATCGATGGCTATCCTCGTCACCGGCGACGCAGCGCCGGTCGGCCTCACCGACGAGAGCTTCCTCTTCTATCAGATATCATCCGACGTGGCTTCGGTCGACCGCTTCGTCGCCCACATCGCGTCTATTGCGCCCGCGGCGACCCTGAGCGTGTTCGGACTCGATCTGCCGGCACTGGAGATCTATCGCGTGCATCGAGGAGTCGTCGGGATGGGCGTCCTACTCGCCTTCTTGCTCGGTATCGGGGCTTTCCTGATCAGCTCGGTGATCCGCGTGGTGGATCGCCGCCGTAACGTCGTGTCCTTGGTCGTCGTCGGAGCCCCCCGACGAACGCTCAGATTCGTGCAGGCGGTGCAGACACTTGTCCCGCTAACTATTGCGTTGACGGCCGCCCTGGCAGTCGGTCATCTCGGGGGAATGCTCTTCTCCGGCTCCAAGGCAGGCAACAGGGCTGGTACACCGGAACACTTTCGGCCGCCTGGCCGATGGTGCTGATGGCCATTTTGGCTGCCGGCGCCGCCGGATTGATTGTGGTGGGACTACGGCCGCGAGCTGAGGATCTGCGTCGGGAATGAGACAGGAATGAAGAGGTTCGTGACGGTTATCAACGCCACTGGGCGCCGGACGCGCCCTCTGTTGATCGGGGCACTGGTCGCTTTGGCGGCTGGCCTGGGTGTGCTGGTGCCCAACTTCAGCACCCACGTGGTGGGAACACCGGTGATGGGGCCGGCGATCAACGCGGGTGAACGGGTAGTGGTCCGGGATGGGTCTTCGGTCGAGCGCGGATCGGTTGTGGTTGTACAGGCGTGGGAAGATGCGCTTTTCACGGTACGTGTGATCGGCTTGGCTGGCGATGTGGTCGCCTGTTGCGGTGACAACAACACGTTGTCAATCAACGGGAAACCTGTGTCGGAGCCATACGCGCACGGCGCGACGGATGCCTTCGGCGACTTCACCGTCACAGTCCCACCAGGCCGGATCTTCGTGCTGGGCGACTCCCGCGACGTATCTGTCGACTCCCGCTCTCATATCGAGAACGATGGTGGCACCCTTCCGCTCGATCAAGTGCGTGGTCCGGCGGTGGCGGTTGCCACGCCTGCGTGGCGCGCTCGGCTACTGACCGGTTCCTCAGATGTTCCTCTCCTGATTCTGGGCATCACCCTCTCCGCCGGGGGCATGATCGCATTGATCGTGGCGGGCTGGCCATATGCGAGAAGGTTGGCTGCCGTGGTTAGGCGTCTACGGTTGGGTGCCGCGAAGGGTGACTGAGCGGGCTGGTTGATTTCGTCGATTCCATTCGAGCGGGTGGTGGGACCGTGACTTTTCGGGTCATCTGAGGATGTGCTGTCCACCGTGGGATGGTCTTGGTGCGGTGGTTGGCCGGGATGGTGGCGCGGCTGGACGAGTTGTCCGCGCGGGTCGCCGGCCTGGAAGTGGATCTGCGCGATCGACTTCCCCTCGCACGGGTCGTCCAACGCACTCGGCCCTTCGCTGACTTCTCCGGAGTCGTTTGCCGAGATCGTCAAGCTGGTGTTGGGCCAGTTTCCGCACCGCCGCCCTGAACCTGGAACAGTGATGATCGTCTTAGGGAGTTCGGCACCTCGAATGGCCCTCAGTGGGCGCGCAGGTACTGGTCCGGCCAGTGCGGCTCGGCGCCCAGCGTCACGGCGGCCCGCTGCGCCCAGTACGGGTCGCGGAGCAGTTCGCGGCCCAGCAGCACCAGGTCGGCCTGGCCTGTGGCGACGATCTCCTCGGCCTGGGCCGGCTCGGTGATCAGGCCGACCGTGCCGGTCGGCACGCCGGCGTCCCGGCGTACCCGGGCCGAGAGCGGCACCTGGTAGCCCGGTCCCAGCGGAATGTCGGCCCGCGCCGCGACGCCGCCGGAGGAGCAGTCGATCAGGTCGACGCCGGCCGCGGCAAGCTCCTTGGCCAGCACGACGCTGTCGTCCACGGTCCAGCCGCCGTCGACCCAGTCGGTCGCGGAGATCCGGGCCAGCACCGGCACCGCGGCGCCGACAGCCGCCCGGACCGCCTGCGCCACCTCCAGCGCCAGCCGCATCCGGCCGGCGCGGTCCCCGCCGTACGCGTCGGTGCGCTTGTTGCTCAGCGGCGACAGGAACTCGTGCAGCAGGTAGCCGTGTGCGGCGTGGATCTCCACGGCCGCGAAGCCGGCGTCCACGGCCCGGCCGGCCGCGGCGGCGAAGGCCGCGACCACCTCGGCGATGCCGGCCTCGTCGAGCGCGACCGGCGTCCGGTACTCGGGCACGAAGGGCTGGTCCCCGGGGGCGACCGGGGTCCAGCCGCCGTCGTCGTCCGGAACGCCGCCGCGCTCCGGCGCCCAGGGCCGGTACGTCGAGGCCTTGAAGCCCGCGTGCGCCAGCTGCACGGCCGGTACGGCGCCCTGCTCGGTGATGAACCGGGCGATCGGCCGCCAGGCGTCCACGTGTGCCCCGGACCACAGCCCGGTGTCCTGCGGGGTGATCCTGCCCTCCGGGACCACGGCGGTGGCCTCGGTGAAGACCAGCCCCACCCCGCCGACCGCGCGGGAGCCCAGGTGCACCCGGTGCCAGTCGGTCGGCAGCCCGTCGGGGCCGGCGCTGTACTGGCACATCGGGGACATGGCGACCCGGTTGGGCAGGGTGACCTCCCGCAGGTCGAGCGGGCGGAACAGCGACGTCACGGTGTACTCCTCGGCAAGCGGTCCGGTCCCTCCATCGCTGGGCGACGATACGCGCGGCGGTGCGCGAGGTGGAAGGAGCGCCACTCGTGATGCTCCTTACGGCATCGACGGATCGGCGGCCCGGTCTCCCGCCCTGACCGGCTATTCTGGCCGCCGAGCCGGCGAACCGCGTTCCGGATCGGCGGTCCACCCGTCCGTCCCGTCCCGAAGGGCTGAGCCGATGACCACGGCGTACCTCGTCTCCGGTGTCCGTACCCCGATCGGCCGTTACGGTGGCGCGCTGGCCGGCGTCCGGCCCGACGACCTGGCCGCGCACGTCATCCGGGAACTGGTCGCCCGGCACCCGGGGGTGGACTGGGCGGCCGTGGACGACGTGATCCTCGGCTGCGCCAACCAGGCCGGCGAGGACAACCGCAACGTGGCCCGGATGGCCGCGCTGCTGGCCGGCCTGCCGGAGAACGTGCCCGGCAGCACCGTCAACCGGCTGTGCGGCTCGGGGCTGGACGCGCTGGCCTCCGCGGCCCGGGCCGTGGCGGCCGGCGAGGCCGACCTGGTGGTGGCCGGCGGGGTGGAGAGCATGACCCGCGCCCCGCTGGTGATGCGCAAGGCCGGTACGGCGTGGTCCCGGACCGCCGAGGTCTTCGACACCACGATCGGGTGGCGGCTGGTGAACCCGGCGATGAAGGCCGGCTGGGGGATCGACTCGATGCCCGAGACCGCCGAGAACGTGGCCGCCGAGTACGGCGTGGACCGCGCCAGCCAGGACGAGTTCGCGCTGCGCTCCCAGCAGCGGGCCGCGAAGGCGCAGGCCGGCGGCCGACTGGCCGAGGAGATCGTGCCGATCGAGGTGCCGGAGGGCCGCCGCGGTACCCGGCTGGTGGCGGCCGACGAGCATCCCCGGGAGACCTCCCTGGAGAAGCTGGCGGCGCTGCCCACGCCGTTCCGCGCGGGCGGCACGGTGACCGCCGGGAACTCCTCCGGGGTCAACGACGGCGCGGTGGCGCTGCTGGTGGCCAGCGCCGCCGCGGTGTCCCGGTACGGGCTCACCCCGCTGGCCCGGGTGACCGGCGCCGCGGCGGCCGGCGTGCCGCCGCGGATCATGGGGATGGGTCCGGTGCCCGCCACCCGCAAGCTGCTCGGGCGCACGGGCCACGAGATCGCGGACATGGACGTGATCGAGCTGAACGAGGCGTTCGCGGCGCAGGCCGTGGCGGTGCTGCGCGAGCTGGGTCTGCCGGTCGACGCCGAGCACGTCAACCCGAACGGCGGCGCCATCGCCCTGGGTCACCCGCTCGGCGCCAGCGGCGCCCGGCTGGCGCTGAGCGCCGCGCTGGAACTGCGCAACCGGGACGCGGCGCGGGCGCTGGCCACCATGTGCATCGGGGTCGGCCAGGGCATCGCGCTGCTGCTCGAAGCGGCGGACTGAGCCGGCACGGGCCGGATGGCGGCCGTTGCGCGGATGGGGCACGCTGGCGGAGTGGATCTGACCGACACCAATGGCCTCGTGACGCTGATCGCCGGGCTGGCCATCGTCCTCGGGCTCGTCTCGATGGTGCTGCCCGGGCTGCCGGCGCTGCCGGTCTGCTGGGCCGGGGTGCTGGTCTGGGCGATCTTCAGCGACGCCGGTCCGGGCCGCTGGCTGGTGTTGGCCGTGGCCACGGTGCTGGCCCTGGGCGGAACCGTGGTGAAGTACCTGCTGCCCGGGCGCAACCTGAAGCGCAGCGGAGTACCCACCCTCTCCCTGTTCTGGGGCGCGGTGCTCGGGATCGTCGGCTTCTTCGTCATCCCCGTGGTCGGTCTGATCATCGGCTTCATCGCCGGGGTCTTCCTGGCCGAACTGGTCCGGCTGGGCGACGTCGGGCGGGCCTGGCCGTCGACCTGGTACGCCGTCAAGGCGACCGGCCTGGCCGTGATGATCGAACTGTGCGCCGGGCTGGCCATCGCCGCCGTCTGGATGCTCGGACTCTTCGTGGCCTGAGCCGGACCAACCCGCTGATCCTGGATCTGCTGGCCCGACACCGCCGACCGGCACCACTCGTTCCCCGGACGGCGCCCGAACACGGACGGCGCCGGAACATGGACGGCGCCGGAACACGGCCGGCCCGCCGACCGGGTTTGCGGGCGACCCGCCGAGGGGCATTGACGGTGATCCGCTCGGGCCAGTAGACCTTGGTGATGGAGGCCGCGTGATGACGAGAGCGCCGTTGACGCTGGAAGAACTGCGGGTCGCCGTCGTGGCGGGTGAGATCGACACGGTGGTGCTGGCGCTGGTGGACATGCAGGGCCGGTTGCAGGGCAAACGCTTCCACGCGCCCTACTTCCTCGACGAGGTGGTCCGGCACGGCAGCGAGGGCTGCAACTACCTGCTCGCGGTGGACGTCGACATGAACACCGTCGACGGGTACGCGATGTCCAGCTGGGACCGCGGCTACGGCGACTTCGCCATGGTGCCGGATCTGGGTACCCTGCGCCGGGTGCCGTGGCAGCCCGGCACCGCGCTGCTGCTGGCCGACCTGACCTGGCCCGACGGCGGGTCAGGCGGCGGGACGGACGGCGGGTCAGGCGGCGGGGCGGACGGCGGCCCGGTGCTGGCCTCGCCCCGGCAGATCCTGCGCGGCCAACTCGACCGGCTGGCCGGGCACGGCCTCACCGCGTACGCCGGCACGGAGCTGGAGTTCGTGCTCTTCCGCGACTCGTACGAGGAGGCGTGGCGGCGCGGATACCGGGAGCTGACCCCGGCCAACCAGTACAACGTGGACTACTCCCTGCTGGGCACCGCCCGGGTGGAACCGCTGCTGCGCCGGATCCGCAACGAGATGGCCGCCGCCGGGCTCACCCCGGAGAGCGCCAAGGGCGAGTGCAACCTCGGCCAGCACGAGATCGCGTTCCGCTACGCGGAGGCGCTGAGCTGTGCGGACAACCATGTGATCTACAAGAACGGGGCCAAGGAGATCGCCGCCCAGGAGGGCATGTCGATCACCTTCATGGCCAAGCCGAACGCCCGGGAGGGCAACTCCTGCCACATCCACTTCTCGCTGCGGGACCGTGCCGGCCGCTCGGCCATGCCGGGTGACGGTCCGGCCGGGCTCTCCCCGACCGGGCAGCGGGCGCTGGCCGGGCTGCTGGCCACGATGCGCGAGCTGAGCCTGTTCTTCGCACCCAACATCAACTCCTACAAGCGCTACCAGCCCGGCTCGTTCGCCCCGACGGCGCTGCGCTGGGGGGTCGACAACCGCACCTGCGCGCTGCGGGTGGTCGGGCACGGCCCGGGGCTGCGGGTGGAGAACCGGGTGCCGGGCGCGGACGTCAACCCGTACCTGGCCATCGCAGCTCTGGTGGCCGGCGCCCTGCACGGGATCGAACGGGAGCTGCCGCTGGAGCCGGAACTGGCCGGCAACGCGTACGGCGACCAGGAGGCGCCCCGGGTGCCCGGGACGCTGCGCGACGCCCTCACCGCCTGGGAGGAGTCCGGGGTCGCCGCCGGCGCGTTCGGGGCCGACGTGGTGGCGCACTACGCCAACCAGGCGCGGGTGGAGCTGGCCGCCTTCGACGCCGCGGTCACCGACTGGGAACTGTTCCGTGGTTTCGAACGGCTCTGACCGGTGCCGACAGGGGTGACGCGGGCGTGACCGAGGTGCACAATCCGGCGACCGGTCGGCCCATCGCCGACGTACCGGAAACCGATCTGGCCGGCACCGACGCGGTGATCGCCCGCGCGGCGGCGGCGTTCGGGTCGTGGCGGGCGGTGGCGCCCGGCGACCGGGCCCGGCTGCTGCGCCGGTTCGCGGCGGTGGTGGACGAGCACCGGGACGAGCTGGCGGAGCTGGAGGTCCGCAACAGCGGGCACACCATCGGCAACGCGCGCTGGGAGGCCGGCAACGTCCGGGACGTGCTGGACTACTACGCGGGCGCGCCGGAGCGGCTCACCGGCCGGCAGATCCCGGTGCCCGGCGGGGTCGACATCACGTTCCACGAGCCGCTCGGGGTGGTCGGTGTCATCGTGCCGTGGAACTTCCCGATGCCGATCGCCGCCTGGGGCTTCGCCCCGGCCCTCGCGGCCGGCAACACCGTCCTGGTCAAGCCGGCCGAACCCACCCCGCTGACCGCGCTGCGGCTGGCCGAACTGGGCCGCGTGGCCGGACTGCCCGACGGGGTGTTCACGGTGCTGCCCGGCCGCGGCGAGGTGGTGGGGGAGCGGCTCGTGACCCACCCGGCGGTCCGCAAGATCTGCTTCACCGGCTCCACCCGGACCGGCACCCGGATCATGGCCGGCTGCGCGAGCCAGGTGAAGCGGGTGACGCTGGAACTCGGCGGCAAGAGCGCGAACATCGTGTTCGCCGACGCCGACCTGCCCCGGGCGGCGGCCAGCGCGCCGTACGCGGTCTTCGACAACGCCGGGCAGGACTGCTGCGCGCGGTCCCGGATCCTCGTCCAGCGCGCCGCGTACGACGAGTTCCTGGCGCTGCTGGAGCCGGCGGTGCGGTCGCTGCGGGTGGCCGACCCGGCCGACGAGAGCAGCGAGATGGGTCCGTTGATCTCCGCGACCCAGCGGGACCGGGTGGCCTCGTACGTGGCCGGCGCCCGGGTGGCGTACACCGGCGGTTGCCCCGACGGCCCCGGCTTCTGGTACGCCCCGACGGTGCTGCTCGCGGACTCGCCCGCGGACCGGCACTGGCGCGAGGAGATCTTCGGCCCGGTGGTGTCGGTGCTGCCGTTCGACGACGAGGCCGAGGCGGTGGCGCTGGCCAACGACACCGAGTACGGCCTGTCCGGCTCGATCTGGACCCGGGACGTGGGGCGGGCGCTGCGGCTGGCCCGCGCGGTGGAGGCGGGCAACCTGAGCGTCAACTCGCACTCCTCGGTGCGGTACTGGACGCCGTTCGGTGGGATGAAGCGTTCCGGGCTGGGCCGCGAGCTGGGTCCGGACGCGCTGCACGCCTTCACCGACGTCAAGAACGTGTTCATCTCGACCGAAGGGTGACAGACGTGCAGGGTCGGCTTCAGGACCGGGTCGCCGTGGTGACCGGCGCGGGCAGCGGCATCGGGCTGGCCACCGCGCGTCGGCTCGCCGCCGAGGGGCCCGGGTGGTGTGCGTGGACATCGCCGTCGAACCGGGCCGGGCCGCGGCGGCGGAGGTCGGCGGCGAGTACGTCGAGTGCGACGTCGCCGACGAGGCCGCGGTGCGGGACCTGTTCGACGGGGTGGCGGGGCGGCACGGCCGGATCGACGTGGCGTTCAACAACGCCGGCATCTCGCCGCCGGACGACGACTCGATCCTGGAGACCGGCCTGGCTGCCTGGGAACGGGTGCTCCGGGTCAACACCACGAGCGTCTACCTGGGCTGCAAGTACGTCATCCCGCACATGCTCCGGCAGGGCAGGGGCTCGATCATCAACACCGCCTCGTTCGTGGCCCTGATGGGCGCGGCGACCTCGCAGATCGCGTACACCGCGAGCAAGGGCGGGGTGCTGGCGATGACCCGGGAGCTGGGCGTGCAGTTCGCCCGGCAGGGCATCCGGGTCAACGCGCTGTGCCCGGGTCCGATCGCCACCCCGCTGCTGCGGGAGCTGTTCGCCGCCGATCCCGAGCGGGCCGCCCGGCGCCTGGTGCACGTGCCGATGGGCCGCTTCGGCGAGCCGGCCGAGATCGCCGCCGCGGTCGCCTTCCTGGCCAGCGACGACGCGTCCTTCATGACCGCCGCGCAGTTCGTGGTGGACGGCGGCATCACCGGCGCGTACGTGACGCCGCTGTGAGCGCCGGCAGCGGGCCGTCGCGCACCCCGGATCCGGACCCCGGCGGGCCGGTGCCGGCCCGCCGGCCGGTGATCGGCATCACCACGTACGTGGCACCGGCCTCGTTCCGCGGCTGGACCGACGTACGGACCGCCGTGTTGCCGCACTCGTACGTGGCGATGGTCCGCGCGGCCGGTGGCCACGCGGTGCTGCTGCCCTCGGACGATGCCGGCACCGCCGTGCTCGCGGCGCTGGACGGCATCGTGTTCGCCGGTGGCGAGGACGTCGATCCGGCCCGGTACGGCCAGCCGGCCGGGCCGCACGTCGACTGCGTCCCGGAGCGGGACGCGGGGGAGCTGGCGCTGCTGGCCGGTGCGCTCGCCGTGGACCTGCCGGTGCTGGGTGTCTGCCGTGGGATGCAACTGCTGGTCATCGGGTACGGCGGCGGGCTGCACCAGCACCTGCCCGACGTGCTGGGGCACCACCGGCACCGCCCGGCGCCGGGGACCTACGGGCGGCACGGCGTCCGGTTCGCCCCGGGCAGCGCGGTCGCCGCGCTGATGGCCGGCTCCGCCGAGGTGAACACCTACCATCACCAGGGGGTCGCCGACCCGGGTGGGCTGCGGGCGACCGGCTGGGCCGACGACGGACTCATCGAGGCCGTCGAGGATCCGGACCGGCGCTTCGTGCTGGGGGTGCAGTGGCACCCGGAGACCGACGGGGACGTACGACCGTTCGCGGCGCTGGTCCGCGCGGCCGGTGGCGGTGCCGGCGGTTCGCGGCCGGCGGCGGGTTATCTTCCGGATCCGGCAGGGTAGGAGGCGGGTCACGGCGGGCGGGCCGACGCGGGCCGACGCGGGCCGACCTGGCCACCGGCGACACCGTTCGTGCGGGAGGTTCGATGAACTCGGCTTCCGGGGCCGATGACAACCAGCCGACGATCGATGCCGGCGCCGGGGTACCGGCGCCGGAGTCCGCCGTGCCCGTCGCACCGACGGGACCGGTCCGGCTCGACGCGCCGCGCCCCGCCGCGGTGCCCGCGCAACCCGATCGACAACCCGAAGGGCCGGGGCAGCCCGACGGGCCGGGACAGTCCAACCGGCCGGGGCAGCCCGACGGGCCGGCGCAGCCCAACCGGCCGGGGCAGCCCGACGGGCCGGCGCAGCCCAACCGGCCGGGGCAGCCCGACGGGCCGGCGTCGCCCGCGGTGCCGGCCGGCCTGGCCGCGGCGCTGGCCGACGGCGGGGAACTGGGCCGGCTGCTCAGCCAGGTCGACTGGTCGGCCTCCCCGCTCGGTCCGCCCGGCGGCTGGCCGGCCGGGCTGCGCGAGGCGGTCAGCATGCTGCTGGTGTCCAGTGCCCAGATCGTGCTGTTCTGGGGCGAGGACTACCGCGCCATCTACAACGACGCCTACCGGCCGACGATCGGGGACAAGCACCCGCAGGCGCTCGGCAGCCCGGGCCGGGAACACTGGGCGGAGACCTGGGACGTGCTCGGGCCGCTGCTGGACGAGGTACGCCGCACCGGCCGGGCCTTCCACGCCACCGACCACCCGTTCCTGCTGGACCGGCGGGGCTTCGTCGAGCGGGTCTACTTCGACATCTCGTACGACCCGGTCCGGCTGGCCGACGGCACGGTCGGCGGGGTCTACTGCATCGTCACCGAGACCACCGGCCGGGTGCTCGGCGAGCGCCGGCTGCGGGCGCTGGCCGGGTTGGGCGGCCGGCTCTCCGGGATGGCCGGCACCGCCGAGCTGGCGCAGGCCGTCGGTCAGGTGCTCGCCGAGCACACCGACGACCTGCCGTTCACCCTGCTGTACCTGCGCGACGAGGCGACCGGCCGGCTCGGGCTGGCCGCCACCAGCGGCGTGCCGCCGCCCGAGGTCCGGGCCGCCGGCGGCGAACCGCCCCCGCCGCTCGCCGCCGTCCTGGCCGGCGGTGAGGCCCGGACCGCGCCGGCCGCGGACTTCCTCACCGCGGTGCCGGCCGCCGCCGCGGCCGAGGTGACCATCGAGCCGGTCGTGGCCGGTGCCGAGACCGCCGGGGCGCTGGTCCTGGGCACCAGCGCCTGGCTGGCGCCCGACCCGGACTACCGCACGTTCCTGCGGCTCATCGTGACCCAGGTGTCGGCCGCGCTGGCCGGCCAGCGGGCGTACGAGCACGAGCGCGCCCGCGCCCTGGAACTGGCCGCGCTGGACCGGGCCAAGACCAACTTCTTCGCCAACGTGAGCCACGAGTTCCGTACCCCGCTGACCCTGATCCTCGGCCCGCTGGAGACCGCGCTCGGCGACCCCACGCTGCCGTCCGAGTACGAGCGGACCCTGGCCACCATGCACCGCAACGCGCTCCGGCTGCTCAAGCTCGTCAACACCGTGCTGGACTTCTCCCAACTGGAGAGCGGCCGGATGAGCGTCCGGTACCGGCCCACCGACCTGGCCGGCTACACGGCCCGGCTGGCCAGCACCTTCCGCTCGGCCGTCGCCCGCGCCGGCCTGCGGCTGGAGGTGGACTGCCCGCCGCTGCCGGAGCCGGTCCACGTGGATCGCGACCTGTGGGAGAAGATCGTCCTCAACCTGCTCTCCAACGCGCTCAAGTACACCTTCACCGGCGAGATCGGGGTGCGGATCCGCGGCGCGGCGGACGGGGTGCGACTCACCGTCTCGGACACCGGGGTGGGGATCGAGGAGAGCGAGCTGCCGCTGATCTTCGAGCGGTTCCACCGGGTGCCCGGCGCGCGGTCGCGGGTCCACGAGGGGACCGGCATCGGGCTGGCGCTGGTGCGGGAGCTGGCCGAACTGCACGGCGGCTCGGTCACCGTCGACAGCCGGGTGGGCACGGGCAGCGTGTTCACCGTCACGGTCCCGCTGGGCCGCGGCCACCTGCCCGCCGAGCGGGTCGACACCAGCGCCGGCGAGCCGGACGACGGACCGGACCGGCCGCTGCCGGAGGAGGAGCCCCGGTGGGACGCCGGGGCGCCGGACGGTGGCCTCGCCGTACCGGCCGGCGCCGCCGGGGTGCCGACGAGGGGTACCGGCCCGTCGGCGGGTGGTGCCGCGACGGGTGGTGCCGCGGCGGGCGGTGCCGCGGCGGGCAACGGCGCGAGGCCGCCCGGCCGGATCCTGGTCGTGGACGACAACGCCGATCTGCGCGACCACCTGAGCCGGCTGCTGGGCCCGTACTGGGACGTCGTCACCGCGCCGGACGGCCAGGCCGCGTTCGAGCTGGCCGTGCGTACGCCGTTCGACCTGGTGCTGACCGACGTGATGATGCCCCGGCTGGACGGGGTGGGGCTGGTCCGGCGGCTGCGCGCGGAGCCGACCACCCGGCACGTGCCGATCGTCCTGCTGTCCGCCCGGGCCGGCGCCGGCGACGCGGTGCACGGCCTGGACGCGGGGGCGGACGACTACCTGGTGAAGCCCTTCTCCGGCCCGGAGCTGACCGCCCGGGTGCGGTCCAACGTCGAGCTGGGCCAGTTGCGCGGCCAGATCATCCAGCGGATGCGGGCGCTGGCCGACGCGGCCGTGGCGATCAACACGGCGCGTACCACGAATGACGTCCTGCGGGCCGCGGCCCGGCACGCCCAGACGCTGGTCCGGGCCGGACGGGTGGTGGCCACCGTGCCGGGTGCCCGGTTCGAGGTCGACGGCGGTGGCTCCCCGGACGACCCGTCCAGCGAGGTCCCGCTGGTCGGCACCACCGGCGACCGGCTCGGCGAGCTGCGGGTGTGGCCGGGCGGCGGCCGCGCGGGCGAGCCCGCGGACCCCGCCCTGGCCGAACTGGCCCGGCTCACCGGGGTACGCCTGGAGAACGCGCGGCTGTACGAGACCGAGCACCAGATCGCCACGACCCTGCAACACAGCCTGCTGCCCGGGTCACTGCCCCGGGTGGCCGGTGCGGTGCTGGCCGGCCGGTACCTGCCGGGCAGCACCGATGTCGAGGTCGGCGGCGACTGGTACGACGTGCTGACCGTGCCCGGTGGCCGGCTCGCGCTGGTGATCGGCGACGTGGTCGGCAAGGGCGTCCCGGCCGCCGCGGCCATGGGACAGCTCCGCAACGCGCTGCGGGCGTACCTGCTGGAGGGCTTCGACCCCGGGATGTCGCTCGGCCGGTTGAACCGGCTGGTCGGTGCGGCCGGACGGCGGCCCTTCGCCACCGTCGCCTGCCTGCTGTTCGACCCGGCCACGGGCCGCCTCCGGTACGCCAGTGCCGGTCATCCGGCGCCGTTGCTGGTCCCGCCCGACGGCCCGGTGACCAGCCTGTACGAGCGGGCAATGGGCCCACCGATCGGTGCGTTGCGGGCCACCCACTACCCGACCCGGGCGACCCGGCTCGATCCGGGCACCCGGCTGCTGCTCTACACCGACGGCCTGATCGAGGACCGGGCGGTGGGCATCGACCGGGGCATCGAGTGGCTGCGGGAGCGCGCCGGGATCGCCGCCGACCACGTCGAGGATCTTGTCTCCGCCCTGCTCGAACCGGTGGCCCGGCGGTCCCGCCGGGACGACGTGGCGGTGCTGGCGCTGGAGTCGGTCGAACCCGACCACCTGGCGATGCGGCTGCCCACCGATCCCACCAGGCTCGCCGTGCTGCGCCGGCGGCTGGAGGACTTCCTGGTGGCGCACCGGTTGACCGAGGCGGACCGGTTCGACCTGTCGGTGGCCATCTCGGAGGCGGCGGCGAACGCCATCGAGCACCCCCGCAGCCCCCGTGAGCCGTTCGTCCGGTTGGACGTCACGATCCGGGACAACGAACTGGTGGCGGTGGTCCGGGACAGCGGCCAGTGGCGTGAGGAGCCGGCAGTCGGGTTCCGCGGCCGGGGTCTCGCGCTGATCGAGGCGCTCGCGGGGCTGACCGTGACCCGCGGACCGACCGGGACGAGCGTCACCCTGCGCCGGCGGTTCGAGCCCGGCACCTGAGCGCCGCGGCCCGCGGCGGTGACTCAGCCCGGATGCAGCCAGGGCTGGTCGCCGAGGCCGGATATGTCCAGTACCCGACGCACCTGTCGGGAGGGCAACACGGTCAACGCGTCCGGAAACTCCTCGGCGAGCCGGACGACGGCGTGGATGGCGGCCGAGTCGAAGAACGACACCGACCGCAGGTCGAGGGTGATCCGACGTACCCCGTCCTGGTTGGTCGACCGGATCATCGCGTCCGCGGTGGCCATGTCGACCTCGCCGGAGACGAGTACGCGCACGTGGTCGCCCTCCACCTCACTGGTGGCGGCAAAGAAGGAATCCGGATCGGCTTGATCCACGAGGACACGATGGCACAGCGCCCGGGCCGGAGCAACAGGCGACGCCGCCGGCCCGCCGGCCCGATCCGGCTGCGGCGATAGTCTGGAAGACATGACCGTCCGTGCGCCGCTCACCCCCGGCACGCTCTCCCCATGGCGAGACGTGCCGCCCACCATCGCCCGCCCCGAGTACGTCGGCAAGAAGGAACCCCGACCCTGGCGCGGGTCGCACGTGCAGACGCCCGGGACGATCGAGAAGATGCGGGTGGCCAGCCGGCTCGCCGCCCAGGCCACCCGGCTCGCCGGGGAGCACTGCAAGCCCGGGGTGACCACGGACGAGATCGACCGGGTGGTGCACGAGTTCCTGGTCGACAACGGCGCCTACCCGTCGACGCTCGGCTACCGGGGCTTCCCCAAGTCCTGCTGCACGAGCCTCAACGAGGTGATCTGCCACGGCATCCCGGACTCCACCGTCCTGATGGACGGCGACATCATCAACGTCGACGTCACGGCGTACCTGGACGGGGTGCACGGCGACACGGACGCCACGTTCTGTGTGGGCGAGGTCTCCGAGGAGGCCCGCCTGCTGGTGGAGCGGACCCACGAGGCGATGATGCGCGGCATCCGGGCCATCCGGCCCGGCCGGCAGATCAACGTGATCGGCCGGGTGATCGAGTCCTACGCCCGCCGGTTCGGCTACGCCGTGGTGCGGGACTTCACCGGGCACGGCATCGGCGAGTCGTTCCACAGCGGGCTCTACATCCCGCACTACGACAACCCGCGTTCGAGCGAGATCATCGAGCCGGGGATGACGTTCACCATCGAGCCGATGATCTGCCTGGGCACGTACGAGTACGACGTCTGGGACGACGGCTGGACGGTGGTCACCAAGGACCGGAAGTGGACGGCGCAGTTCGAGCACACGATCGTCGTGACCGATGACGGTGCCGAGATCCTGACCCTGCCGTGACCGCGAGTCCGGCGGCGCTCCAGGAGGCGCATCATGCCGACATTTCGGGCGGCTGGCTGCGGCCCGCGGTGTTCGGCGCCATGGACGGCCTGGTCACCAACATCGCGCTGATCGCCGGCGTGGGCGGCGGTGGGGCCGCCCCGCACAGCATCGTGCTGACCGGCGTCGCCGGCCTGGTGGCCGGGGCCATCTCGATGGGACTGGGCGAGTACACAAGCGTCCGGTCGGCCAACGAGCAGGTGGCAAACGAGGTCGCCAAGGAACGCCGCGAGCTGGAGCGGCATCCCGACGTGGAGGCGCGGGAACTGGCCGCCGCCTGGGTCGCCCGGGGCGTGCCGCCGGAGCTGGCCGCGCAGGTCGCCGACGCGTTGCGCAACAACCCGGAGGAGACGCTGCGGATGCACGTCCGCGAGGAACTCGGGGTGGACCCGGACGAGCAGCCGAGCCCGTGGACGGCGGCGTTCTCCTCGCTGCTCTGCTTCTCGGTCGGTGCGTTCGTGCCGCTGCTGACGTACCTGTTGGGGTTCACCAGCCTGGTGCTGGCGCTGGCCGTGGGCGGCCTGGGACTGTTCGTCGCCGGCGCCGTCGTGGCCCGGTTCACCAACCGGCGCTGGTGGCTCAGCGGCGGCCGGCAACTGCTGCTGGGTGCCGCCGCGACCGCGGTGACCTACCTGGTGGGCAAGCTGATCGGCGTCTCCGGCATGCTGGGCTAGGGGCGCAGCCGGGCCGTGCGGCGGCATTCGCGGTCGTACGCCGCCGGGCGCCCCTCAGCCGAGGTCGCGCAGCTTCGGCCACACCTGCGACCAGGGTGCCCGGATGTCCCGGCACAGCCAGATCGGCGTGTCCTGCTCGTCGTTGTCCAGTCCGTACCCGTTGTCCACCCGGGCGGCCAGCCGCACCGAACCGCACCAGCCGGTCGGCCCCACCGGGCCGCCACCCACCACGATCACCGGACCCGTCGCGGCGTCCGGCGGCGGTCCCCAGCGCCAGAACGCCAGGTGCGGGCTGTACGGCCGGGGGAGACCGTGTGCCGGCCCGTACCGGTCGATCGCGCCGGCCTCGCCGTAGTTGCTGGCCACGATGACCGCGCCGGCCCGCTCGTCGGTCGGGATCGAGGCGTACACGGTGGCCACCGTCCGGACCAGTTCGGGCCAGCCGACGGTCTCACCCGCGTCGTGGTTCATCGCCGCCTCGGGGGTCTCCGGCAGCGTCCGGACCGGATAGATCGGCAGGCCCAACGCGGCGGTCGCGGCGGCGTTGAGCGCCACCGCCGTACCGGCCAGCGCCCGCCGTCGTCCGGCGGCGCCGCGCTCGATCCAGCCCACGGTGGCGATCGCGCCCGCCGCGACCAGCCCCGGGTACGCGCCGACCGGGTAGTACTCCCGGCCCTCGGTGATCAGCACCAGCGCCAGGACGACCAGATACGCCACCCCGAGAAAGCGGTACGGGCGGGCGTCCGGGCTGCGCAGCAGCCGCCACAGCCCCGCGATCCACAGTGCTGCCACGGGCGGCCCCAGCATGAGCAGTTGGCTGGGCAGCAGCCCGAGCCGGCCGCCGAAGTCCGCGTCGGCGCGGATCACCGCGGTCATCGCCACCTGCGGCCAGCCGTGCGTCGCCTGCCACCACAGGTTGGGCGCCCAGAGCACCACCGCGATGACGGCGCCGAGCCACAGCGGCGGACGGGCCAGCAGCGACCGCGGCCCGGCGACCAGGATCGACAGCCCCAGCGCCGCGAGGAACAGCACGGGCAGCGTCTTGGCCAGCAGCCCCACCCCCACGACCGGCCCGAGCAGCAGCAGCGTGCTGTCGTCCCGGGTCCGCACCCAGCGGGCCAGCAGCCAGGCCACGCTGGTCCAGCAGGCGATGTCGAACGGCGTGGTGCTCAGCAGGTGGCCCGAGACGATCACCGCGGGTGCGGTGGCCCAGACCGCCGCGGCCAGCACCTGCGCCCGTCGGCCGCCGCCCAGTTCCCGGGTGAGCAGACCGACCACCAGCACGGTGGCCGCCACCACGAGCGCCGAGGGCAGCCGGAGCGCGACCAGCGAGCCGTCGGTGAGCCGGTCGGTGAGCCGGGCCAGCGCCGGCACCAGCGGCGGCTGGTCGTCGTAGCCCCAGGCGAGGTGACGACCGGCGACCCGGTAGTACAACTCGTCGCGGTGGTAGCCGTACCGGCCGGCGAAGGCCAGCAGCAGCAGACCGATCGCGCCGGCCACACCGAGCAGCGGACCCCAGGCGACGGGTGGAGCGGGTCGCTCGCGCGCACCGAGTACCGGCACGGGTGCCGGCCGGCTCGGCGACGGGGCGTCGGTCACCGGACCAGGGTATCGGCGAGCGTCGAGCGGAGCATCCGCTCAGGCGGGCTCCAGCCGGAACACGGCGATGTCGCGGTTCGCGGCGCGCTCGGCGTACGTGCGGTAGGCCGGCCACTCGGCGACGAGCATCGCCCAGAGCCGGTCCCGTTGCGCACCGTCCACCCGCCGGCCCCGGACCGGTACCCGGATGCCGCCCACCGTCACCGTTGCGGCCGGATCGGCCAGCAGGTTCAGCACCCACGCCGGATGGTGCGGCTGTCCCCAGTTGGAGCCGGCGACGACGTACGCGTCACCGTCGCGGGCGTACAGCAGCGGGCTGTCCCTGGGCAGCCCGGACCGCCGCCCGGTGGTGGTGAGAATCAGCGACGGCGCCAGACCGAGCGCGACCACCCGGCCCCGGGTGAGCCGGCCGACGAGCCGGTCGGCCGGCACGAGCGTCCGGAGGGCGGCCACGAACCACGCCTCGTGGCCCAGCCTGCGCACGAGCCTGCCCACCGTCAACATCCGGCCAGTGTAGGGACCGGCCCGCCACGACCGGGGCCGGGGCGTGGGCGCAGACGCCGGGGGAGGGCGCACGCCGGCGATCAGCCGGCGCGGCGTTCGACGGGCAGCCGGGAGCGGGTCAGCAGCCCGGCGCCGGCCGTCGCCACCAGCGGGACGACCGCCAGGACCGCGGGCACCGTCCAGGGCACCGTGAACGGGTACGGCGGCTGCACCGGCCAGCTTCGGGCGAACCCCTGGTTGTACGCGAGGATGATCGCCGCCGCGGCGGTCAGCCCGGCGGCGGTGCCGAGCAGGGATCCCAGCCCGGCGATGGTGCCCGACTGGCTGAGCGACAGCACCCGGCGGACCCCCGGGCCGGCCCCGACGGCGGCCAGTGTGGACAGATCGGCCCGCGAGTCGGCGGCCACCAGACCGGTGGCGATTCCGGCGGCGCCCAGGGTGATCAGGGCGGCGGCGAGGGCCAGCACCAGCAGCATGGGATCTTCGTCCCGCTCGGGTCGCCCCCGGGCCACCTCGGCGGTCAGGCCGGGGGCCAGGTCGTGCAGCGCGGCGGTCAGCGCATCCTGCTGGGCCACGGTGGGCACCGCGTCGGTGCCGAGCACGAACCCCCACGGCTGTTCGGCCAGACCCACCCGGCGGATCAACTCGGGCGGATAGAACTGGCGCGGCAGGTCGATCCCGGTGCTCAGCACGTACGCCGGAACCGAGATGGTGGGCAGCGGGGAATCCGGCGTCCGGGCGGGGTCGGTCCGCCCCGTCCCGTCGTCGACGAGGATGTCGACCCGGCCGCCGGTCACCAGCCGCGGGTCGGTGACCACCACGCCACCGGCGGCCAGCATGGCACGGGCTCGACGCAGGTCCTCGCCGGTGGCGCCGGTCAGCAGCGGCAGCGCCGCCCCGTCGTCGACCACGTTCTGAACGAACGACCCCTGGTACCACCCCGCAGTCTGCGCGCAGCGCGGGTCGCGGGCGGCCCGCGCCGTGTCGGCGCCGGTCGGTGGCCCGCCGCGCGGGTACGGGCAGCGCTGGCTCTCCGGCACCCGCACGTCGATGGCGCAGCCCTTTCCCGGCGCGTCGGACCGGCAGGTCGGCAGGCGTACCTCGGCCACGGCGCTGACCGGGAGGCCGGCGGCGGCCCCGCCGACCTGGGCGGCGGTGACCGGTCCTGTCGCCTGGTCCGGCCGCGAATCGTCGCCGCCCAGGGTCACGGTGATGTGGCCCAGCGGTACGGTGTCCCGGAACTGTCGGGCCGTGCGGGCATCCGCGCCGGCCAGGAAGATGCCCAGGGCCACGGTGCCGGCGACGGCGGCCATGATCGCGGAGATGGCCGGCGAGGTGGCACCCCGGTTGCGGGCCGTCTCCCGCAGCGCGATCCGGGGCGCCAGCGGCAGCAGCCGGCCCGCGCGGGCGATCAGCCCGACCAGGCTCGGCGTGCAGAACACCAGGCCGACCTCGGCCAGGACCAGGCCGGCGAGCACCAGGCCGGTGCGGAGCTGCCCGGCGCCGTAGCAGGCGAGGACGGGCCCGAGAACGGCCAGCGCCAGTCCGGCCACCAGCCACCGGCGGCGGGACCGCAGGACACCACGGCGACCGGTGAGGCCGGCCAGTACGTCCTGCCGGGCGGCGGTGACCGCCGGCACCAGCGCGGCGAGCACCCCGGTGGCCACGGCCAGCGCGGCGATGCCGAGCAGCGCCAGCGGGAAGACCCGGTACCCGCCGGCCCGGCTGTGCGCCATGTGCTCCTCGACCAGCGGGCGCACCGAGATCGCGAGCGCCACCCCGAGGACGATCCCGAGCATCGCGCCGGCAAGCCCCAGCACCACCCCGTCGGCCAGCACCAGCCGTCGCTGGTGGCCCGGGGTGCCGCCGTTCGCGGCCAGCAGCGCGAGTTCCCGGCGCCGCCGGCGGGCACCGACCGCGAAGGCCGGTCCGGCGAGCAGCACCACCTCCAGCACCGCGAGCCCGCCGATCAGGACGCCGATGCTCAGCTCGTCGACGGCGCCGGAACCGGTCTGCGGGGGCATCGCGAGCTGGCTCGCCGGGGGCGGATCGAGCAGCACCGCCCGGGAGGTCACCGCCATGCCCTCGGCGTTGAGCCGGCGGACCTGCGCCCAGTCGACCGGGGCCGGGGTGTCCACCAGCCAGGCCGGGAAGAAATCGGTGCCCAGCACGCCGTCCCGGATGCTGGCCGGCGGCACCACCAGCACCTCGCGGAGGTTGTCCGGCGTCTCGACCGTGCCGACGACGGTCCACCGGCGGGAGCCGTCGGCCAGCTCCACCGGGTCGCCGATCCGGACGCCGAGCCGGCGTTCCGCCGGCACGCTCAGCACGGCCTCCCCGGGGCCGGCCGGGGCACGTCCGGTCAACACCGTGGCCAGCCCGCGGGTGAGCGGGTCGGCGAGGTCCAGCCCGCGGACCGCCACCGTGCCGACGCCGGCCGCGGTGCGCAGCCGCGGCCAGGTCTGCTGCACCACCGGGCTGACCCGGCTGCCGGCCGGCAGCGCCGCGAGCAGTTCGGCCGAGGTGGCGGAGCGCCGCGGCCGGCCGTCGAAGCTGTAGCCGTCCCCCGCCGGGTCCTGGTTCACCGGACCGTCGCTGAGCCACTGGACCAGGGCGTCCGCCGTTCCCAACCGGCGGTTGGCCGTCTCGTCCGGGGTGAGCCGGAACATGTCGTAGCTCGCGGCGGCGAAGCTCAGGCCGAGCACCGGAAGCGCGATCATCGCGAGCACCAGGGCGCTGCGGCCGCGCGAGCGCCGGCTCTCCCGGGCGGCGATCCGCAACGCGGTACGCCAGCCGGTGAACCAGCCGTTCACCGGTCCGCCGCCGGGAGCAGGTGTTCGGGGCCGGTCAGCGGGCCGGAGGTGTCCACGATGCAACCGTCCCGCAGGAACACCACCCGGTCGGCCCAGCCGGCGTGCCGGGCCTCGTGGGTGACCAGCAAACCGGCCCCGCCCGCGTCGATCCGGGTCCGCAGGAGCCGCAGCACCGCCTCACCGGTCTGCGAGTCGAGCGCGCCGGTCGGCTCGTCGGCGAGCACCAGCCGCCGGTCACCGACCAGGGCACGGGCGATGGCCACCCGTTGCTGCTGGCCGCCGGACAGGTCGTCCGGGAACCGGGGACCGAGGTCGGCCAGGTCCAGCTCGGCGAGGGCGGCGACGGCGAGTCGCCGAGCCCGCCGTACCCGCATCCCGTCCAGTTCCAGCGGCAGCGCCACGTTCTCCGCGGCGGTCAGGCTGGGCAGCAGGTTCAGGTCCTGGAACACGTACCCGACGTCGCGGCGGCGGAGCCGGGCGAGCTGCCGCCGGTCGAGCGAGCCGAGGGTGCGTCCGTTGACCCGCACCTCGCCCCGGGTGGGCGCGTCCAGGCCGCCGGCCAGGTTCAACAGGGTGGACTTGCCGGACCCGGAGGGTCCCATCACGGCCACGAGTTCCCCTGGCCGGACCGTGAGGCTCACCCCGCGCAGCGCGTGCACGGCGGCGGGACCTCGGCCGTGGGTGCGGTGCACGTCCCGCAGGTCGAGCACCGGGGCGGGCGCGGCGGCCGCGGTGGGCGTGGTCGGGTCCGCGGCGCTCACCGGCGTACCTCCGTTGCGGCGTCGGCGTCGGTGCCGGCGGCCCCGTCCGGGTCCGCGGGCGGCGCGGACCCCGCCGCGGTGCCGGTCGGCCGGCGCCGGGCCAGGGTGGTTTCGCAGTGGTCCAGCCAGCGGATCTCCGCCTCGGCCTGGAACAGCATGGAGTCCAGGACCAGCAGCCAGGCCAGCTCGGCCGGCGTGGCGGCCCGGGACTTGAGCCGGGTGAGTTCCTGGAGCGTGCGCATGGTCGCGGTGCGTTGGGTGCGGATGACGGCGCCGGCGTCGACGCCGGGGGTCGCGACGGCGAGCGCGAGTTTGATCGCGAGTTCGTCGCGGGGGCGTTCGTCGCGGCCGAGCGGGCTGGTGAACCAGAGCGTCAGGTCCGCGCGGCCGGCGTCGGTGATCTCGTACGGCCGTTGCGTGCCGTCGGTGTCGGGCAACTGCCGGACCAGTCCGTCGCGTTCCAGCCGGGCGAGGGTGCTGTAGACCTGCCCGATGTTCAGCGGCCAGGTGCCGCCGGTGGAGTCCTCGAAGCTCGCGCGGAGCTGGTAGCCGTGCATGGGCCCGCGCTCGAGCAGCGCGAGCAGGCCGTGTCGGATGGACATAGATACGGAGTATGCATACCGAGTATGTTCATGGCAACGCGACCGGCCGGCGGGTCCGGCGGTTCGCGTGGATGGCGGCGCCAGGCCGGGCGGCCGACACCGTGCCGACGCGCCGGGAGCGACGCGCCGGGAGCGGTCGTTTCCGGCGCCGCCCCGATCGGCGCCGAGCCGGGGCGTGGGCGTGGTGAGAACCGGCCCGAACTGCAAGATCGGGTGCGGCCGTCCGGGCGGGCCGTCCCGGGTCAGGCCACCCGGACGTTCCGCTACCGCCCGTGGCCGGGACGAGTCGGTGCGCCGACGGGGCCGTCGGCCGGCCAGCGCGTTACGCTCTGCGCAGCCGCCGAGCGCACATGCCCGGTGGCGTACTGGCCTGGCTGCCCGACGAGGGTTCCACGATCACGGAAGGGGTGCGGGGGGATGACGCAACGTGGCCGCGCCTCGGGCCGGTCGTCGGGCGGCCCGCGTCCGGCGCGTACCCGCTCGGGAGACCGGCCGCGGACCGGCGACGGTCCGCGCGGCGACCGGCCGCGGGCGGACCTGCCGGCGCGGCGGCAGCGGCTCCGCGAGGTGATCGAGCCGGTGGTCGCGGCCGCCGGGTACGACCTGGAGGACGTCTCGCTTTCCCGGGCCGGCCGCCGGCACGTGGTACGGGTGATCGTGGACGGCGATGCCGGGGTGAGCCTGGACGCGGTGGCGGAGGTGTCCCGGGACGTCTCCAAGGCGCTGGACCGCGCCGAGGAGACCGGCGGCGACCTGCTGGCCGGCGAGTACCAGTTGGAGGTCAGCTCGCCGGGTGTGGACCGTCCGCTGACCCTGCCCCGGCACTGGCGGCGCAACGTCGGCCGGCTGGTCCGGGTCACCGTGCGCGTGCCCGGCGCCCTGCCGGCCCAGCGCGCGGGCGCGGTGCCGGAGGCGGAGGCGGAGTCGTCCGGGGCGGAGTCGTCCGGGCGGGACCGGCAGATCACCGGTCGGGTGCTGGCCGCCGACGACGAGTGGGTGACCATCGACGTGGCGGGCGAGCCGGCGCGATGGAGCTATCCGGACCTGGGGCCGGGCCGGGTGCAGGTGGAGTTCACCCGGCTGGATGACGCCGACGACGCCGACGAGTCGGCTGAGTTCGACGATTTCGACGATGAGGATGTGGAGGACGAGGAGAGGTGAACATCGACCTCGCGGCGCTGCGCGCGTTGGAGCGCGAGCGGGAGATCCCGTTCGAAACCATCCTCGCGGCCATCGAGACCGCGTTGCTGACCGCGTACCGGCATACCGAGGGCGCGCAGACGCACGCCCGGGTCGAGATCGACCGCAAGACGGGCGCGGCATCCGTGTTCGCCCAGGAGATCGATGCCGACGGCGCGGTGACCCGGGAGTGGGACGACACCCCGCACGACTTCGGCCGGATCGCGGCCATGACCGCCAAGCAGGTCATCCTGCAACGCCTGCGCGAGGCCACCGACGAGGTGCACTTCGGCGAGTACGCCGGCCGGGACGGTGATCTGGTCACCGGCGTCGTCCAGGCGCACGAGGCGCGCAGCGAGAAGGGCATCGTCAGCGTCGACCTGGGCAAGCTGGAGGCGGTCCTGCCGCAGGCCGAGCAGGTGCCGGGTGAGCGGTACGAGCACGGCCAGCGGTTGCGCTGCGTGGTCGTGCACGTGGCGAAGACCTTCCGCGGCCCGCAGATCACCCTGTCCCGGTCGCATCCGAACCTGGTGAAGAAGCTGTTCGCACTGGAGGTGCCGGAGATCGCCGACGGCACCGTGGAGATCGCGGCCATCGCCCGGGAGGCGGGCCACCGCACCAAGATCGCGGTGCGGTCCACCGTGCCGGGGGTGAACGCCAAGGGCGCCTGCATCGGGCCGATGGGCCAGCGGGTCCGGGCCGTGATGAGCGAGTTGCACGGCGAAAAGATCGACATCATCGACTGGTCGGACGATCCCGCGGCGTTTGTCGGCAATGCGCTGTCGCCGGCCAAGGCGTTGCGGGTCGAGGTGGTGGACGCCGCGAACCGGACGGCCCGGGTGACCGTGCCCGATTTCCAGCTTTCGTTGGCGATCGGGCGTGAAGGGCAGAACGCCCGTCTTGCTGCCCGACTGACCGGTTGGCGGATCGACATCCGGTCGGATACCGACACCGGAAATGGGCCCTCGCCGGCCGCCGCGCGAAGCAACGCTGATCACGTACCCGAACCGGGCGGAGCGATCTCGGCCGGGTAGGGGTAAACTTTCTCAGTGGTACGACGGACGCGGGCGGTGCGCACCTGTGTGGGTTGCCGTCAGCGTGCGTCCGTCCAGGAGTTACTGCGGTTCACTGCGGTCGGTGTGGAGGGCGATCACGTTCTCCGGCCCGATCCGGACCGCCGACTGCCGGGTCGGGGGGCGCATCTGCATCCGGACCCGGCTTGTCTCGCGCTCGCCCAGCGGCGTCGCGCCTTCGGGCGGGCGTTGCGAATCGGTGGAGTTCCCGACACCGATGGGCTGGCGAGGCACATCGAAGCGTCACCCCCGACGTCCGGTCACCCTGACCGGACGCGGGTCGCAAGCAAGGTAGGCAGACCGACATGAGCACACGATGAAGTCCCAGAAATGACCAGGCTTCAAGTGCACGAGTGAGGTCGCTGCGGGTGCTGCCCGCACGACCTCGGAGTGAGGAGTGCAGTGGCAGGCAAGGCCCGCGTACACGAGCTAGCCAAAGAGCTCGGGGTCGAGAGCAAGACCGTACTCGCCAAGCTCAAGGAGATGGGCGAGTTCGTCAAATCCGCGTCCAGTACCGTCGAGGCGCCCGTCGCCCGGCGGCTGCGTAACGCCTTCGTGGCGTCCCCGCCCGGCGGGGCGCCAAGCACGTCGGCGCCAGCGCCGACGCCGACGCCACCCCCGGCCGCGCCCCGGCCCGGTCCCGCGGAACCGCGGATCGCGGCCCGGCCCGGCCCGCCGCGTCGGCCGGCCGCGCCGACCCCGCCGACGGCCCGACCCAAGGGACCCGTCCCCGGCCCGCCGCAGCCGGCCACCCCGGTGGCCAAGCCGGCGAGCGCGCACGACATCGAGGTGGCGGCCGCGGAGGCGCGTGCCGCCGCGCTGAAGGCGGAGCAGGAGGCGGCCGTCAAGGCCGCGCAGGCTGCCCGCCAGCAGCAGCGCGAGACCGTCCGCCGGGAGCCACCGGCCGACGGCGGCGCGCCGCGTCCCAAGCCCGGCCCGGGGACCATGACGCCCCGACCGGGTCCGGCCAACCGACCCGGTCCGGGTACCGGCGCTCAGGGTGGCCAGGGCCGCTCCGGCGCCCGCCCGCCGGCCCGGGGTGGCAACAACCCGTTCGGCATCAGCTCCGGCGGCCAGCGCCCGGCGGCCTCGGGCGGTGGCCCGCGGCCCAACCCGGCCTCCATGCCGCCGCGGCCCAGCCCCGCCTCCATGCCGCCGCGGCCCAGCCCGGCGTCCATGCCGAGCCAGCGCCCGGGTCGCCCCGGCGGCGGTCCCGGTGGCGCCGGTCGTCCCGGTGGCGCCGGTCGTCCCGGTGGCGGCGGCGGTGGCTACCGCGGCGGTCCCGGTGGTGGCGGCGGCGGTGGCGGTGGCTACCGCGGCGGTCCCGGTGGTGGCGGCGGCGGTGGCGGTGGCTACCGCGGCGGACCTGGCGGTGGCGGCGGTGGCGGCGGCTTCCGTCCCGGTGCCCCGGCCGGTGGCGCCGGTCGACCGGGCGGTGGCGGTCGTGGCCGCGGTGGCGGCGCCGCGGGTGCCTTCGGGCGTCCGGGCGGCAAGCCGACCCGCGGTCGCAAGTCCAAGAAGCAGCGCAGACAGGAGTTCGACAACCTGTCGGCGCCGACCATGTCCTCGGGCGCTCCCCGGGGCAGCGGTCAGGTGGTCCGGCTGTCCCGGGGCGCCTCGCTGTCGGACTTCGCCGACAAGATCAACGCCAACCCGGGTTCGCTGGTCCAGGAGATGTTCAACCTGGGCGAGATGGTGACCGCGACCCAGTCGTGCTCCGACGACACCCTGCTGCTGCTGGGTGAGCACCTCGGTTTCGACGTGCAGATCGTCAGCCCGGAGGACGAGGACCGGGAGCTGCTCGCGCAGTTCAACATCGACCTCGACGCCGAGGTGGACGAGGAGCGGCTGGTCAGCCGGCCGCCGGTGGTGACCGTCATGGGTCACGTCGACCACGGTAAGACCAAGCTGCTCGACGCGATCCGCAAGGCGAACGTGGTGGCCGGCGAGGCCGGCGGCATCACCCAGCACATCGGTGCCTACCAGGTGCGGGTGCCGCACGACGGCGTGGACCGGGCGATCACCTTCATCGACACCCCGGGTCACGAGGCGTTCACCGCCATGCGTGCCCGTGGTGCGCAGGTGACCGACATCGTGATCCTCGTGGTGGCGGCCGACGACGGTGTCATGCCGCAGACCATCGAGGCGCTCAACCACGCCAAGGCGGCCGACGTGCCGATCGTGGTGGCGGTCAACAAGGTCGACAAGCCGGAGGCCAACCCGGACAAGGTCCGCCAGCAGCTGACCGAGTACGGGCTGGTCGCCGAGGAGTACGGCGGCGAGACGATGTTCGTGAACGTGGCGGCCAAGCCCGGCATCGGCATCGACGAGCTGCTTGAGGCCGTACTGCTGACCGCCGACGCGTCGCTGGAGCTGACCGCGCCGACCGACGGGCCGGCGCAGGGCGTGGCCATCGAGGCGCACCTGGACAAGGGGCGCGGTGCCGTGGCGACGGTGCTGGTCCAGAAGGGCACCCTGCGGGCGGGCGACTCGATCGTCGCCGGTGGGGCGCACGGACGGGTCCGGGCCATGCTCGACGAGAACGGCCAGCAGGTCCCCGAGGCGGGTCCGTCCCGCCCGGTGATGGTGCTGGGTCTGACCACCGTGCCGGGCGCCGGGGACACCTTCCTGGCGGCCGAGGACGACCGCACGGTGCGGCAGATCGCCGAGCAGCGGCAGGCGCGGCGGCGGGCGGCGAGCTTCGCCAACTCCCGCGGGCGGGCCACCCTGGAGACGCTCATGGAGCAGCTCAAGGAGGGCGAGAAGACCTCGCTCAACCTGGTGCTCAAGGGCGACGTCTCCGGTTCGGTGGAGGCCCTGGAGGACGCGCTGTTCAAGCTCGACATCCCCGAGGAGGTCCAGCTTCGGATCATCCACCGGGGCGTCGGCTCGATCACCGAGAGCGACGTCATGCTCGCGAGCGCCTCGTCCGAGGCGGTCACGATCATCGGCTTCAACGTCCGGGCCGCCAACAAGGTCCGGGAGATCGCCGACCGCGAAGGCGTGGAGATCCGGTACTACACCGTGATCTACCAGGCCCTGGAGGAGATCGAGGCCGCGCTCAAGGGGCTGCTCAAGCCCGAGTACGAAGAGGTCGAACTCGGCTCCGCGGAGATCCGGGACGTGTTCCGGTCCTCCAAGGTGGGCAACATCGCGGGTTGTATCGTCCGGTCCGGCCTCATCCGCCGCAACGCCAAGGCGCGGTTGCTGCGGGACGGCGCGGTCGTGGCGGACAGCCTCACGATCAGCTCGCTCAAGCGGTTCAAGGACGACGCCACCGAGGTACGCGAGGGCTTCGAGTGCGGTCTGACCCTGACTGGTTACAACAACATTCAGGTCGGTGACGTGATCGAGACCTTCGAGATGCGCGAGAAGCCGCGCGCCTGACGCGCGGCGATGCGGACGGCCGGACCCCGAACGGGGTCCGGCCGTTCCGCTTCCGGCGGTGCGCCGATTCCCCCGGTGACCGGGTACGCGCTGCCGCTGGCGCCGTCGAACATCCGGGCCCATCCGGCCGGGACGCCCGGCGGGTCGGGCCGGAAAACCGGATGATCCGCACCGTGGCGCGGCGTACCCTTTCCGGCCGTGTACACCGGAACCGCGCTGTTTGATCTGCTGCTTCCCGCCGACTCCCGCTCGCTGAAGGCCAAGCGGTCCTACGTCCGGCCGATCGTGGCGGCGCTGCGCCGCTTCGAGGTCTCGGCCGCCGAGGTCGGCGACCTGGACCTGCACGGCCGCAGCCAGTTGGCCGTGGCGGTGGTGGCGGCCGAGACCGGCCACGTCCGCGAGGTGCTGGACTCCTGCGAGCGGCTGGTCGCCGGCCGTCCCGAGGTCGAACTGCTCTCGGTCCGTCGCCGGCTGTACGGCCCGCAGGATTGAGAATCCCCTGTCGCCCCGGTCGAGGCGGCGGAGCGGAAGGCGCGCCGGTCCTGGCCGGAGCGGGTGGAGGGCCGCGCGGCGGATCGTCCGTCACGGGTAGTGTTTCCAGACGTTGGTCGGGTCGGTTCCGCCGTCGGCGGGGTGGCCCGCGCGCAGGACGCGGTGGAGGTGCGAAATGACGGATCCGGCCCGGGTACGCCGGCACGCGGAGCGCGTGCGGGAGCTGGTGGCCTCGGTGGTGCGTACCCAGATCAAGGACCCGCGGCTCGGAATGATCACCATCACCGACGCCCGGATCACCGCGGATCTCCGGGACGCCACGGTCTTCTACACGGTGCTCGGCGACGCCGCCGCCCAGGCGTCCACCGCCGCGGCGCTGGACAGCGCCAAGGGCATGCTGCGGAGCACGGTCGGCAAGGCGCTGGGACTGCGCCACTCGCCGACCCTGACCTTCGTTTTGGACAACGTGCAGGACCAGGCCAAGCACATCGACGACCTGTTGACGGCGGCGCGGCACGCCGACGCCGAGGTGCAGCGCCAGGCGGCCGGAGCGCAGTACGCGGGCGACGCCCAGCCGTACCGGGTCGACGCCGACGACGTCGACGATTCGGACGGCGAGGCGGGGCTGCCGACCGGTGCGCACGCCGGCGTGGGCGCCGACGCCGACGAGGAGACCGACGAGATCCGGGCCGCGGACGAGGCGTACGAGGCCGGTGGGACGTACGAGGTTCCGGTGGACCGGCCGACCGGCAACGGCCGGGCCGACCAGTGGGGCGGGGACCGGCCGTGACCGGTGCGGCCGAGGCGCCGACAACGGCCGGGGCGCCGACAACGGTCGAGGTGCCGGCGCCGCGCGCCGTGGGTGGCCCGGCGCAGGCCGACTGGGCCGCGGCGGTCGCCGCGGTGCGGGCGCTGCCGCCCACCGCGCGGGTGCTGCTGATCTGCCACGTCAACCCGGACGGCGACGCCCTGGGCAGCATGCTCGGCTTCGGGCTGGGCCTGCGCAAGCTCGGGTTCACCCGGGTGGTCGCGACATTCCCGGGGCTGTTCGAGGTGCCCGAGCCGCTGTCCGGCATGCCCGGCCGGGAGCTGCTGGTGCCGGCCGATCAGGCCGGCGCCGAGGCGGACATCGTGATCTGCTTCGACGCCGCCAGCGAGTCCCGGTTGGGCGACCTGCTGGTGCGGGTGCGCCGGCCGGTGACGGTGGTGCTGGACCATCACGCCTCCAACACCGGTTTCGGGGACGTCCAGCTGGTGGATCCGGCCGCCGCGGCCACCTCGGTGGTGGCGGAGGAACTGCTCTCCCGGCTCGGGGTGCCGCTGGACGCGTCGATCGCGGAGTGCCTCTACATCGCGCTCTCCACCGACACCGGCTCGTTCCGGTTCGACGCCACCACGCCGGCCGTGCACGAGCTGGCCGCCCGGCTGCTGGCCACCGGGCTGCGCCCGGGTGAGATATCCCGGCGGATCTTCGACACCCGGCCGTACGGGGCGCTCCGGCTGCACGCCGATGTGCTCTCCCGGACGTGTCTGGAGCCCGCCGCCGCGGGCGGGCTCGGCCTGGTCTGGACGTACGCGACGCTGGCCGACCTGGACCGGCACGACCAGCGCCCGTACGTGCTCGAACCGCTCATCGACCCGATCCGGTGCACCGCCGAGGCCGACGTCAGCTGCCTGCTGAAGCAGGTGGGTGAGCGGGAGTGGGCGGTGTCGCTGCGCAGCAAGGGCGCCGTGGACGTCAGCCAGGTCGCGCTGGCGCTGGGTGGCGGTGGGCACCGGCTGGCCGCCGGATTCACCGGGCGGGGCGCGGTGGACGAGGTGGTGGCGGCGATCCGGGGGCGGCTGCCGGCGGCCCTCGGCGCTGACCAGGGCGAGGATCAGGGGTAACTCCGGGGTGTATTTCCCTTTCGGCCCAGCGTGATCGGCGGGGACAATCGAGGGATGGAGCAGCCCTCGGAAATGGTCACGGCGGCGCCGCGGGCCTGGGACAGGCCCGCGGTGTCGGTGCCGGTGCTGGTCGTCCTGTCGCTGGTTGGCGGAAGCTTCCCCTCCTTCTCGATGCAGGCGAACCTCTACACCATCGGTACGGGTGGGGCGTTGATCTGGTTCGGCCTGTCGCACCGGGTACCGCGCCGGCCCGGCCGGCCGGTGGGGCCGGGCGTCATATGGTGGGTGCTGCCGGTCGCGGTCTTCGGCGTGTGTGAGGGCGCCACCTTCGCGTTCGGGTCCGGTGACGAGTTCCCGACCTTCTCCCGGCTCGCCGATCCGGTGCTGGATCACGAGCTGGCCAGGTCGGCCGGCTACTTCGGCTGGCTCTGCGCGTTCTGGGGACTGGTGCGCCGATGAGCCTGCGTGCCGTTGCCATCGCCGGCTTCCTGATCGCGTTGCTGCTGTTCGCCGCCGTGGAGTGGGCGGCGCGCCGGGAGGGTTCCCGGATTCCGACCCTGGGCGAGGCCTGCGCGTACGTGATGCGGTACGAGGTCGGCTCGGTGCCGGTCGGCCGGATCGGACTGTTCGGCTTCTGGTGGTGGGTCGGTTGGCACTTCTTCGCGCGCTGAGTTGATCCGGGCCGGCGCGATCGACGCGGTCCGGGGTACGCGGGCGCCGGTCGGCGCCGTTCGGCGGAGGGCTTTCGCATCTGGTGGGACGCGTCCCGCATGACGGGAACCGTGGGCGAGCGGGCTACCTGAACGATAATTTGGGTACGTCGCGATACGTGACCCGGCGATTCCGGGTCGCGCAGGTGGCCACCGAGCCACCGAGCTGCCTCCAGGGTCAGACCGACCCGGGGTCACGCTGCCTCCGCTTCTCATCCCGGCGATCCCGGGGCCAGCCGGAGGGCGTTCAGCAGACCGCCAGCGTTGAGCCGGCCCGGCTCGACGCACCCTGGAAGGAACAGCCACATGGCCAGCAAGCCGAAGCCCGACACCGCCGCCGACGACGCCCGCGAGCAGGCCCGCAAGGCGCTCCAGACGTCGATGGACACCCGGCAGTGACCCGAGGTCCCCGCCGTCGGCGGTGAGCGCCGACGGCGGGGCTCGCGCTGTAAGTAGCCAGTAGATTTGCGTCCCTTACGGGACGTGCCACCATCGTGCCTCGTGAACCCGCCCAGCGCGCTCGCCGAGCCGTACGGCCGGCCCGGTGCCCGGCGGATCGCCGCGCTCGCCCTCCCCGCGCTGGTGGTGCTGGCCGCCGAGCCGCTGTACGTCCTCGTCGACACGGCCGTCGTGGGGCACCTCACCAGCGTCTCGCTGGCCGCGCTCGGCCTCGGCGGCTCGGTGCTGACCATCGCCGCCTGGCTCGGCACGGTGGTCGCGTACGGGACGACCGGCCGGGCCGCCCGGCTGTACGGCGCGGGGGACCGCACGGCCGCCGTGGCCGAGGGCGTGCAGTCCTCCTGGCTCGCGCTCTGCGCCGGACTGCTTGCCGTCCTGGTCATCGAGGCGGCCGCCGGTCCGCTCGCCCGGATGCTCGCCGGCGGTCCGGGGCCGGTGGCCTCGGCCACCGCGACCTGGCTGCGGGTGGCCGCGCTCGGCGCCCCCGGCCTGCTGCTCGCGGCGGCCGGCAACGGCTGGTTGCGCGGCATCCAGGACACCCGCCGGCCGCTGTACTTCGTGCTCGCCCCGAACCTGCTGTCGGCCGTGCTCTGCCCGCTGCTGGTCTATCCCGCCGGCCTGGGCCTGCTCGGCTCCGCGGTGGCCAACGCCGTCGCGCAGACGCTGTCCGGGCTGCTGTTCGGCTCCGCCCTGCTCGCCGAGCGGGTGCCGCTGCGCCCCCGGCCGGCGGTCATCCGCCGGCAACTCGCGCTCAGCCGGGACCTGTTGGTCCGCGGCGCCGCCTTCCAGGCCAGCTTCCTGTCCGCGACCACCGTGGCCGCCCGGTTCGGTGCGGCCGTGGTGGGCGCCCACCAGATCGCGGTCCAGCTCTGGTTCTTCACGGCGCTGGTTCTCGACGCGCTGGCCATCGCGGCGCAGGCGCTGGTGGGTTCGGCCCTCGGCGCCGGGGACGCGGCCCAGGCCCGCCGGCTGGCCCGCGGCCTCGCGGTCGCCGGCGGGCTCTGCGGGGTGGTGTTCGCCGTGCTGCTCGCGGCGGGCGCCGGCGTGGTGCCGGGCTGGTTCAGCACCGACCCGCAGGTGCGGGCGCAGGCAGTGATCGCCTGGCCGTGGCTCGCGGCCATGCAGCCGCTGGCCGGCGTGGTCTTCGCCCTCGACGGCGTGCTCATCGGCGCGGGCGACGTACGGTACCTGCGGGACCTGACCATCGTGGCGGCGCTCGGGGCGTTCCTTCCGGCCATCTGGATCGGGTACGCGCTCGATCTCGGTCTCGGCGGCATCTGGGCCGGCCTCACGCTGTTCGTGGTGGTACGGCTGGCGGCCCTGCTGCTGCGGCTGCGCTCCGGCCGCTGGGCGGTGACCGGCGCGACCCGGTGACGGTTCCCGGGTGCGGGCCGGGCGGACCGGTCAGGATTGAAGAAGCGCCGGTCACGGCGCCGCGGTTAGCGTGAGGGCCACGGCGTCGCCGCTCGGGCGGGCCGTTCCGCAGATCATCAAGGAGCGATCATGGGCGACCCGTCCACCCTGGGTATCCGGACCGTGCTGCATCCCGTCTCCGACCTGGCGGCGGCCAAGGCGGTGTACGCCGCGCTGCTCGGCACCGCACCGCAGACCGACTCGCCGTACTATGTCGGCTTCGACGCCGCGGGCCAGCAGATCGGGCTGGTGCCGGGCGGCGGACCGCAGGGCATGACCGGCCCGGTGGCCTACTGGCACGTGCCGGACATCGAGGCCAAGCTGGCCGAGGTGACCGCCGCGGGAGCCACCGTGCGGGAGCCGGCGCACGACGTCGGCGAGGGGCGGCTGGTGGCCACCGTGACCGACCCCGACGGCAACGTCCTCGGGCTGCTTCAGGACCGATGAGGGTGGACCAGGTCCGGCCGGCCGGACCTGGTACCCGGCAGAAGGTGGAGGAACTGTGAGCAGGGCCACGAGGACCGACAACCCGGCGTCCGGGCACGCCGCCGACAGCCACGACCTGATCCGGGTGCACGGCGCGCGGGAGAACAACCTCAAGGACGTCAGCATCGAGATCCCGAAGCGCCGGTTGACCGTGTTCACCGGCGTCTCCGGCTCCGGCAAGAGTTCGCTGGTGTTCGGCACGATCGCCGCCGAGTCGCAGCGACTGATCAACGAGACCTACAGCACCTTCGTGCAGGGTTTCATGCCGACGCTGGCCCGGCCGGAGGTCGACGTGCTGGAGGGGCTGACCACGGCGATCCTCGTCGACCAGGAGCGGATGGGGCCAACCCGCGGTCCACGGTCGGCACGGCCACCGACGCCAACGCCATGCTGCGGATCCTGTTCAGCCGGCTCGGCCGGCCGTACATCGGGTCGCCGCAGGCGTTCTCGTTCAACGTCGCCTCGATCTCCGGCGCGGGGGCGGTCACCGTCGAGCGGGGCGGCACCACCACCCGGGAGCGGCGCAGCTTCAGCATCACCGGCGGGATGTGCCCGCGCTGCGAGGGCATGGGCTCGGTCACCGATTTCGACCTGTCCGCCCTGTACGACGAGAGCAGGTCGCTCAACGAGGGCGCGCTCACCATCCCCGGCTACAGCATGGACGGCTGGTACGGCCGGATCTACCGCGGCTGCGGCCTCTTCGACCCGGACAAGCCGATCCGCCGGTACACGAAGAAGGAACTGCGCGACCTGCTCCACAAGGAGCCGACCAAGATCAAGGTCGAGGGGATCAACCTGACGTACGAGGGGCTGATCCCGAAGATCCAGAAGTCGATGCTGTCGAAGGACAAGGACTCGTTGCAGCCGCACATCCGTGCCTTCGTGGAGCGGGCCGTGACCTTCACGACCTGCCCCGACTGCGCCGGAACCCGGCTGTCCGAGGCGGCCCGGTCGTCCCGGATCGGCGGCAGGAACATCGCCGACGTCTGCGCCATGCAGATCAGCGACCTGGCCGACTGGGTCCGGGACCTGGCCGAGCCGTCGGTGGCGCCGCTGCGCGCCGGCCTGCACCACCTGCTCGAATCCTTCGTGGAGATCGGCCTGGGCTACCTCTGTCTGGACCGGCCCGCGGGCAGCCTCTCCGGCGGCGAGGCGCAACGCACCAAGATGATCCGGCACCTCGGGTCGTCGCTGACCGACGTCACGTACGTCTTCGACGAGCCGACCATCGGCCTGCACCCGCACGACATCCAGCGGATGAACGGCCTGCTGCGCCAGTTGCGGGACAAGGGCAACACCGTGCTCGTGGTGGAGCACAAGCCGGAGTTGATCGCCATCGCCGACCACGTCGTCGATCTCGGTCCGGGCGCCGGGTCGGCCGGCGGCGAGGTGATGTTCGAGGGCACCGTGGCGGGACTGCGGGCCAGCGACACGGTCACCGGGCGCCATCTGGACGACCGGGCCGCCCTCAAGCCGACCGTCCGCAGCCGTACCGGCCTGCTGGAGGTGCGCGGCGCCAGCCGGAACAACCTGCGCGACGTCGACGTGGACATCCCGCTCGGCGTCCTGGTCGTGGTCACCGGGGTGGCGGGTTCGGGCAAGAGTTCCCTGATCCACGGCTCGGTGTCGCCCCGGGACGGGGTGGTGTCGGTCGACCAGACGGCGATCCGCGGCTCGCGGCGGAGCAACCCGGCGACGTACACCGGGCTGCTGGACCCGATCCGCAAGGCGTTCGCGAAGGCCAACGGGGTGAAGCCGGCGCTGTTCAGCGCCAACTCCGAGGGCGCCTGCCCCACCTGCAACGGCGCCGGGGTCATCTACACCGACCTGGCGATGATGGCCGGCGTGGCCGTCACCTGCGAGGAGTGCGGCGGGAAGCGGTTCCAGGCCGCGGTGCTGGAACACCACCTCGGCGGCCGGGACATCAGCGAGGTGCTCGCCATGCCGGTGGCCGAGGCCACGGAGTTCTTCGGCCCGGGTCCGGCGCGCACCCCGGCGGCGCACACCATCCTGGAGCGGCTGGCCAGCGTCGGCCTCGGCTACCTGCGGCTCGGCCAGCCGCTCACCACCCTCTCCGGCGGTGAACGGCAGCGGCTCAAGCTGGCCACCCGGATGGCCGAGAAGGGCGGCATCTACGTGCTCGACGAGCCGACCACCGGTCTGCACCTCGCCGATGTGGAACAGCTGCTCGGCCTGCTCGACCGGCTGGTCGACGCCGGCAAGTCGGTGATCGTGATCGAGCACCACCAGGCCGTGATGGCCCACGCCGACTGGATCATCGACCTCGGCCCCGGTGCCGGCCACGACGGTGGCCGGGTGGTCTTCGAGGGCACCCCGGCGGACCTGGTCGCGGCCCGCGGCACGCTCACCGGTGAGCACCTCGCGCGGTACGTGAGCCGGTAGGGCGTGGATCGCGGGACGGGCTTTCGCGTCGTCCCGACCGCGTCTGGCAGGCTGGGGCACCGTGGACGCCGATGGACTGATCGTGGTGGACAAGCCGGCCGGGATGACCTCGCACGACGTGGTGGCCCGGGTGCGCCGGCTGGCCCGTACCCGCCGGGTGGGGCACGGCGGGACGCTGGACCCGATGGCCACCGGCGTGCTGGTGCTCGGCGTCGGCCGGGCCACCCGGCTGCTCACCTACGTGATCGGCGCCGACAAGAGCTACACGGCCACCGTGCGGCTGGGGCAGGCCACCGTGACCGACGACGCCGAGGGGGAGATGACGGCCGAGACCCCGGCCGGGCACCTCACCGACGCGGCGGTCCGGGCCGCCTTCGCCGAGCTGACCGGCGAGATCGACCAGGTGCCGAGCGCGGTCAGCGCCATCAAGATCGACGGTCAGCGGGCGTACAAGCGGGTCCGCGAGGGTGAGTCGGTCGAGCTGGCCGCGCGGCGGGTCCGGATCGCCCGGTTGACCGTGCTGGCGATCCGCCGCGACGCCGGCCCGGTGGTCGAGGTGGACATCGAGGTGGACTGCTCGTCGGGGACGTACATCCGGGCCATCGCCCGGGACGCGGGCGCGGCGCTCGGGGTCGGCGGCCACCTGAGCGCGCTGCGCCGCACCGCGGTCGGCGGGTTCACCCTGGCCGAGGCGGCGACCCTGGCGGACCTGGCCGAACGCGCCGAGCGGACCGGCGCGGTGGTGGCGCTGGCGCCGGCCGAGGCGGCCCGCCGGTTCCTGCCGGTCCGCCAGGCCGAGCCGGCCGAGGAGCGGGTGCTCGGGCACGGCGGTCCGCTCACGCCGGCCGGCATCCCCGGACCGTACGCGGTGCTCGGCGCGGACGGCCGGCTGATCGCTATCGTCAGCGAGCGGGACGGCAAGGCCCGGCCGGAGATCGTGCTGGCGCCCGCCTGAGGCGGGCGCGGCGCGCCGACGGCGACGGTGATGGGGAGAGGGAAACGGGATGCAGCGCTGGCGGGGGTACGAGGCGGTGCCGCGCGGCTGGGGACGTTCGGTCGTCACGATCGGGGTCTTCGACGGCGTGCACAAGGGGCACCAGGCGACCATCGGGCACACGGTCAAGCGGGCGCACGACCTGGGGGTGCGCTCCGTGGTGGTCACCTTCGACCCGCACCCCTCCGAGGTGGTCCGGCCGGGCTCGCACCCGGCCGTGCTCACCGAGCCGGGCCGCAAGGCGGAGCTGATCGAGGAACTCGGCGTGGACGTGCTCTGCGTGGTGCCGTTCACCCCCGAGTTCTCCCGGCTGAGCGCCGAGCGGTTCGTGCACGACATCCTGGTCGAGCATCTGCACGCCGCGCTGGTGGTGGTGGGGGAGAACTTCCGGTTCGGGCACCGGGCGGCCGGGGACGTGCCGCTGCTGGAGCGGCTGGGTCGGACCTTCGGGTTCGCCGTGGAGAACGGCCCGCTGATCGCCGACGACGGGACGGTCTTCTCCTCCACGTACATCCGGTCCTGCGTCGATGCCGGTGACGTGGCCGCGGCGGCCGCGGCGCTGGGCCGGCCGCACCGGCTGGGCGGGGTGGTGGTCCGCGGCGACCAGCGGGGCCGCGAGCTGGGCTTCCCGACCGCGAACCTGCTCTGCCACCGGTACGCGGCCGTCCCCGCGGACGGGGTGTACGCGGGATGGCTGGTCCGGGACGCCGCCCGCGGCGGGTCCGGGCCGGCCGGCCGGCTGCCGGCGGCGATCTCGATCGGGACCAACCCCACCTTCTCCGGGCCGGACCGCCGGGTCGAGGCGTACGTGCTGGACTTCGGCGGCGATCTCTACGGCGAGCGGCTGGCGCTGGACTTCGTGGCGCACCTGCGGGAGCAGCGCACCTACCGGGGGTGGAGCCGCTGATCGCGCAGATCGAGGAGGATGTGGCCCAGACCCGGCGCCTGCTGCCGGGTTGACCCGCGGTCCCGCGCCCCTGCCGGGCGGCGCCGGCGGAAGCTGGTAACCTGGCATGGACGTCGGGTGACCGACGGATGGCCTCGCGTGCCTGCTCGACGCCGCGGGTGCGAGGTTCACCATCAACCCACGGAATCAGGGAGAAAATGGCGCTCGACCAGGACACCAAGAGCAAGATCCGGCAGGAGTACGCGACCGTCGAGGGCGACACCGGTTCGCCTGAGGTGCAGGTGGCCGTGCTCACCAAGCGGATCGCCGACCTCACCGAGCACCTGAAGGTGCACAAGCACGACCACCACAGCCGTCGTGGTCTGCTGCTGCTGGTCGGCCGCCGCCGGCGGCTGCTCAACTACCTGCAGAAGAAGGACATCAACCGCTACCGGTCGCTCATCGAGCGGCTCGGCCTGCGGCGGTGACGGACGGGGGGAGCGGCGGACCGCCGCTCCCCCCGCTGCCGTCCCACCGAACAACAGGGGCCAGCGCGACCGCCCGCAAGGGAGCCGGATCAGCGCACCGGTCCTCGGTAGTGGCCCCCGGGCCGCCGGCCGCACCGGCACCCCGGGCGCTTCGATCGAAGACCGGCCGCCTGAGCGGCTCCGGCGAGGTCGTGGGCCCACGACCGAAGGAGTACGGAATACCCATGACCGAGAATCGACTCGGCACCCAGCACAGCAAGGCCGTGATCGACAACGGGGCGTTCGGCACCCGTGAGATCACCTTCTCCACCGGCCGGTTGGCCCGGCAGGCCGCCGGCTCGGTCGTCGCCCAGCTCGGCGAGACCGTCGTGCTCTCGGCGACCACCGCCGGCAAGCAGCCGAAGGAGCAGTTCGACTTCTTCCCGCTGACCGTGGACGTCGAGGAGCGGATGTACGCCGCGGGCCGGATCCCCGGCTCGTTCTTCCGCCGCGAGGGCCGCCCCAGCGAGGACGCCATCCTCACCTGCCGGCTCATCGACCGGCCGCTGCGCCCCTCGTTCGTGAAGGGCCTGCGCAACGAGGTCCAGGTCGTCGAGACCATCCTGGCGCTCGACCCGCAGCACCCGTACGACGTGGTCGCGATCAACGCCGCGTCGATGTCCACCAAGCTGTCCGGCCTGCCGTTCTCGGGCCCGATCGGCGCCACCCGGATGGCCCACGTGGACGGGCAGTGGGTGGCCTTCCCGACCCACGAGGAGCTGTCCCGGGCGACCTTCGACATGGTGGTCGCCGGCCGCGCGCTGGCGGACGGCGACGTGGCGATCATGATGGTCGAGGCGGAGGCCACCGACCACACCGTCGCGCTGGTCGCCGGCGGCGCCACCGCGCCGACCGAGGAGGTCGTGGCCAGCGGCCTGGAGGCCGCGAAGCCGGCCATCCGCGAGCTGTGCCGGGCACAGGGCGAGCTGGCCGACGCCGCCGCCAAGCCGGTGGTCGAGTTCCCGATCTTCCTGGACTACCAGGACGACGTGTTCGAGGCCGTCTCCGGTGCCGGCCGGTCCGAGGTCGCCGAGGCCCTCAAGATCGCCGGCAAGGCGGACCGCGAGGAGGCGCTCGACCGGATCAAGGCCCGGCTGCACGAGGACCTGGCGCCGCGGTTCGAGGGCCGGGAGAAGGAGATCAGCGCCGCGTTCCGGTCGCTGACCAAGTCCGAGGTACGCGCCCGGGTGCTGCGCGAGCAGGTCCGGATCGACGGCCGGGGTCCGCGGGACATCCGGCCGCTGTCGGCCGAGGTCGGCGTGCTGCCCCGGGTGCACGGCTCGGCGCTGTTCGAGCGCGGCGAGACCCAGATCCTCGGCGTCACCACGCTGAACATGCTGCGCATGGAGCAGGCGCTGGACACGCTCTCGCCGGAGAAGTCCAAGCGCTACATGCACAACTACAACTTCCCGCCGTACTCCACCGGGGAGACCGGCCGGGTCGGTTCGCCGAAGCGGCGGGAGATCGGGCACGGCGCGCTCGCCGAGCGGGCGCTGATCCCGGTGCTGCCCTCGCGCGAGGAGTTCCCGTACGCGATCCGCCAGGTCTCCGAGGCGCTCGGCTCGAACGGCTCCACCTCGATGGGCTCGGTCTGCGCCTCCACGCTGGGTCTGCTCTCCGCCGGCGTGCCGCTGAAGGCGCCGGTCGCCGGCATCGCGATGGGCCTGATCTCCGACGAGGTCGAGGGCAAGACCGAGTACGTGACGCTGACCGACATCCTCGGCGCCGAGGACGCGTTCGGCGACATGGACTTCAAGGTCGCCGGCACCCGGGAGTTCGTCACCGCGCTCCAGCTCGACACCAAGCTCGACGGCATCCCGTCGGACGTGCTGGCCGCCGCGCTCCAGCAGGCGCACGACGCCCGGCACACCATCCTGGACGTGATGCAGCGGGCCATCGAGGCTCCGGCCGAGATGTCCGACTACGCGCCGCGGGTCACCACCGTGAAGATCCCGGTCGACAAGATCGGCATGGTGATCGGGCCGAAGGGCCAGACCATCAACGCCATCCAGGACGAGACCGGCGCCGAGATCTCCATCGAGGACGACGGCACGATCTACGTCGGGGCCACCAACGGCCCGTCGGCGCAGGCGGCGGTCGAGCGGATCAACGCGATCGCCAACCCGACCCTGCCGAAGCTGGGCGACAAGTTCCTCGGCACCGTGGTCAAGACCGCGGCGTTCGGCGCGTTCATCTCGCTGCTGCCCGGCCGGGACGGCCTGCTGCACATCTCGAAGGTGGGCGACGGCAAGCGGGTCGAGCGGGTCGAGGACCACCTCAACGTCGGCGACCGGGTCGAGGTGCAGATCGCGGACATCGACGCCCGGGGCAAGATCTACCTGGACAAGGTCCGTCCGGAGGGCGCCGAGGCGCCGGCGGAGGCCGGCGCGGGCGACCGGCCCGGCGGCCGGGACCGGGGCGACCGTGGCCCGCGCGACCGGGGTGACCGGGAGCGCGGTGACCGCGGCCCGCGCGGCGACGACGGCGAGCGTGGCGGTGGCGACGGTGGCGAGCGGCGCCGCCGGACCCGGCACAGCTGACCGATCGCGATGACCCCTCCGTCGTCCAACGGTGCGTCCGCTTCCGGGTCCGGCACCCCGCCGACCCGGGCGGTCACCCGCACCCTGACCAGCGATCCGCTGGGTGGCACGGTCCGCCGGACCGTGCTGCCCAGCGGGCTGCGGGTGATCACCGAGTCGATTCCGGCGATGCGCAGCGTGTCGTTCGGCATCTGGGTCTCGGTGGGCTCGCGGGACGAGACCGGCGCGCAGGCCGGCGTCTCGCACTTCCTGGAGCACCTGCTGTTCAAGGGCACCAACCGGCGGAGCGCGCTGGACATCTCCGCCGAGATCGAGGCCGTCGGCGGCGAGACCAACGCCTTCACCACCAAGGAATACACCTGCTACTACGCGCGGGTGCTGGACGACGACCTGCCGCTGGCGGTCGACGTCATGTGTGACCTGGTCGCCGACTCGGTGCTCGACCCGGCCGATGTGGAGACCGAGCGCGGGGTGATCCTCGAAGAGATCGCCATGCACGACGACGAGCCCGGCGACGAGGTGCACGACCTGTTCGCCCGGGCGCTCTACGGGGATCATCCGCTGGGCCGGCTGATCTCCGGCACCGAGGAGACCGTCTCCCCGCTGAGCCGCCGGCAGATCCAGGACTTCTACCGCCGCCGGTACGTCCCGCCGGCCATCGTCATCGCGGCGGCCGGCAACCTGGAGCACTCCGTGGTGGTCAAGCGGGTGCGCCAGGCCATCGCGGGCAGCCCGCTGGAGCGCGGACCGGCGCAGCCGGCCGCGATCCGGCCCAGCCACCCCGCGCCCCCGGTCAGCACCGGCGGCGTCGTGGTCGAACACAAGGAGACCGAGCAGGCGCACGTGGTGCTGGGCTGTCCCGGCATCGGCCGGCTCGACGAGCGGCGGTTCGCGCTCGGCGTGCTCAACAACGTGCTCGGTGGCGGCATGTCGAGCCGGCTGTTCCAGGAGATCCGGGAACGCCGCGGCCTGGCCTACTCGGTCTACTCGTACGCCAGCCAGTACGCCGACGGCGGCCTGTTCGCCGTCTACGCCGGATGCGCTCCGGGCAAGGTGGACGAGGTGCTCGGCCTGGCCCGGGCCGGACTGGCCGAGGTGGCCGCGAACGGCATCACCGCCGCCGAACTGGCCCGGGGCAAGGGCATGACCAAGGGCGGCTACGTGCTGGGGCTGGAGGACACCGGGTCGCGGATGAGCCGGCTGGCCAAGGGCGAGTTCCTCTACGGCGACCTGATGGCCGTGGACGAGCTGCTGGCCAGGGTGGACGCGGTGACCGTCGAGGAGGTCAACGCGCTGGCGGCCGAGCTGCTCAGCCAGCCGATGTCGCTGGCCGTGGTGGGACCGTTCGATCCGGCGGACTTTCCGGCCGGCTGATCGGCCATCGTCCCCGGCTCGCTGCGAGCGCGGCGCCCGGTTGGGATAGGTTGTGGCCCGTGACTGACGAGCGTGAACCGATCCGGGTCGGCGTGCTGGGTGCACGCGGACGCATGGGCATCGAGGTGTGCCGGGCCGTCGACGCAGCCGAGGATCTCGAGCTGGTGGCCATGGTCGACCAGGGAGACTGGTTGTTCAACGCCTCCGACGCCGCCGCCGAGGTTGTCGTGGACTTCACCACACCCGACGTGGTGATGGACAACCTGCACTGGTGCATCGACCAGGGCCTCAACGTGGTGGTCGGCACCAGCGGGTTCACCGAGCAGCGGCTGGAGCGGGTCCGCACCTGGCTGTCGCACAAGCCCGACGTGGGCGTCGTCATCGCGCCGAACTTCGGCATCGGGGCGGTGCTGATGATGCAGTTCGCCGCGCGGGCCGCCCGGTTCTTCGAGTCCGCGGAGATCATCGAGCAGCACCACCCGGGCAAGCTGGACGCGCCGTCCGGGACCGCCGCGCACACGGCCCGGGCCATCGCCCAGACCCGCGCCGCGGCCGGCCGGGACGCCATGCCGGACGCCACCCGGGACGAGCTGCCGGGCGCCCGTGGCGCCGACATCGACGGCGTACGGGTGCACTCGGTCCGCGCGGCCGGTCTGGTGGCGCACCAGGAGGTGCTGTTCGGCACCACCGGCGAGACGCTGACCATCCGGCACGACTCCTACGACCGGGCGTCCTTCATGCCCGGAGTGCTGCTGGCGGTGCGCGCGGTGCGCAACCGTCCCGGCCTCACGGTCGGCCTGGATTCCCTGCTGGACGAGGTGTAGCGCGGCGGCGTGGCCCGCCGTCGGGCCACGCCTGAAGCCGCTGCGGCAGCCCGAAGACGGCGAACAGCGGCGGCGTGACGAAGCTGCTGATCCGGGCGATCCGGCCACCCACCGGCTCGACCAGGCCGATGGCGAACGCGTGGTAGCCGCCGGCCGGGTCGAGCCGGTAGTGCGCGAACGCCGGCACCCCGTTGGCGGCCAGCCGCACCAGCCGGGACCCGCGGCACTCCCGCCCCGGCCCGAGCATGAACCGGCCGATGTCGTGCGCGCCGCGCACCCAGAGCCGGAACGGCGGCATGTTCTGGATGGCGTCGGCGTGCAACAGCGCGACGAGGGCGTCGATGTCGTACCGCTCGAACGCCGCGACGTACCGGTCCAGCAGCTCGACGTCGGCCGGGTCGAGGGTGGCCGGCGGGCCGGCGTCGGCGGCCCGGGCGGCCATCGTCGCGCGGGCCCGTTGCAGCGTGCTGTTCACCGCGGCCACGCTGGTGGCCAACTGCCCGGCGACCTCGGCCGCGCTGAACCGCAGCACGTCCCGCAGCACCAGCACGGCCCGCTGCCGGGCCGGCAGGTGCTGGAGCGCCGCCACGAAGGCCAGCCGGATCGACTCCCTGGCCACCGCCAGCTCGGCCGGGTCCCCGTCGACCGCAAGCACCGCCGCGTCCGGCGCCGGGGCGATCCACTGCGCCGCCGGGGCGGGTGCGCCCACAGCCGACTCGACCGGCGCCGACGGACCGCTGAGGTCCATCGGCAGCGCCCGCCGCGCCCGGCTGCGGGCCAGGTCCAGACAGACGTTCGTGGCGATCCGGTAGAGCCAGGTGCGCAGGCTCGACCGGCCGTCGAAGCCGGCCATCCCACGCCAGGCCCGGACCATCGTCTCCTGGACCGCGTCCTCGGCGTCGAAGGGTGAGCCGAGCATCCGGTAGCAGAAGCCGGTCAGCTCGCGTCGATGTTCGTCCAGCCGCAGCTCGGCCCGCTCCTGCGCGGACCCCGTCGCCAGCGTCGCCACCGTGCCCCACCCTCCCTCGACCAGGCCGTCCGTCGTCCTCCGAGCCTAGGCCGGGGGACCGACAGTCCCGGCGGTCAGGCCGTCTCGGCGGGCACCCCGACGTGCAGCCGAAGCTGCGGAACCAGCATGTCGTCCACGTCCAGCGCGCGGGCGGCGCCATCCGGCTCCCAGCCGGCGCTGCCCAGGAACCG